>JAEEIN010000072.1 GCA_016281385.1 Lachnospiraceae bacterium | reverse complement strand
GGGCGATGCAGGGTATTTGAGATACCCAAGAATATCGAATACATAATGGCCGAGCCGAGGATGCAGAAATATATAGATGTGTCGTCGGATATTTACTCTGTCTATCTTAAATATGTTTCAAAAGAGGATATTCACGTTTACTCCATCGACGAGGTTTTCATGGATGTAACGGATTATCTTAAGATGTATGATATGACCGCCAGGGAGTTTGCGGAACGCATCATGCAGGACATTTTCGATGTTTCCGGAGTGACTTCCACCTGCGGTATAGGAACGAACATGTACCTTGCCAAGATCGCCATGGATATCTGGGCCAAGCATGTGGAGGATCATATCGGAATTCTGGATGAAGAAACCTATCGCGAAAAACTCTGGGATCACAAGCCCCTGACGGATTTCTGGCGCATCGGCCGGGGAACGGTGGAAAGGCTCAGGAAAAGCGGTATTGAAACCATGAGAGAGATCGCCCATGCGGACGAGGACCTTCTTTATCATCTTTTCGGAGTTGACGCGGAGCTTCTCATCGATCATGCCTGGGGCAGGGAAACCTGTACGATACAGGATATCAAGGCCTTCCGTCCAAAGAGCAATTCCGTTTCCTCCGGTCAGGTACTTCCAAGGGATTACGGCCATGACGAGGGACGCCTTGTTGTGGGGGAAATGGCGGACGAGCTGTGCCTTGATCTTGTGGACAAGGGCCTCATAACCGAGTCCATAACTCTGCACTTAGGCTATGCAAACAGGATCAACCTTGAGCCCGCCCACGGAAGTGTGCACCTTCCCGTAGCTTCAAGCTCGTCGAAATATATAGTGCCTTTTGTTCTTGAACTTTACGATCGGATCAAGAACCCCTTCCATGATATCAGGCGGATCATGCTCGCCTACAACAACGTGGTTGATGAAGCTTATCGTCAGTACGACCTTTTCACGGATCCCGTTGAACAGGAAAAAGAAAACCGTATCCAGAAAGCCATGATCTCCATCAAGCACAAATACGGAAGCAATGCCATCCTAAAGGGAATGAACCTGGAACAGGGCGGAACCATGATCGAAAGAAACGGCCAGATTGGCGGCCATAAGAAAGGAAAGTCATGAGCACACTGAGACCTAAAATGAGCCGTGAGATGCGTGCCAAGCAGTTCATGCCCTTCGCCGCTTTAAAAGGCTACGAGGAAGCGTTAAGGGCCAAGGAGCATATTGTTGTTCCGAGAACGGAGCTTTCAGAGGAGAGGTTAAACGAGCTTGACGAAGTCTTTTCGCTGCTTTCCTGCGGAGATATGGTGGAATGCATCTATTACAGCTCCATTGAGGAAAATTATATACAAAAAACGGGAATCCTCTCCAAAATAGATGAGGATTCCCGGATCATCAAGATCGTTAATACGATTGTTAAGTTCGATGACATTTATGACCTGAAAAAGGTCTGATCAGTCCTCTTTTTTGTCGCCCTTGTTCACGGTGTCGATGATGAAAGGAGGACGCGTTCTTGATGCATCAAGGGTACGCCAGAGGTATTCTCCCAAAATTCCGAGGAAGCTGATTATAAGCCCCGCAGATATCAAAACAACGCACATCAGGGATGACCATCCCGCGATGGGCGTTCCCGCCGTGAAATATTCCACAACTACGTCAACAAAAAGAATAAGTGCGAGAAGATCGAATATGAAGCCGATGGCAGTCATGCATCTGATGGGGAAATAGGAAAAGCTCATCATGGAATCCATTACGAGCTTGACCTTCTTTGATAAGGTCCAGCGGGATTTGCCCACTTCACGATCCTTTCTCTTAAAGTAGATCTTGTCTGTCTTAAAGCCAACCCAGAGAACCTGAAGAGTTAAGGAGGAGTTCTTCTCGTCAAGACGCTCAAGGACCTCAATGACCTGACGGTCAAGAAGGTAGCAGTCGCAGCCGCCCTTGGGCATGTTCTTGTTTATTGTTTTTCTTACCAGGGCATAGTACATGTTGGCGAAGAATACCTTGATGGGATTCTCATCCCTTTCTTCCCTTACCGCAAGTACAACCTTGTTGCCCTTTTTCCAGCTTTCGTACATCTCAAGGATGATGGTTGAATCCTCCTGAAGATCCGCCTGTTTTGTAACGGCGCAGTCACCGGTGCAGGTTGAAAGTCCCGCAAGGAGCGCTGCATGTTCGCCGAAATTCCTTGAAAGCTTAACGCAGACAACATTGGGATCCTGAGCCTTTATATTGTTCATGACTTCCCAGGAATTATCCCCTGAACCGTCATCCACAAAGACGATCTCGTAATCGCCAAGTGTGGGAAGGATCTTCTCCTTCATGTCCGCATATAACATGTCAAGGGTGTCGGAATTGTAATAGACGGGTACAACGATTGAAATCTTACTCATCTTTAAGCTTTAAAACCTCTTTCTTATATTCCTCGTAATCTCTGATATATTCGGTTCCGTCGTAGTGCTCGCTGGCAAGAACAAGCAAAACGGAATCGCTTGAAAAATCGTACATATCCTTCCAAAGCATGGTGGGCAGATAAAGCCCCATTCTCGGACGGTTGAGCTCGTAGATCACGGTCTCCTGACCGTTGTTGACCTTAACCTTGCTGCTTCCCGCAACGTTGATAAGGACGAACTCCGTTTTTCTGTTTGCGTGCTGGCCCCTTACGACAGTTGAGTCGGAACCGTATATGTAGAAAACTCTCTTGATGTCAAAGGGAGCGCCGAAGCCTTCACCTTCCACAACAACAAGATTGCCCCTCTCATCCCCAAGATCCGGGAATTCGAGGATCTTTACCATTTCTTCGATCTTCTTCACAAAAAACTCCTATCCGCGATATGCGTTAAGTGCTTCAATAACGTAATCCTGTTCTTCTTCCGTCATTCCGTTATACATGGGAATGGAAAGAACGTCTCCGGCCATTTTCTCGGTGATGGGGAAATCCCCTTCCTTAAAGCCGAGATACCGGTATGCTTCCGAAAGATGGGGCGGGATGGGATAGTGAATTATGGTCCCGATCTCGCGCTCATTCAGATATTCTATAAGCTTATCACGGCTGTCACACCTGATAACGAACTGATGCCATACGCAGGTTGCACCCTCGCGCTGCTTGGGAAGGGTGATCAGGGGATTGTTCAGGCGTTCCAGATATCCGGCCGCTATCTTCTCCCTTTCCTTTGTAAGCTCCGGAAGATGCTTAAGCCTTACCCTTAAAAGACCTGCCTGCAGCTCATCAAGTCTTGAGTTTAAACCAACTTCCTTAAAATAATAGCGCTTTTCACTGCCATAATTTCTTAATATTCTGATCTCCTTAGCGATGGCCTCATCATTTGTGACAATGGCTCCGCCGTCGCCGAAGGCTCCCAGATTCTTCGAAGGATAGAAGGAAAAACAACCCACATCGCCGAATGTGCCGCTCATCTGCCCGTTAAAGGCAGAGCCGTGGCTCTGGGCACAGTCTTCAACCAGCTTAAGATCGTGCTTCTTACAAAAGGAAAGGATATCATCCATCTTGGCATTCTCGCCGTATAAATGAACAACAAGAACCGCCTTTGTCCTCTCGGTAAGTGCCGCCTCAAGCTTCGTCGTATCTATCTGATAATATTCATCGGGTTCAACGATAACGGGAGTTGCGTTGTTCATCGTTATACCCATGACACTTGCTATGTAAGTGTTGCCCTGTACGAGAACTTCATCGCCTTCGCCGATATTCAATGCCCTGAAAGCAAGCTGAAGAGCATCCAGTCCCGATGCAAGGCCTACGCAGTATTTTGCACCCACATATGCGGCAAATTCCTCCTCGAAAGAAGAAACCTCCTTGCCAAGTACATACCAGCCCGAGCGCAGTACCTCAAGAGCCTTCTGCTCAAATTCTTCTTTATACATTTCAAAGCCCCGGTCCATCCGGTTGGGCATTATCTTCATGGCGATTTCTCCATACAAAAAGTGGCAGATGCAAATGCGCCTGCCACTTGATAATACACTTTATTTTGCTAAAAGTCCACTTTATTCGGCTTTTGCGTACTTCTGCTTCATCACAAGAAGGAAGATGACTGTCATGGCGATACCGATGGGGATCGAAAGCCATGTAACCCCTGCCTTATCAAGGATTCCGGCGAACAGATATGCCACGAAGGAGATCGCCGCTACCGTTATTGCATAAGGAAGCTGTGTCGATACGTGATCGATGTGGTTACAGTGCGCACCTGCGGATGACATGATGGTCGTGTCGGAAATGGGTGAGCAGTGGTCGCCGCATACAGCACCTGCAAGACACGCTGAAATGCCTACAAAGAAGAGGCTTGAGGTTTCCGGGAATATAGCGGAAACGATGGGGATAAGGATACCGAAGGTTCCCCATGAAGTTCCCGTTGCGAAAGCGATGACACAGGCAACAACAAAGACGATGGCGGGAAGTGCCCACTGAAGTCCCTTTGCGTTGCTCATTGCGCTTTCAACGAATTCGGAAGCTCCGAGAGCATTTGTCATGCTCTTTAAGGAAGTTGCAAGGGTAAGGATGGTAATGGCGGGAACCATTGCAACGAAGCCCTTGGGAATACATTCCATTGCTTCTTCGAAAGTAACTACTCTTCTTATTACAAGATAAAGGATGATCACAACAAGTGCCAGGATACTTCCCCAGGGAAGTCCGACATAAGCGTCGGTTGAAGAGAATGCATCGATGAAGCTGCCGCCTTCTTCTCCGAGTGCGTCAAAACCGTTCTTTAAAAGTCCCCATACACAGAGGATTATAAGAACAACAATGGGAATGATAAGGTCGAAAAGCTTTCCGCGTCTGGGATCCGCAGGTCCTTCTTCTTCCAGCTTTCTTTCCTGCTTCTCGTCGTTTAATGCAACCTCGAGGATTCCGAGATCACCCTTCTGTGCTTTGATCTCAAAGTCTGCCATCTTACCATAGTCATAACCGAGGATCGCAATCATGATCACAAATACAAGAGTGAAGATGGAATAGAAGTTATAAGGGATCGCACGAACAAAAAGCTCGATTCCCGAATACTTTTCGCTTTCAACACAGCCGGAAACCGCTGCAGCCCATGAAGATATGGGAGCGATCATGCAGACCGGAGCAGCCGTTGCATCAATGAGATAAGCAAGCTTAACACGGGAGATCTTCTTGGAATCGGTAACGGGAGCCATTACTGAACCTACCGTTAAGCAGTTGAAGTAGTCGTCGATAAAGATCAGAACGCCGAGTAAGAAAGTTGCGAGCATGGCACCGGTCTTTGTTTTTATATGGGTCTGGGCCCACTCACCGAAGGCTCTTGACGCGCCGGACTTGTTTACCAGTGCAACCACGATCCCGAGGATCACCAGGAACAGCAAAATGCCCGCATTATCTGCAATGGCTGTGCTCAGAGCATCAACCGTGAGCTTGTCCATGGTTCCGAGGAAGTTACACTTTGCAGACATCAGAGCACCGAGTACGATACCGATGAACAAAGAAGAATAAGCTTCCTTGGTGATCAGCGCAAGGACGATGGCTACAAGGGGCGGAACCAGTGCCCAGAAGGAGCCTGCAAATTCAACGCCTGCGGCGTTTACCCCGGCGATCAGTGCTACCATTACAGCAAAGATGATCAGGGCGATCAAAGCTGATTTCTTTTTCATAAAAATTCCCTCCAAGTTTTTGATTGTAAAAAACTGTCACAGAAATCCCTTTCCCGTGACAGCCTTGTCAAAATCAGTTTAGTAAACGCTCTTTACTTTGTCAAGATAGAGAGTTAAAGTGATGAAGATTTTCTTGCCACATTTTTCCCATATGATACAATCTGCTCATGGACAACACTTTTTCTTTTGACAATTACATATTCGATCTTTACGGAACGCTTATAGACATCCACACGGATGAGCACTGTGACGAAACGTGGATAAAATGGCTTAAAGTGCTGGACGCTCGTGGCATAAAGCATCCGCCCCTTGCCGATTTCAGAGAGGAATTCTTTGACAAGGACAGGGAGTACAGGCTGCGACCCACCCCCTTTGACTATCCCGAGATCGAAATTCTGGAAGTATATGACGAACTGTTTTCTTCTTACGGAAATCCGAAGATCCCTGAAAAAGAACTCTTTGAGATCTCATATAAGTTTAGAGAAGCTTCCATGGATTACCGTCGGCTGTTTGAGGGTGTTCCGGAATTCTTGAAGAAGCTGCATGATCTGGGCAAGAAAACCTTTATCCTCTCAAATGCCCAGCGCTCCTACACTCTTTACGAGATCCTGGATTTCGGCCTTGATAAAATGGTGGACGATTATCTCATTTCCTCGGACTTTCGATGCATGAAACCGGACAAAGCCTTTTTCACCGCTCTTGTCGACAAGCACGGGCTGGACCGTTCCCGCTCGGTGATGCTGGGTGACAGCTACGAAAATGACTACATGGGGGCCATCAATTCGGGGCTGAATGGCATTTGGCTGAATGGCGAAAATGCCGCACATTTATTTTATAAGGAAAGAATATAAAAAAGAGGCCTGCTCGAGTGAGATTATCACCGAGCGTGGCCTCTTTAATGTTATGCCGCTTTACATTACTTGCTTGAAGTAGGTAAGAAAGGAATAAGTGCGCTTGCAAGAGCGGATACGGGCATGGACTGTAACCAGATGCGTCCGGGACCGGAAACAACCGTGTTGAAGAGTCCTTCGCCGCCGAGAAGAGCGTTCTTAAGGCCGGGAACGGTCTGAACGTCAACTGTGCAGCTGCCGGTCATTGCTGCAAGATAGCCTGTGTCGACAACCATGCTCTGACCTGCCTGTAATTCATACTCTTTGATATATCCGTCAAACTCAAGGAAAGCGGTTCCCTGACCTGAAAGCTTCTGCATAACAAAGCCTTCGCCGCCGAATAAACCGGAGCCTAACTTCTTCTGGAAGAATACGGAAAGCTCAACACCCGCGGAAGATGCAAGGAATGCGGACTTCTGCGCAACGATCTCCTGTCCGGGAGCGATCTCGAATGCTCTGATGCATCCGGGGAAGCTTGATGCGAATGCGATGGTTCCGTTTCCGCCTTCAGCGGTGTACTTGTTCTGGAATAAGCTTTCACCTGAGAAAGCTCTGCCGAGCATCTTACCGATTCCGCCGCCGGAAGTGGTATCCATCTTCATGTTGGGTGTCATCCAGCTCATAGCGCCTTTCTCGGTGATAAGAGTCTCGCCTGCTTCAACTTCGCAGATGACAACGGGTAAGGGTTCGCCCTCAATACTGTACTTCATAAAAATTCCTCCTAAATAGTTTTTTGCTATTAAATAGACTGCATCTATAATTTTATTTCGCGAAAACCGTTTGTCAATTGAAATAAGTAATGAATATTGCACCGAAATCTTGTTTGTTTTGCTGACTGTGGTTATAGTAGAAGAAACGGAAACAACAAGAGGCACTTTATGGCAGGAATATTATATGTGGTGGCAACACCGATAGGAAATTTAAATGACATGACGCCCCGAGGGATACAGGTGTTAAAGGACGTGGACCTGATAGCGGCGGAGGATACCCGAAACACGATGAAACTCCTTGCCCATTTTGACATCCACACTCCCATGACGGCGAACCACAAATTCAACGAGCATACCGCGGTTTCGGGCCTTCTTTCGAAGCTCCTTGAAGGAAAGAATATCGCAGTGGTTTCCGACGCGGGCACTCCCTGCATAAACGATCCGGGATATGTGCTAATAAAGGCAGCAGCAAAGGCCGGTGTACAGGTCATAGGCGTTTCGGGGGCATGCGCAGCTGTAACGGCGGTATCCGCTTCCGGCCTTTGCGCCGATACCTTCAGATTCATGGGCTTTTTCCCCAGGGAGAAGAAGGATGCCCTTGCCATCACCGACAGGATAAAGAACGCGGACAAGGACCTTTACATCTTCTACGAATCCCCCAAGCGCATAAAGGATACCATGAAGATCATAGCCGACGAAATTCCCACGGCTGAGGCGGCATTGTGCAACGACCTTACCAAGGCCCACGAGCGCATCTACAGAGGCACTCCCGCGGAAGTCCTTGCGGAACTTGAAGCCAATCCCAATGCCGAGAAGGGGGAGTACGCGTTGTTGTTCTATTATGATCCCGGAGAAACAACACGGGAGCCGGAAGATGGGGACAATGCCGTATCTTTGGAGGCTCTGCTGGTGGACTATATCGTGAAAAACGGCTGCACCATGAAGGAAGCCATTGCCGCACTTGCGGCGGACAAGGGGATCGAGGCGGGAAAGAAGGAGATCTACGCCGCTTCCCTTAACTTAAAGGAACTGTTTTAGCCTTGCAAACACGGGCTTTTAAGAATAAAATTAACGAAAAACAAAGACGGGAGAAGCCATGACCAAAGTATTCATAGACGGAAGCGAAGGTACCACGGGCCTTCGCATATTTGAAAGATTTGAAAAGAGAGACGATGTTGAGATCCTTAAGATAGATCCGGAACTCAGAAAGGATCCCGCAGAAAGAAAGCGACTCATCAATTCATCGGACATCACTTTCCTCTGCCTCCCCGATGCGGCGGCAATTGAGTCGGTGAGCCTGGTTGAGAATGAAAATGTGGTGATCATAGACACCTCCACCGCTCACAGAACGGAGGAAGGATGGGCTTACGGCTTTGCCGAGCTTTCAAAGGAGCATCGTGACAGGATCGTAAACGGAAAGCGCATCGCAGTTCCGGGCTGTCACGCAACGGGCTTTATTTCACTTGTTTATCCTCTCGTTTCGGAAGGAATAATGCCGAAGGATTACCCCGTAAGCGCCTTTTCCCTCACCGGTTACAGCGGCGGCGGAAAGAAGATGATCGCAGCGTATGAGGCCGAGAACAAGGCAGACGAGCTTTTCGCTCCCAGAGAGTATGCCCTTTCCCAGAAGCATAAGCACTTAAAGGAAATGAAGGCGATCTGCGGACTTGACAGGGTACCCCTGTTTTCTCCCATCGTTGACGATTATTACAGCGGAATGGTTGTAAGCGTTCCCATGTATACGGATATGCTTAAGAAGGATGCAACGGTTGAAAGCATCCATGAGATGTTCGTTAAATTCTATGAAGGAAGCCGTTTTGTTTCTGTGGCTCCTCTTGACGATCCCGTCTGCACCACCGGTTTCATCGCCGGCAATTCTCTTTCGGGATATGACGGACTTAAGATCTTTGTTACGGGAAATGAGGAACGTATTGTTGTTTCTTCCCAGTTTGACAATCTTGGCAAAGGTGCTTCCGGCGCTGCAATGCAGTGCATGAACCTGGTTCTTGGCTGCGACGAGGCAAAGGGCCTCAATATCTGATAAAGGGGATATGTATGAATATTGTTATTCTGTCCGGCGGATCGGGAAAGAGACTCTGGCCTCTTTCAAACGAGATCCGTTCCAAGCAGTTTTTGAAATTGTTTAAGAAGCAGGAAGCCGGCGAAAACGGCGATGAATACGAATCAATGGTTGAGCGCATCTATCGCGGGATAAAGGAAGCGATGCCCGATGCCACCATCACCATCGCAACTGGTAAGAGTCAGGTTTCCGCCATAAAGAATCAGCTGGGCGACAATGTGTCGGTCTGCGTCGAACCCGCAAGAAGGGACACCTTCCCGGCAATAGCCCTGGCCGCAAGCTATTTAAAGGACGAACTTTCCGTTAAGGAAGACGATCCGGTGGTGGTCTGTCCCGTAGACCCCTTTGTGGAGAAGGGCTACTTTGAGACCATAAAAAGAATGGGCGATGCAGTAAGCTTTGGTTCTTCAAACATATATCTCATGGGAATAAAGCCCTCATATCCCAGCGAGAAGTACGGCTACATCCTTACGGATGATTCCGGTGCGGTCACCGGTTTTCGCGAGAAACCCGATCTTACCACGGCAAAGAAGTATCTTGCCGAGGGTGCCCTCTGGAACGGCGGTGTATTTGCTTTTAAACTGGGTTACATCCTAAAGAAGGCCCATTCCCTCATAGATTTCAGCGATTACAGGGATCTTAAGGCAAAGTATCCTGAGGTTACGAAGATCAGCTTCGACTACGCAGTAGTGGAAAAAGAAGAGAAGATCTCGGCCCTTATATTCGACGGAACCTGGAAGGATCTCGGAACCTGGAACACCCTTACCGAAGCCATGGAAACCACCTCCATCGGCAAGGTCCTTATGGACGATTCCTGTGAGAACACTCACATAATCAACGAACTCAACATACCGGTTCTGGGGATCGGATTAAAGGATATGGTGGTAGCCGCCAGCGCCGACGGTATCCTTGTTTCCGATAAGCACGGCTCAAGCTACATGAAGCCCCTTGTTGAGACACTTGACGAGCCTGTAAAGTATGCGGAGAAATCCTGGGGAAGCTATGAAGTCATAGACGTGGAAAAAGAAAGCCTTACCATCAAGGTTACCCTTCTTCCCGGACATAAGATGAACTATCATTCCCATGAGCACAGGGACGAAGTCTGGACAGTGATCGAAGGCTGCGGAAGTGTGATAATAAACGGCGGTGCCACCAATGTGGGGCCGGGATATGTGGTAAAGATCCCCGCAGGAACAAAACATACCGTCATAGCCCGCACGAAGCTTGTTCTTATGGAAACCCAGCTGGGAAGCGAGATAAATGTGGCTGACAAGATCAAATACGACATGTAAGCAACTTAAGATTTTCATAAGAGAATCATTCTTGATATCCACACTTTTTTGTAATACACTTTGGTTTCACCGATAACAAACAGCAAATGGAGGACAGGACATGAAGATTCTTGTTACAGGCGGTGCCGGATATATCGGTTCGCACACAGTGGTAGAGCTGCAGAACGCAGGCTACGATGTAGTGGTAGTTGATAACCTTTCGAACTCAAATCCCGAGTCACTTAAGAGAGTGGCAAAGATCACGGGAAAGGACGTTCCTTTTTACGAGGCCGACATTCTTGACCGCGCAAAGATGAACGAGATACTGGATAAAGAAAAAGTGGACGCATGCATCCACTTCGCAGGACTTAAGGCAGTGGGCGAATCCGTTGCAAAGCCCTGGGAATATTACGAGAACAATATCGCCGGTACCCTTACACTTGTGGATGTGCTGAGAAACCATGGGGTTAAGAACATCATCTTTTCTTCTTCCGCAACGGTTTACGGCGATCCCGCATTCATCCCCATCACGGAGGAATGCCCCAAGGGACAGTGCACAAACCCCTACGGCTGGACCAAGTCCATGCTTGAGCAGATCCTTATGGATATCCAGAAGGCAGATCCCGAATGGAATGTGATCCTTCTTCGTTACTTTAACCCCATCGGTGCTCACAAGAGCGGCACCATCGGAGAGAACCCCAACGGTATCCCCAACAACCTGATGCCTTACATCACGCAGGTTGCGGTTGGCAAGAGAGATCACCTTACCGTATTCGGAAACGACTACGATACTCCCGACGGAACGGGTGTCAGAGATTATATCCACGTTGTGGACCTTGCCATCGGACATGTTAAGGCCCTTAACAAGATCAAGGAAAAAGCAGGCCTTAAGATCTACAATCTGGGAACGGGTGTGGGCTACAGTGTTCTTGATATCATTAAGAACTTTGAAGAAGCAAGCGGAGTGAAGATCCCCTACGTCATCGGCGAGAGACGTTCGGGCGACATCGCCACCTGCTATGCAAGTGCCGCAAAGGCAAAAGAGGAGCTTGGCTGGGAAGCGCAGTACGGCATCAAAGAGATGTGCGCAGATTCCTGGAACTGGCAGAAGAACAACCCTGAAGGCTATTAAAAACACGAAGTCCCCGGACCGAAAGGCTCGGGGACTTTTTTAAAGATCTTCTTCAAGGACCTGGATCTCTAAAAAATCAAAGGGAACGGAGTCGATGAAGGAATCGCCTGTAAATCTTGTTTTTGCGTTCTTCTTAAACTCTTTTATGTTCTTTTCAAGCCAGATGGGGTGGGACAGGTCGAATTCAACGCAGATCTTATCTATGGCGGCATAGACCTTTTTTGTTCTGGTCAGATCGGAATGATCCTCAACCGTCATATCGCGGAGCATGTGATTGTCTTTGAATTCTTTTGCCCAGATGCGCATTTTTGTATCCTCCCGTAAAAGCTTCAAAGAGATGATATCACAATTCGCGCAGATATGCCCCTTTGTTTTACTTTTTTATATTGATGTGCTATATTTATTTTGGTGCGTTGCATCATACTACAGATAATTCCGGGGGAGAAATGGAACCTTATTCAGAAACAAACCAGGTCGATACCTGGAATGAGCTGACCCTGGTATACAGGTCGGCGCTTAAGGAAATCAATACAAAATTCGAGATCTTAAACGATGAATTTCAGCAGGTTCATCAGTACAACCCCATTGAACATATCAAGGCAAGGCTGAAAACTCCCGAAAGCATCGTTAAGAAACTTAAAAAATACGGAAAAGAATCCACCATTGAGAATATGGTCGCATATGTGAACGACATCGCAGGGATCCGCGTTATCTGCAGCTTTACCAGCGATATCTACAGGATCGCGGAAATGCTCTCGAACCAGTCGGACATAAAGGTAATTGAGGTCAAGGATTACATCAGTAATCCCAAGCCCTCGGGCTACAAGAGTTACCACATGATCGTCACGGTTCCCATCTTTTTGTCGGACCGGATCGTTGATACCATGGTGGAGATACAGATCAGGACCGTAGCCATGGATTTCTGGGCAAGTCTTGAACACAAGATAAACTACAAGTTCGAAGGAAACGTTCCCGATTACATCAGGGACGAACTCATAGCCTGCGCAAGCATGGTCTCCCTTCTTGATGACAGAATGCTGTCCTTAAATGAGGAAGTCCGCAAGCTTGAAGCGGCGGGTAAGAATAAAGAAGAATAGTGTTCGGAGGAAAAACAATGGACGGATTTATGGATAAACTTGCGCAGAAGTTCGGGTCTCAGGACGTGATCCGCGCAAATTCCGAAGCGGAGGCAAGGGAACTTGAGGCTGCCAAGGAAACGGTTAAAGAATATGAAAACATTCTTTCCGAGGTAAGACGCCTTAACTTAAAGGGTGTTGAGACCAACGAAATGACTGCCCAGCTTGTTCAGGCAAGTATCGAGAAACTTGACGCATACAGAGCCGACGGCGCAGGTAAGGATTATACCGAAGATATACAGAAGATAAGCGACTCCGTATCTCAAAGCGCCGAGAGCACCTCTTCTTTATTAAAGGAGCAGGAGGAATTCATTCACAAAGAGAATGTCCGCGTTTACAGAAACGTTCAGGCAGCAGTGGTTGAGGAGTTAAAGGCTCAGACCGAAACCCTCGCCGCTCAGAATGCAGAGCTTAAGAAGAAGGTAAAAGGTATCAAGCCCATCGCCATCATCGCTCTTGTTTTCAGCGGACTTACTTTTCTTGCTACTGCTCTTTTGACTGCGGTAAATGTTTTCGGAGTTAAACTGTTCTGATATGGCCAAAGTTGATTTTAAACCCGGCAACATGCTTTACCCCCTTCCGGTGGTAATGGTGTCCCTTCGGGATAATTCAGGAAAAACAAACATCATCACCATAGCCTGGGCAGGGACCATCAATTCAGATCCCGCCATGGTCTCGATATCTGTGCGCAAGTCCAGGTTCTCCTACGAAATGCTCATGGAATCCGGGGAGTTCTGCGTTAACTTAACCAACAGAGACCTTGTGCGTGCGACAGATCTTTGCGGCGTAAAGAGCGGACGTGATGTTGATAAATGGAAAGAAGCGGGTCTTACCCCGGGAGAGTGCAGTGTCATAAAGGCACCTCTCATCATGGAAAGCCCCGTGAACATCGAGTGTCGGGTGACAAAGACCGAGGACCTGGGTTCCCACACCATATTCTACGGTGAAGTGGTTGCGGTCCATGCGGATGAAAGCCTGATGGATGATAAGAATGTTTTTCATTTTGAAAAGAGTGACCCCATAACCTACTCCCACGGAAGGTACTACACTTTGGGCGAGGAACTGGGTAAGTTCGGTTACTCCGTAAAAAAGAAATGATCACTGCGCGGGCCAAAGGAAATTCTTTTGCCCGCCTTTTTTTGTAAAAATGGACAGGATCTTTTTTCACATCGATGTAAATTCGGCCTTCTTAAGCTGGAGTGCCATATACAGGTTAAGGCAGGGTGATACCGTGGACCTTCGTACCGTACCGTCCATTGTGGGCGGTGACAGGGAAAAACGACACGGTATTGTTTTGGCGAAATCGATTCCCGCCAAGAAATACGGGATCGAGACCGCCGAGCCCATCGTCAATGCATTCAGGAAATGTCCGACTTTGATAAATGTTGAAGCGAACCATGAGTTCTATCGGGAGATGAGCCATGCCTTGATGGACTATTTACGAACCATCTCTCCCGATATTGAGCAGGCAAGCGTCGATGAGTGTTACATGGATTTTACTCCCGTGAGTCATATGTATGAGTCACCGAAGGCCTGTGCCGATATGATAAGGGCTGAAGTTTATGCCCGTTTCGGCTTCACTGTTAACGTGGGCATATCCGACCGAAAGGTCCTTGCCAAGATGGCTTCGGATTTTTCAAAGCCCGATAAGACACATACCCTTTACTGCAGCGAGATAAGGGAGAAGATGTGGCCTCTTCCCATAGGAGACCTGTTTCTTTGCGGAAAGAGTGCGGTTGTGACCTTCAAAAAACTGGGGATCGAGACCATAGGTGATCTCGCTTGTTTTGACAGGAATGTCATTAATTCAAATCTTAAGAGTCACGGAGATCTTCTGTGGCGTTTTGCAAACGGTATAGACGATTCCGTTGTTGTTACGGAGCCGCCGGAGACGAAGGGCGTCGGCAATTCAACCACCGTGGATCATGATGTTACGGACAGGGATGAGGCTGTAAGGGTTCTCGGGAATCTTTCCGAAAGCGTTGCCGGAAGGCTTAAGAAACACGGCTTCAGGACCTCTCTGGTTACCGTGGAGATCAAATACGCCACCTTTAAAAGTGTTTCAAGACAGAAGATGTTAAGGGACCCGGTCTGCACCGCAAAGTCCATCCATGAAGCCGCGATCTCACTTTTTGACGACCTTTGGAACAAGGATCCCATAAGGCTTCTGGGTATAAGAACGTCCAAACTTACAGATGAAAGCGAGCCTGTTCAGCTCAGTCTTTTCGATACCTTTGAAGACGGGGGAGCAACCGTTGAACCTCACGATACGGAGAAACAGAAGAAGCTGGAAGAAGCCCTTGCTTCCATTAAGGAAAAGTACGGAAGGGATGCGGTGGTGAAGGGCACGAATTTACGCTCGCCTTGACCGAAAGGCGGTTTGTTGCTACAATGAATCAGTTGAAGAGTACATGAGGGGCATGAACTCGGGTAAGGATAAATGGTTTTTATTTCAAGATATTTTAAAAAGTGTAAAATCGCATATTTGAAAGTTGCTTTCCTTGCTCTGATAGTTGCCGCGTTCTTTATTCCGAATGTGGAGCGCTACAAGAGCCAGGGCTTTAACATCTTCAGACTGTATATAAACGGAAATGACATGGGAACCGTGGACGATGAGGCCACCGCGGACGAACTTCTTATCGCGGCAAGAAGAAAGCTTGCATCGGAAAGCGATGACATGGTCTTTGTTGAAGCGGATGTAAAGGTCGAGGGTTACGAGATCTTGCGAGGCTATGCGGACGATAAGGAAACGGTACTTAACAATATCGTTGCGGAATATGAACGTTCCACCGTATCCACCATGCAGCATGCATACACGGTCAAGATCGATGAGTATATGGTCAATGTATCAACCGCTGCGGATGTTGTTTCTTTGCTTGAAGCTTCATTGCACAAGTATGACACTCAGGGCAAATTCGGAGTTGACCTTGTTGCCGATACCAAGCGTGAGTTATCCGTTTTGAAACCGGTCATCAAAAACAATTTTGAGACCGAAGAGGTTGTGAAGGCCACTACCGCTGAGGATTATTTCACCAGCGACGGAATGTTCAAAGCACTGGACGATGTCCTTGCTTCCATAGAGATAGAGATAGAGCCCGGCTTTAATGATTTCGATTACGGTATCACCGAAATGGGCTTTGACAATGCGGTGGAGATCGTAGAGTCTTACCTTCCCACAAGGCAGGTAACGAAGCTTGAAACCGCCATTGAAGATGTTACAAAGGATAAGGAAGCGAAGACGATCTACGAGGTTGTTTCCGGTGATACGCTTTCGGGTATCGCTTCCAAGACGGGGATCTCCGTTGATGAACTTATAGAGCTCAACGAATCACTTGAAAACGAACGCTCCATAATCCGTGTGGGCGACGAACTTACCATTACGGTTCCCCAGCCCGAGCTCAGCGTAACAAGGGACGAGCTTTCTTATTACGAAGGAACCTACGAAGCGGATATAATCTATGTCTACAACGATGACTGGTACACCACTCAGGAGGTAACGCTCCAGCAGCCTCAGTCCGGTTATCACAAGGCAGTTGAAAAAACAAGCTATTTAAACGGTGACGTGGTGAGCACCTCCGTTGTCAAGGAGGAGATAATCGCCGAAGCCGTTCCCAAGATCGTTGAAAAGGGTACAAAGATACCTCCTACATACATTAAGCCTATCTCCGGCGGACGCATTACCAGCGGATTCGGATACAGAACCTCCACAATGAGAGGTATGACATCCAACCATAAGGCCATCGACTGGGGTACTCCCGTAGGTACCAGCGTTGTTGCTTCCTGCGGCGGTACGGTTGCATATGCGGCATGGATGAACAGTTACGGTTACGTAGTCTTCATCAACCACCCCGACGGACGTCAGACGAGATACGCTCACTTAAGTAAGATCCTGGTTTCAAAGGGTCAGTATGTATCCCAGGGACAGAAGATCGCATTGAGCGGTAATACCGGTGCTTCTACCGGTCCTCACCTCCACTTCGAGATGAGAATAAACGGTGTAGCCGTTAACCCGCTTAACTACATCAGTTACTAATGCAAAAACCCCACTTTTGACAAAGGTGGGGTTTTGTGTTATCTTTTCTGTATTAATGCGATTGAAGAACCGTTTGTTTTGTTGCGGTTATTTTCATATAAAATAGGATGGATGCAGTATGAATCAGTACGTTATCAAGGGTGGAACACCCCTTGTCGGCGAGGTTGAGATAGGAGGCGCAAAGAATGCCGCACTCGGTATTCTGGCCGGAGCTTTACTTGCCAACGAGACTGTTGAAATAGAAAATGTACCGGATCTGAGGGACACAAACGTAATGCTTGATGCTTTGAGAAGTATCGGAGCTTATGTTGAGAAGGTTGACCGCCACACGGTTAAGGTCAACGGTTCCACCATTTCCACCACATTACTTGATATTGACAGCATAAAGAAGATCAGAGGCTCTTATTATTTTGCGGGAGCCCTGCTTGGAAAATATAAAAACGCAGAGGTTGCTCTTCCCGGCGGATGTAACATCGGAAGCCGCCCCGTCGACCAGCACATAAAGGGCTTCAGGGCTCTTGGTGCAAAGGTTGATATCGAGCACGGCTGTATCGTAGCCGATGCCGAGAAACTTAAGGGAAGCCATATCTATCTTGATGTGGTCTCCGTAGGTGCCACAATAAATGTAATGCTCGCTTCCGTAATGGCAGAGGGTCAGACATATATCGAAAATGCAGCAAAGGAACCCCACGTAGTTGACGTTGCCAACTTCCTTAACAGCATGGGTGCATCCATAAAGGGTGCAGGTACGGATGTTATCCGTATCAGAGGTGTTGAGAAGCTTCACGGCTGTCACTACTCCATAATCCCCGATCAGATCGAGGCGGGAACCTTCATGCTGGCAGCAGCCGTAACAAAGGGTGATGTGCTTGTTAAGAACATAATACCCAAGCACCTTGAGTCCATCACCTCCAAGCTTCTGGAGATCGGATGCGAGGTTGAGGAATCGGATGATGCGATCCGTGTTGTTTCTTCAAAGCCCTTCAGAACGACTCAGGTTAAGACCCTTCCTTATCCCGGATTCCCCACCGACATGCAGCCCCAGATAGTTGTGGCTTTGGGACTTGCGGAGGGAACCAGCATAGTTACCGAGAGTATCTTTGAAAACAGATTCAAGTATGTTGACGAGCTTACAAGGCTCGGTGCAAATATCAAGGTTGAAGGAAATACCGCAGTGATCGAAGGCGTTTCAAGATATACGGGAGCGAACCTTACTGCTCCTGACCTTCGTGCCGGCGCAGCCCTTGTTGTTGCGGGACTTGCGGCTAACGGTTTTACTTCCATCGATGATATCCATTATGTGGAAAGAGGTTACGAGGATTTCCCCGAGAAGTTAAGAAGTCTCGGAGCGGATATCGAGATCGTAACGGATGATAAGGAACTTCAGGAGTTCAAACTCAAAGCAATGAACAGATAATGACGATCCCGTGAGGCATATGCTTCACGGGATTTTTTATAAAAAGAAAAAGCCCTTCTGCCGGCGATGGCAAAAAGGCTTGTTTTTATATTATCGCTTCTATGGAAAGATCCGGGTAACTTGACAGATCGATGAAGGATCCGTCGTGAGTCTTTATGGTGGGCTTTGAAAGGGCGGAACGGTTTATGAACACTATGTCGCCCTCCCTGCCGTCCGACAAGCGGACTCTCTGGAGCATATACGTATTAACTATGTTTTCAAGGAAGGTCATGATGAACCTTGTATCGTACTTCTGTAGGCCTTCGGTCTCGAAGATCTCGATAACGGTGAAGGGACACATGGGACCTCTGTAAACCCTGGCCGAGGTCATTGCATCGTAAACATCCGCAATGGCCACCATCTTGGCATAGGGATCGATCTTGGCATTTCTGATACCGAAGGGATAGCCTGAGCCGTCGCACCTTTCGTGATGCATCAAAGCAGCGTTCATGATGGGCTCGGCCGCGCCGTTGTGCCTTAATATGTTGTAACCCTCAAGGGTATGCTTCTTAACAAGAGAGAATTCCTGGTCCGTAAGCTTTGCGGGCTTTTTTATGACGGTTTCGGGAATGACGATCTTTCCGATATCGTGGAGAAGACCGCAGGCAGTTGCCAGCCGTATCTCGTCTTCGGACATCTTGAGCCAGTGAGCGAAGACATTGCATATCAGAGCCACGTTCATGCTGTGAACATAGGTCATGTCATCGTACTGACGCATGTTATGGAGCATATCGAAAACATTGAGGTAGCCTTCGTCGGCTCCCAGGATGTTATCGAAGCATTTCATCATATTGTCAACGCTGATGGGTTTGTTGCCCTTTGCAACGGAATCAAGAAGACCTCTGAACTTGGGGACTTCTTCTTCGAAGCGCTGTTTGAATTCAATGAACTGGGGACTCTTTTTGACACGCTCGGAATAAGAAACACCTTCGGAATTAGAAACCGCAGGTTCGGAAGCGGGTTCCGGTTCGGAAACGGAAACTTCCTCCTCGGCTTTTCCGTCTTCTATACGAACGTTGATGATTGAATAAAACTCAAGCTTAGTAATGGTCTTGTCCGTAAGAACAAGGCCACGGGGCAGGATAAGCTGATTGTTATAGTCGTATACATCCTCCGCCGTTATCATACCCGGCATAAGATCGGCCGTACTGACTCGTCTCATAATACCTCCATGCAACAACTCCCATATGGCAGATTATATTATTTTTTCGTTAATAAATCAATAATAAAGAACTTTGGCGGGACCCTTCTATTGACATGAAACGGTAAAGGTTGTATATTTTTCATGACTCTTATTCAGAGTGGTGGAGATACAAAGGATCTGTGAAGCCACGGCAACCCCACAGTGGAAGGTGCCAACCTGAGCGAGCGGCCGGACGACGGCTAAATCGAACAATAAGAGGATTGGAATAATGAAACTATTCGAATCCGCTTATCGTATTAAGCGGCTTTTTTATTTTCAGATTTTCAGTCCGTAAACCCAGCACATTTATGAAAGGACAGAACAGAATGGAAAAGAGATTATTTACTTCCGAATCCGTAACAGAAGGACATCCCGACAAGGTATGCGATGCCATTTCCGATGCGATCCTTGACGCATGCATGGCAAATGACCCCATGAGCCGTGTTGCCTGCGAGACAACTGCCTGCACAGGCTTTGTTCTTGTTACGGGTGAGATCACCACGAATGCCTATGTTGACATTCAGAACATTGTAAGAGAGACCGTAAAGGAGATCGGTTACACCAAATCCGATTACGGCTTTGACGGCAACACCTGTGCCGTAATGGTAGCTATAGACGAGCAGTCTGCAGATATCGCAATGGGCGTTGATAAGGCCCTTGAGGCAAAAGAAGGAGAAATTAAGGACGACCTTGATACAGGCGCCGGCGACCAGGGTATGATGTTTGGTTACGCAACCAACGAGACTCCCGAGCTTATGCCTTATCCCATTTCTCTTGCCCATAAGCTTGCACTTCAGCTTACAAAGGTAAGAAAGGACGGAACCTTAAAGTATCTTCGTCCCGACGGAAAGACTCAGGTTTCCGTAGAGTATGATGAGAACGGCAAGCCCGCAAGGCTTGAGGCCGTTGTATGCTCCACCCAGCATGATGAGGACGTTACTCAGGAGCAGATCCACAAAGATATCAAGAAGTATGTATTCGATCCCATCCTTCCCAAGGAGATGATCGACGACAATACAAAGTTCTTCATCAACCCCACAGGCCGTTTCGTAATCGGCGGACCTCACGGTGATGCAGGTCTTACAGGCCGTAAGATCATCGTCGACACCTATGGCGGATATGCACGTCACGGCGGCGGAGCTTTCTCCGGAAAGGACTGCACAAAGGTTGACAGAAGCGCAGCATACGCAGCAAGATACGTTGCAAAGAACATCGTTGCTGCAGGCCTTGCAGACAAGTGCGAGATCCAGTTATCCTACGCCATCGGTGTTGCACAGCCCACATCTGTTCAGGTTGATACCTTTGGCACCGGCAAGCTTTCCGATGCCGAGCTTACAAAGATCGTCAGAGAGAACTTCGATCTTCGTCCCGCAGGAATCATCAAGATGCTCGACTTAAGAAGGCCCATCTACAAGCAGACCGCTGCTTACGGCCACTTCGGACGCACCGACATCGATCTTCCCTGGGAGAAGACCGACAAGGCTGATGCACTTAAGAAGTATCTTAAATAAGCAGTAAGTCAGCAATATATCGTTTTGAATAAAGACTGTTTTCGTGATATGATGTTTCGCGAAAACAGTTTTTTATTTGGAGGAAAGTTTATGAAAACAGCAGTCAAGAGGATGCTGTCGGTTTTACTCGCAGCAACACTGATCATGGGCGATTGGGGCGGTTCTTTTGCTACCGCAGTCTATGCTGATGAGCCTGTGGAACAGGAACTGACAGAAACCGCTGAGACCGCACAGCCGGATGTCTCCCTCGGTGAATTGCCCAATGCGGATGATGAGATCACAACATCGGAAAAAGAAAACGAAGATCAGACTTCCGATGAAGAATATGAAGAGGATGCATTAAAGTCATCGGATGGAATTGAGGGCGAATATACTGCCGAACAGCTTGTGGAGGAATTTGGCAGCGGAACCATAATCTTCATTACCGGCGACACGACCATAAAGATCTCAGATACTACGGATGTAACCATTAAGGGAATACAGGGCGCGAACAATACTTCGGGAACGCTGACATTTACAGGCTCCGACAAGGGTAAGATCCGTGTGAACGGACCTATCTGGTTTAGAAATGATGAGGAGAAAGATTACAAAACCAACTACAATATCGTGCTTAACGGAGGCCACATAATCACAGATTCAGGTCCTATAACCGGGGGGGATCTGACTGTAAAGAAAGGTTTTCTTGAAATAATACACACCAATAGTTTCTTTTCACCGCTGGATTGCAGAAATCTGCTGATAGAGGGCGGTAAAGTTTATGTTGAGCAGCATATAAACCGTATGCTCACACATATCGCGGATAATCTGACCATGACCGGCGGAGTGTTCTGGTATGATTGCTTCCACGGCGGTATAGCTCCGGCAGTAAGGATAACCGGAAATATTGACATAAGCGGAGAATCTATGTTCTACGCCCGTAAGAGAGCAAGCTCGGGCGCAGCGGTCATCGCGGAAAACTTTTCCATAAAAGGAAATTCCATTTTCAGGGCTGTCAGCAACACCTATGGCCTTCTTTTGAAGCATAACGGAAATTTCACTCTGGAAGATGGCGCAAAGATGGTGGGCCCCGAATTTTATAAGAAGCAGTCTGCCGGTACTTTTTCCCTCTATCCCGGAAGTACATATCCCATACTTGAGTATGATACCATATTTGAAACGGACACAAATGCTGTCGCAAAAGAAGTAAATATTTATCAGAAAAGTAAATGGGCCGAAATAAATGTCGACAAGACGTCTTGTTCTTTCGGCAAGATCACATATGGAGATCCAAGACCCGAAAAAAAGACGATAACAGTTAAGAATGTCGGTGATGTTCCGATGTGGATCACAAGATCCGAAACGGAGTATTTTGAACTGAGCGAATTGTCGGCAGACTATCTTCTTCCGGGAGAAAGTGCCACATTTACCGCACAGCCGAAGGATGATCTTGCTGCAGCTGACTACAAGGAAACTGTAACAATACAGTCAAATTACACATATAAATACGTAAAGGTAGAACTGAGTTATAAGGTAAAGGCAAATGATGCCAATATCGAAGTTATAGGTGACACGTCCGCTGATTTCTGGCGCGTATACAAAGATTATTTTGAACTGCCGGATGCAAAAGTTTTTACGGTAAAGAATACGGGTATCAAAGATGTTACATTTACGATTCCGAAAACGGATGCTTACGATGTGACATTTAAAGACGATAAGCTTGATCTTGCCGTGGGTCAGGAAACAACCATCACGATCTGCCCCAAGAAGGGATTGGGAGTCGGCAATTATTCTGTTGATCCGTTCTATATCAGGACAAAACAGGGAGCGTATATCATGCTCTCACTTTCTTTTGCTGTAGAAGACAGTAAGAGAACGGAATTGTCGGTAGAAAAGGATCTGTACGACTTCGGAAGTGCCGCGACGGGTTATAAAGAAATTCCCGAGGCACAGGCCGTAGTAATAAAGAATACCGGCAATGTCAGAGTAAAGATCGTTGAAGTGACACAGGCGGAGCGTTGGAATTTGGGCAAACTGTCAAAGGACAGTTTAAAACCCGGGGAGACAGCAACCTTTACGTTAAGACCCAAAGCTTCATTAAGCGCAAACAATGCGGATCTTGATGACATAGACACCATTAATGTCAACTTCCTGGAGAATGGCGGGGGCAGCCAAAGCCGGTGTGGGGTTAAAGCGCAGTTTGTGGTCGGAGCAGCGGGTGAGTATACGGCCACGGAACTTAAAAAGATCTGTCCCGATACCGGAAGTTTCTATATCATAGGAGATCTTACCGTTACATTGGAGGCCGGGGATGATGTGACCATACCCGGTATAACGAACAAGGGCGGCGACGGATTTACATTTACCGTGAAGGGATCGGACGAGGGTACATTAAGACTGGCCGGCTCACTTATATTCAAGGAAAATTACCAGAATGTAGTCATCGAAAACGGTCATGTGATCGTATCCGGATCCATGAACGTATCGAACAAGTTGATACAGGGCAACACAAGTATGTCAAAACTGACGGTCAATGGAGGCTATCTTGAGGTTAACTGCCGGAACACTAAAAAGGATGCATACGCTCTGCTTGCATATGAACTGGAACAGAACGGCGGAACGATAGATGTTATTAATGTGGCGGACGAGACACCATGTGTTTATGTGCCGCTGATGTTTAATCTGAACGGCGGTATTTTCTGCTGTGAAAGCAGGGGAAAAGGAAGCGCTGCGATCCGTGCGGTAAACGGTGATGTTTACGGCACTGCTTCAATGAGTGCATATGCCGCAAGTAACACAGGATATGCTGTGGATGTTTCGCGCCTTTGTATAAATGGCGGCTACGTATTCAGGGCAGAGGGCGGAGAATATGCCGTAAACGCTCCGACTTTTTATTACTATGAAAGGTATTTAAGCGAGCCGAGCGTGAGGACCATTGTACTTCCTTCGGGAGGGAAGGCCGAAAAAAGCAGTGTGGTCGATGATAAGGGACAAAAAGCAAAACTTGTTCTGATCTGTGATACTGAATTTGAACGCAGATCGGAAATAGAAGTTACTCCATCTTCCCTTTACTTTGAGTACGTTAAGGATTCCGTACCTGCAGGGAAGGATGTGACGGTTGAGAATAAGGGAACGATCTTTCTTGGATTGAATTCCCTTGACAGTGACACATTTGAAGCAAAAGACTATTCAAGGCATATTGTCCTTCCGGGTAAGACTGCTTCAATAAATATCGCCCCAAAAGCGAAATTGGATGAAGGTGAACACAATTATGAACTTGCGATTCCGACAGACTTTACGGCGGATAAGAATGTTAATATCAGGATATCCGTTCTGAAGAAGGTCTTTGCATTTACGGTTTCGCCGAATGAAGATGCGATCTGGGAAACTGCTGTCAGTCAGGAGAAATTCCCGGCAAAAACTTTCACCATCAAAAATACAGGTAATCAGTATCTTGATTTCAAGGCAGGAATTAAACTTTACAGTTATTCCTACTTTGATCTTTGGGTTCCGGAATTCGGACTTGGCATATATCCGGGCGACAGCTTCAGCATTTCCGTAACGCCGAAAAGCCAGCTTTATCCGACAGAAATGAGCACGCAGCTTTTTGTAAAGCCGGGGCAGATGTCCGAAAGCGACACCGTATCAATAAACCTTAAAGCGGAGGTCAAGAATCCTCCGTCGGGTTACTGGATGAAGCTGATCCCGGATCAGACTTATACGGGCAAAGAGGTCAGACCCGTGCCTGTGGTATATGAAGGAAAATACAAGGTTTCTCCGAATGAATATACCGTAAGCTACAAGAACAATGTAAAGGCGGCTTCAAAGGACGCTGTCGGAAAGAACGGAAAAAGTATCGCACCTACGGTTATAATAACCGGAAAGAACAACTATACGGGAACCGTCTCCCAGACATTTACCATTAATCCGACCTCGATAGAGAACGCCTTCACTGATGAGGATCCTGCGGGCACATTGGCTGATGATCCTGAATTTGCGCATCAGAGCCTGTATGCAAACGGAAATGTTCAGAAGGGCAAGTTTACAATTAAGTATTCGCTGAACGGAAAGACGGTAACCCTTAAAAACAACACGGATTACACCCTTTACTATCCTCATACGGATAAAAATTCGACGGATCCCGTAAATCTCTATGATGAGAATGCCTTTAAGACCCCCGGAATATATGAAGTCAAAGTAATAGGTAAGGGTAATTACACCGGAACAAAGACCTTAAGGCTTAAAATAGTTGATAAAGCCGGCCAGTCACTTATCTCCGGGGTGACGATCTCAAAGATCCCGGATCAGTCCTACACCGGAGCGGACTTTATTCTTGAGGGAGAGGAAACGGATTCTTCGACCCGTGTTCTTGATAAGAACGGAAATGAATTCAGTTTTGTTCTTAAGGATAATGCAAAGAAATATACGCTGGTATACGGAACCGACTACAGGCTTTCTTATTCTTCAAACCGCGAAGTCGGTAAGGCGAAGGTTACCATTACAGGCATCGGTAATTATACCGGAATGGCATATACGAGCTTTAATATTAAGGGTACAAAGCTTTCAAAGGTAAAGACGGAGGGATATGTAAGCTCGGTTTCCTATACCGGAAGCAATATAAAGCAGCCCATGCGGTTCTATTATGTGACCGGAACGAAGGGTAATTCCAAGAAGAATTATCTTTGGGAAGGCATCGACTACGAGGTTGAGTATGTGGATCATCCCGACGGGTTCAGGGAACTTGGCAAATATACCATAAAGTATAAGGGTAAAGGAGGCTTTACCGGAACCGTTACAAAAACAATGACCATTACCGGTATAAACTTTAAGAATGTAAAGGTTCCGAGTGATTTCTCAGCAAGCACGAGAAACGATGTTATATATGATTCCGCAAGAAAGGGATTTGTTTATACAGGGTGGCATAACTATGTCGCGGGTCATCCGGACGGAAACGATTCTTATGGTATTGATTTAACTTATAAAGCGGCAGGCAGTGACTCCCGGGAGACACTTGTCCTTGGAAGAGACTACAGAGTTTCTTACAAAAACGATATTAAGGCCGGCAAAGCTACGGTAACCTTTACAGGAAAGGGTAAATATACCGGAAGTGTAAAAAAGACATTTAAGATCGTGCCTTATAAGATCCTGAAATCCGATACAAGTCTGGAGATCGGCTTTGAAGTTGAGGACGCCCGGGGACAGTATTGTATCTGGGAGCCGGAAGTTATACCGAAGTTTTCAAAGACAAAAGACTCGACAACACCGAATATCAGGCTCAGGGACAAGCGTTCGGGCGAGTATCTTGTAAACGGAAAGGATTACACCCTCACCTATAAGAACAACAAGAAGATAACGGGAGAGGACGATGCACAAAGGCCTTATGTTATCATAAACGGTAAAGGTAATTACGCCGGATCCGACATGAGAGACTTTACGATCAGTGAGACAAAGTTCTCCAATGCCGTTGTTAAGGCTTCCGATGTGATCTATAAGGAGAATACAACCGGATTGTTCAAAAAGACCTCCGTTACGGTAACGGATGCTAACGGCAAAAAGCTTAAAGCCGGGACGGATTATTACCGGGCCGACGACAGTACCTGCCCATTTAAGTATACTTATGCAAAGGACTGGTATTATATCAACGCAGAAACGAAAGAAAGAGTTGATGTAACCGCCGGAACAGAGATCGGGGAGGATCACATACTGGAGCAGGGTACACCGGTTTGCGTGACGGTTACCGGAACCGGTGATTATAAAGGGACCATACAGGGTTACTTCCGCATCATCAGGGCAAATATCAATGATAAGTCGGTAAAGATAACCATTGATCCCAAGGTATTTACGGGAGCCGATATCGAGCTTGATAACGATGATATCACAGTTTTGATCGTAAAAAACAAAAAGGCT
This sequence comes from Lachnospiraceae bacterium, assembly GCA_016281385.1. Taxonomy (GTDB): domain Bacteria; phylum Bacillota; class Clostridia; order Lachnospirales; family Lachnospiraceae; genus UBA1258. Next base: position 13,248 of record JAEEIN010000072.1, on the reverse strand, counting down.
AAGCCCATTCCTGTTGCAGTGGGAGAGGAAATTACGGTCGTTCCCGATTCGTATGAGGATAATTATAAAAAGGGAACCGCAAAAGTTGTCCTGCAGGGAAATCCCGATAAGGGCTATATCGGAACCAGAACGGTAACCTTCAAGATCAACGCAAGACCCTTTGGGAATATTGAGATCTTAAAGGCCATACGTAATCTCTTTTCAAAATAATGATCAAACAGACAGCCGGACCTGTGGCAGACGGATTACGTGATCACAGGCTCGGTTGTTTTTTTTGCACAAAATTGATATACTGTAATTTGGTATTTTGTTTGAATTCTGAAACACCGGGGTATAAAAATGTCCTTTGTTCATCTGCATGTCCACACGGAATATTCCCTGCTGGACGGCTCGAATAAGATAAAAGAATATGTGAAGCGCGTAAAAGAGCTTGGGATGAACGCAGCGGCCATCACCGACCACGGTGTTATGTACGGCGTCATTGATTTTTACCGTGCCGCAAGGGAAGCGGGGATCAAGCCAATCCTCGGCTGTGAGGTCTATGTGGCTCCCGGTTCGAGATTCGATAAGGAAGTAAACGGCGGAGACGAAAGGTACAACCACCTCATCCTTCTGGCCGAGAACAACAAGGGTTACGAGAATCTCTGCAAGATCGTGTCCCGGGGCTTTACGGAAGGCTTCTATTACAGACCCCGTGTGGACTTTGAGGTATTGCAGGAGTTTCATGAAGGCCTCATCTGTGCATCGGCCTGTCTTGCAGGCGAAGTGCCGAGGCTTATCCAGAAAGGCCTTGTGGATGAAGCAAAAAAGTGCGCGATAAAGTATCGTGACTGCTTCGGACCCGACAACTATTTCCTTGAGCTTCAGGATCACGGCATTCCTGAGCAGAGGATGGTAAATGCCACCCTTCTTTCCATGAGCAAGGAATTGGGCATAGGCCTTATCGCCACAAACGATGCGCATTATACCTATGCTGAGGATGCCGAGCCCCATGACCTTTTGCTCTGCCTTCAGACGGGCAAGACCGTCAAGGACGAGAACCGCCTTAAATACGAGGGCGGACAGTTCTATGTAAAGAGTGAAGAAGAGATGAGAGCGTTGTTTTTATATGCGCCCGAAGCTCTTGAAAATACACAGAAGATCGCCGATCGCTGCAATGTTGAGATCGAGTTCGGCGTGACGAAACTCCCTCATTTCGAGGTGCCGGAAGGGTACGATTCCTGGACATACTTAAACAAGCTCTGCGACGACGGTCTTAAGGAAAGATATCCCGATCGCGTGGAGGAATTAAGGGAGAGGCTTGATTACGAGCTTGCTACCATAAAAAGAATGGGCTATGTCGACTATTTCCTGATAGTCTGGGATTTCATCAACTACGCCCGTTCCGAAGGCATACCCGTCGGCCCCGGAAGAGGTTCCGCCGCCGGCAGTATCGTTTCATATTGCCTGCATATCACCAATATCGATCCAATAAGGTTTAACCTCCTTTTTGAAAGGTTCTTAAACCCCGAGCGTGTATCCATGCCCGATATCGATATTGACTTCTGCTACGAAAGAAGGCAGGAGGTCATAGATTACGTCAGCCGCAAATACGGTCCCGAGAAGGTTGTTCAGATCGTTACCTTCGGTACCCTGGCGGCAAAGGGTGTCATAAGGGATGTGGCCCGCGTTCTTGATATGCCCTATCAGAGGGGCGATCAGATCGCGAAGATGATCCCCAACGAACTTAACATGACACTTGATAAGGCCCTTTCCATGAATCCGGAGCTTCGAAATCTTTACGAAACGGATGAAGAGGTCAGGTACCTTATCGACATGTCAAAGAGGCTTGAAGGCCTTCCGAGACATACTTCAATGCATGCAGCGGGCGTTCTCATCTGCCCCGAGGCTGCTGAGAATTTTGTTCCTCTTCAAAGGGGAGCGGACGGTTCCATCACAACGCAGTTCGTCATGACCACTCTTGAGGAACTGGGACTTCTGAAGATGGACTTCCTGGGGCTTCGTACCCTGACCGTTATAAAGGATGCTCTGGATCTTATCGAGAAGAACACTGGAAAAAGAATAGACATCGACCATATAGATTACAACGATCCCAAGGTATTCGCCCTTATGGGCTCGGGCCACACGGAAGGCGTGTTCCAGCTTGAAAGTGCGGGAATGAAGAGTTTCATGAAGGAACTCAAGCCCACCAGCCTTGAGGATGTTACCGCAGGTATCTCCCTGTACCGTCCCGGCCCCATGGACTTCATCCCGAAGTACATAAAGGGTAAGGAAAACAGGGACAAAGTAACCTATCTGACTCCCGAGCTTCAGCCGATCCTTGAACCTACCTACGGCTGTATCGTTTACCAGGAGCAGGTTATGCAGATAGTCCGTGACCTCGGCGGCTACACCCTTGGCCGAAGCGACCTTGTAAGACGTGCCATGAGTAAGAAGAAACAACACGTCATGGAAGTCGAGCGTGCCAACTTCATATACGGTAATGCTGAGGAGAACGTTCCCGGCTGTGCCAAGAGAGGCATAAACGAGGAGATCGCCGGTGAGATCTACGACGAGATGATGGATTTCGCCAAGTACGCCTTCAACAAATCCCATGCGGCGTGCTACGCGGTTGTCTCCTACCAGACCGCATATTTAAAATGCTATTATCCGGCGCTCTTTATGGCGTCATTGATGACAAGTGTCATAGATAACTCTGCCAAGGTTTCCGAATATATTCAGGTTTGCCGGAGCATGGGTGTCGAGCTTCTCGCACCCGATATCAATACAGGCGAGAGTTCTTTTTCCGTTATCGACGGGAAGATCGGCTACGCACTCACCGCCATAAAGAGCGTGGGCAGGCCCGTTATCGAGGGGGTTGTTACCGAGAGGAATCTGCGGGGCCCGTATAAGAGCCTTACGGATTTTGTTACGAGAATGGCGGATTACGACTTTAACAAGCGTGCCATGGAGAACTTCATAAAGGCCGGCTGCTTCGATTCCCTTGGCGGAACAAGAAAGCAGTACATGAGCGTTTATGTTCAGATAATGGATACTGTGACCGCCGACAAGAAGCATTCCATGGCAGGTCAGATGACGCTCTTCGATCTTGCCGGCGAAGAAACAAAGAAGGATTTCATGGAGACTCTTCCCAATGTAGGGGAGTATTCCAAGGAAACAAAGCTTGCCTTTGAAAAGGAAGTCCTGGGTATTTATGTATCCGGACATCCTCTGGAAGAATACAGGTCGATGTGGCAGAAGAAGATAAGTGCAACATCGGCGGACTTTATGATCGATCCCGAGACCGAGGCCGTCAAGATCAAGGACGGAAGCCGTGCGACAATCGGCGGAATGATCACTGCAAAGACGGTGAAATTCACAAAGACCAATCAGGCTATGGCAATGCTTTCTTTGGAAGACCTTTTGGGATCGGTGGAGGTTATTGTTTTTCCCAAGGCATACGAGAAATATTCAAAGGACCTTGTGGAAGACGCAAAGGTATTTATGACAGGAAGGGTTCAGGTGGAAGAGGACCGGGGCGGAAAGCTCATTATGGAGAGCATGACGTCTTTCTCGGACGAGAAGCGGGAACTGTGGATCAGATTCCCCAACAAAGAGGCTTTTCTTTCACAGAACGATAAGCTGAAAGAACTTATCAGGAATTCCGACGGAAGGGATACCATAACCATATATCTTGAGGCTGAAAGAGCCTACAAGACTTTGGGACCGGATATGACCTTTAAGGCCGAACCCGGGATATTAAATGTGCTTAAGCAGAGCTTTGGTGACGACAACATCACTATAAGATAAAACGGAGGCTTTATATGGCAAACAAGATCAACACCATAGGTGTACTTACCAGCGGCGGCGACGCGCCGGGAATGAACGCTGCAATTCGTGCAGTGGTGAGAAAGGCCATCAACAACGGGGTTAAGGTAAAGGGTATCAAACACGGTTACCAGGGGTTATTAAATGAGGAGATAGTGGACATGGATGCACATTCCGTATCCGATATCATCCAAAGAGGCGGAACCATTCTCGGTACCGCAAGATGTCTTGAGTTTAAGGAGGAGCCTGTTCAGCAGAAAGCGGCTGACATCTGTAAGGCTCACGGTATCGACGGCATAGTGGTTATCGGCGGCGACGGTTCCTACAGAGGAGCCCTGGCTTTGTCAAGACACGGGATCAATACCATCGGTATTCCCGGAACCATAGACCTTGATATCGCCTGCACAAACTACACCATCGGTTTCGACACTGCCATCAATACGGCAATGGAAGCCATCGATAAGGTCCGCGACACATCCTCATCCCATGAGAGATGTTCCATCATCGAGGTAATGGGACGTAATGCGGGATATATCGCATTGTGGTGCGGCGTTGCGGTTGGTGCGGAGGATATTCTTCTTCCAGAGAAATACGACTTCAACGAGCAGACACTGGTAAACAACATCATCTCAAACCGTAAGAAGGGAAAGACCCATCACCTCATCATCAATGCAGAGGGTATCGGTCACTCCACTTCCATGGCACGTCGTATAGAGGCCGCAACGGGTATCGAGACGAGAGCCACGATCTTAGGATACATGCAACGAGGCGGAAGTCCCACATGTAAGGACCGTTACTATGCATCCATCATGGGTGCTTTGGCAGCTGACGTTCTTTCCGAAGGAAAAACAAACAAGTGCATCTGCTACAGAGACGGCCGGTTCATGGATACTGACATCGAAGAGGCACTACAGATGGAGAAGACCATCGATCCTTACCAGTTTGAAATAAGTACAAAACTTTCCGGAGCGGCCACCGTATGATAGTTTCACCGGATAACAGGCAGATAAAGCGAGTCATTTCCCTTATGGAAAAGGGAAAGGCAAGGCGGGAAGAAGGTCTTTTCGTGATCGAAGGGACGAAGCTCTTTTGCGAGACTCCCGAGGACCTGATAGAATGTGCATACATCAGGGAATCGTTTGATGCCGGTTTGGAAGTAATGGATAAATTAAACAGAATTCCCCACGAGACGGTTTCGGACGCGGTCTTTAAGAAGATGAGCGACACCGTTACCGATCAGGGTATCCTTTGTCTTGTAAAGCAGTTAAATTACGATCTGTCGGGGCTCATAAGGCAGGACGGATTGTATCTGGTGCTTGAGACACTTCAGGATCCGGGAAATCTGGGAACGATAATGCGTACTGCGGAAGGCGCGGGCGTAACGGCAGTCATCATGAGCCGTGATACCGCGGATATCTACAGCCCGAAGGTGGTGCGCGCCACGATGGGAGCTATCTTCAGACAGCCCTTTGTTGTGGCAGAGGATATTAAAGAAGTGATAAGAGAATTAAAAAGGGCGGGGATCAGGTGCTACGCCGCCCACTTAAAGGGTGAAGGAGATTTTTGGCAATCGGATTACACCGCCGGAACGGCCTTCTTCATCGGAAATGAAGGAAACGGTCTTACGGATGAGACCGCAGCGCTTGCTGACAAGTACATAAAGATCCCCATGGAAGGGAAGCTCGAATCCTTAAATGCCGCGGTTTCCGCAGCGCTTCTGTCCTACGAGGCAAAGAGGCAGCGAAGGGTATTGAAAGTGATCGCGGGAGTTCTTCTTGCGGGAAGTGTTCTTTTTGCAAAAGGACTTGACGCGAGGGCAGACAATGCACCGGATATCCTGTCGGAGAACAATGCCGGCGCGGGCCTGATCCTTGATACAAAGGCTTATAACGGAGAAAATCTGGAGAGCATCGGTATCAGGATCGAAGAAGAGGAAGAAACCGGCGAGTTCGGTTCGAACCTCGTTATGGCAACGGTAAAGAGCGCGTTAAACGTAAGGTCGGAGCCCAATCTGGACTGCAAGATCTTAGGAAGGATCTACAAGGACTGCGGAGGAAAGGTTCTAGAGCGCGGCGAGGAATGGAGCTATATCGAGACCGGAACATTGGTCGGATGGGCAAGTAACGAGTTTCTCTGCTTTGACGAAGAGGCGGAGGCAATGGCCCGTGATGTGGGCTTCATAAATGCCGTGGTTACCGCACCTGCAGTGTTTGTAAGGTCGGAGCCCAGGATCGGAGTTCCCTCTTACGGAATGCTTTCCTACAATGCAAGCGTCGAAGTGATAGACGATTCCGACGATACATGGGTCAAGGTAGCCTACAACGACTACGACGGATATGTGCTCAAGGAATGCGTAAAGATCACCTTCACCGTGGACCATGGTGAGACAATGGCGGAGATCGCCGAGAGGCGCCGTCAGGAAGAAGAAGCAAGACAGGCTCTTATCAAGCAGCAGATGGCTATGCAGTCCGACGAAAACCTTGAAAGACTGCTTGGAGCACTCATTCAGTGTGAAGCCGGAGGCGAGCCTTATGAAGGAATGCTGGCCGTTGGTGCGGTTGTAATGAACCGTGTACGAAGCGGCGCATACCCCAATACAGTGTACGATGTTATTTTTGCATCGGGACAGTTTACACCCGCAAAATCGGGATCCCTTACGAGAGTGTACAACAAAGGACCTAAGGCAATTTGCATACAGGCCGCAAAGGAAGCTCTCGGAGGATATTCAAATGTCGGTGATATGACCCACTTCAGACGTAAAGGCACGAAGGAGGGTTACGTCATAGGAAATCACGTATTCTATTAAGGGGAGGTACAAAATGTCTATTTTTGATGCTTTGGCAAAATGGAACCGCACCAGGGAAAAGACCAATGCGGAAGGCATCCTCGGGAAGGAAGCCATTGTCACGGCTGCGATCGACAATCTCAAGGGGACGGGGCAGATCTCGCTTGAGGGAATGGATTGGACAGCGCGTACGAGGGACGGACAGACCGTTTCAAAAGGTTCTGTGGTTCGGATCCTTGCAATAGAAGGAGTAAAAGTAATAGTAGAAAAGGTTGAAAAAGAGGAGGAGTAAATCATGCCTACATTAGCAGCAGTAGTTGTAATCATCGTAATCTGGATCCTGGTAACATGCGTAAAGATCGTACCCCAGGCTCAGGCCTACATCGTTGAGCGTCTCGGCGCTTATCAGGGAACATGGAACGTTGGTGTTCACTTTAAGGTTCCTTTCATCGACAGAGTCGCAAAGAGAGTTCTTTTAAAGGAGCAGGTTGTTGACTTCCCGCCCCAGCCCGTTATCACGAAGGATAACGTAACGATGCAGATCGATACCGTTATCTTCTTCCAGATCACGGATCCCAAGCTCTTTACATACGGTGTTGAGAATCCCATGCTCGCTATCGAGAATCTTACCGCCACCACCCTTCGTAACATCATCGGTGAACTTGAACTGGACGAAACCCTTACATCCAGAGAAACAATAAACACAAAGATGCGTGCTACCCTTGACGAAGCTACAGACCCCTGGGGCGTTAAGGTTAACCGTGTGGAAGTTAAGAACATCATGCCTCCCAATGCCATCAGAGATGCCATGGAGAAGCAGATGAAGGCAGAGCGTGAAAGACGTGAACAGATCCTTATCGCCGAAGGTGAAAAGATGAGTGCCATCTTAAAGGCAGAAGGTGAAAAAGAATCCGCAGTTCTTCGTGCAGAGGCTCAGAAAATCGAGCTTGTTAAGGAAGCCGAAGGTCACGCAGAGTCCATCAGACTTCACAAGGAAGCCGAAGCAGACGGTATCAGAGCTCAGCAGAAGGCTGAAGCGGATGCCGTAAATATGTTAAAGGAAGCAGGTCTTTCCACGGAGCAGATCGTTACACTTAAATCCTATGAAGCGTTTGAAAAGGCTTCCGACGGACAGGCAACAAAGATCATTATCCCTTCCGAGGTTCAGAACCTTGCGAGCCTTGCTACAACTGTTAAGGAGATCGTAAAATAATGAGCTTATACGGACGCGATTTTTTAAAACTTCTTGATTATACACCCGAAGAGATACAGCAGCTTGTGGATCTTGCTGCGGATCTTAAGGCAAAGAAAAAGGCGGGCATTCCCGTAGACAAGCTTCACGGAAAGAACATCGCCATCATTTTTGAAAAAACAAGTACCAGAACGCGCTGCTCCTTCGAGGTAGCAGGACACGATCTCGGAATGGGAGTTACCTACCTTGAGCCTGCAAGCTCACAGATAGGCAAGAAAGAAAGCATAGCCGATACTGCAAGGGTTCTCTGCAGAATGTTCGACGGTATCGAATACAGAGGCTTTGCCCAGGCAACGGTTGAGGAACTGGCTGAGTATTCATCTGTTCCCGTATGGAACGGACTTACAAACGAATTTCATCCCACCCAGATGCTTGCAGACCTTTTAACCATCCGCGAGCACTTCGGCCACACAAAGGGCATTAAGCTCACTTACATGGGAGATGCCCGTTACAACATGGCAAATTCCCTTATGGTTACCTGCGCTAAGATGGGCATGCATTTTACCGCATGTTCCAACAAGCTTTATTTCCCCGATCCCGAACTGGTTAAGACCAGTGAGGAGATCGCAAAGACCACCGGCGGAAGCGTTCGCCTGACCGAGGACGCAATGGAAGGAACAAAGGACGTGGATGTTATCTACACCGACGTCTGGGTATCCATGGGCGAGCCTGTTGAAGTATGGGAGGAGCGTATCAAAGCCCTTTCACCTTATCAGGTAAACAAAAAGATCATGGACAATGCAGGTCCCAATGCCGTATTCCTTCACTGTCTTCCCGCTTATCACGATCTCAAGACACAGATCGGCAAAGAGATGGGCGAGAGGTTCGGACGCACCGAGATGGAAGTTACGGACGAAGTATTCGAGTCTCCCGCAAGCCTTGTTTTTGACGAGGCGGAGAACAGAATGCATACGATAAAGGCTGTCATGGCAGCAACCCTTTCGGAGGATTTCAACTAGATGGAAGAAGTTGTCATCTGCGGCGCCAACGCGTATGAGCAGAAATATTATTTCAACAAGGATTTCGACCGCATCCCCGATGAGATCAAGGACGAACTTCATGTGATCTGTGTTCTTTTTACGGAAGAGGTCGGAGGGATCTTCACCATAGGCTTTGATGAGGAAGGGGAGCTTAAGTTCACAACTCAGGCCGCTGACGAGGACTACCTCTACGATGATGTGTCCGCGGGACTTTTAGTCAGCAAGATACGCTCCACCAGACAGGAAATGCTTGAATCCCTGCAGCTTTTCTACAGAGCCTTTGTTTTGGGAGAAGATTTCAGCGAATATCTTAAAGAGGAAGAAGAACAATGATCCTGGTAATCGATGTAGGCAATACAAATATCACTTTCGGAGTCTATGACGGCGAGGAGCTGGTAAGCACCTTCAGAATGATGTCAAACGTGACAAGGACCTCCGATGAGTACGGAATGATGATCACCGGACTTCTGGACAGAAACGGTGTTAAGGTGGATGATATCAACGGAGCCATCGTATCAAGCGTGGTTCCAAACGTTATGCACGCTTTGAACGGAGCGGTGGTAAAATATGTAAAAACAAAGGTTCTTGAGATTGGACCGGGTGTCAAGACAGGTATCAAGATCATAACCGAGAATCCCCGTGAGATCGGCGCAGACCGCATAGTTGATGCTGTCGGAGCTTACGAGAAGTACGGCGGACCGGTGCTTGTTCTGGATTTCGGAACCGCAACCACTTACGACCTTATCACTGCGGACGGATCCTTTGCCGCAGGTATCACAGCTCCCGGAATCAAGATCTCCGCAAAGGCTCTTTGGACCGACACGGCGAAGCTTCCCGAGATCGAGATCAAGAAGCCCGCATCCATCCTTGCACAGGAGACCATCTCCTCAATGCAGGCGGGACTTGTTTACGGACAGATTGGACAGACCGAGTACATCATCAATAAGGTTAAGGAAGAGAGCGGATATAAAGATCTTAAGGTGGTTTCCACCGGTGGTCTCGGAAGGATCATTTCCGACGAGACGGATCTTATCGACGTATATGACCCGATCCTTACACTGGACGGTCTTCGTCTCATTTATCTTAAGAACTCAAAGAAAGTATGAAGATAGGTAACGTTACACTTAAAAACAATATAATCATGGCACCGATGGCAGGGGTTTCCGACCTGCCATTTCGCTTGCTGTGCCAAAGGGAAGGCGCGGGAATGACCTGTATGGAGATGATCTCCGCCAAGGCCATCTTTTATAACAACAAAAATACCGAAAGCCTTCTCACCATTCACCCCGATGAGGAATGTGTCTCTCTACAGCTTTTCGGAAACGACCCGAAGATCATGAGTGAGATGGCAAAGCGTATTGAGGAAAGGCCCTTCAGTATCCTTGATATCAACATGGGCTGTCCCGTTCCCAAGGTGGTGAACAATCACGAGGGTTCGGCACTTATTAAGGACCCGAAAAAGGTTTACGAGATAGTTAAGGCCATTGCCGATGCCATAGAGAAGCCTGTAACCGTTAAAATAAGGAAAGGCTTCGATGACGCACATGTTAATGCGCCTGAGATCGCAAGGGCGGCGGAGGAAGCCGGTGCGGCTGCAGTGGCGGTCCACGGACGTACCCGCGAGCAGTATTACTCCGGTCCCGCCGATTGGAGCATAATAAGCGCCGTTAAGGAAGCGGTGAGCATTCCCGTTATCGGAAACGGTGATGTTGTGGACGGAGTCTCCGCAAAGCGCATGTTTGAGGAAACCGGCTGTGACGCGGTTATGGTGGGAAGGGCCTGCGAGGGCAACCCTTTTGTTTTTCGACAGATAAATGCGTACCTGTCGGGAGAAGAATATGTCCCACCCACATCGGAGGAGATAAAGGAAACCATCAGAGAACATGCCAATCTCCAGCTTAAATACAAGGGCGAGTACATAGGAGTGCGGGAGATGCGCAAACACTTATCCTGGTATTTAAAGGGCTTTGAAGGGGCTGCGGGACTTCGAAAAAGGATTAACGAGATGACTTCCATGGAGCAGCTTTTCGATATCGTAGACACGCTTTCTTTTTGACGACGGAAAATCCCGATTTTCCTTGACACTTGCGCATAAAGGTGATAATAATAGATACATTGAATTGGCTAAAAGCCATGAATGAAAGGAAGCCGAAATGGAAGCGAAAAAGAACATCATTACTTACTCAAAGTTAAAAGAGTATGAGGACGAACTTGAAAACTTAAAGGTTACAAGACGTAAAGAAGTAGCTCAGAAGATCAAAGAAGCCCGTGAGCTCGGTGACCTTTCGGAGAACGCAGAATATGATGCAGCCAAGGACGAGCAGGCTGAGATCGAGAAACGTATCGAAGAACTCGAGAAAATGCTCAAAAACGTCGAAGTTGTCGACGAAGATGCAGTAGATACAGAGAAAGTAAATATCGGATGCGAAGTAAGTCTTAAGGATCTTGAAGATGATTCCAAAGTGATCTACAGCATCGTAGGCTCCAACGAAGCAGACAGCCTTAAGGGACTGATCTCCAACGAGTCTCCTCTCGGAAAGGCACTCATCGGAAGAAAGAAGGGTGAGACCGTTACCATCGAAACCGAGATGGGCGAGTTCTCCTACAAGATTCTTTCTATAGGAAGAAAGTCCGCAAAGTAATCAAGGACTTTTTAATCAAGTTTGTTTTTAAAGGCGCTTCCTGATCGATGCGCCTTCTTTTTACAAAAAGAGGTACTTACCGGAAAGGAAAATACATGTCAGACCAGCAGAACAACAATCAGGAATCAACACAGGATTTAAACCAGCTCTTGAAGGTTCGCCGTGAAAAACTTGCGGCTTTGCAGGAAGCGGGAAAGGATCCTTTTGTTATTACAAAGTATGATCAGACACATCACACCGATGAGTGTGTAAGTCTTTACGAAGAGCTTGAGGCCAAGCTTCTTGCGGGCAGAGAACCCGTATCAGTTGAAGGACTTGACGAGGCAGCCGCAAGGGAAGTTAAGAAGAACGATTACAACGAAAGACGTGCCATCATGGACGCTCAGCCCATCAACGTATCCATCGCGGGACGTATGATGTTCAAGCGTGTTATGGGAAAGGCTTCTTTCTGCAACATTCAGGACTTAAAGGGTAAGATCCAGGTTTATGTTGCCCGCGACGCCATCGGCGAGGAGCCTTACGCAGAGTTTAAGAAGTCCGATATCGGTGATATCTATGGTATAAAGGGATACGTTTTCAGAACCATGACAGGTGAAATCTCCGTTCATGCTTCCGAGATCACGCTTCTTTCCAAGAGCCTTCAGATCCTTCCCGAGAAGTTCCACGGACTTACCGATACAGATACAAGATATCGTCAGAGATATGTTGACCTTATTATGAACGAGGAGTCAAAGAACACCTTCATCAAGCGTTCAAAGATCATTTCCACCATCCGTCGTTTCCTTGACGAGCGCGGATTCATGGAAGTTGAGACGCCCATGCTTGTATCCAACGCAGGCGGCGCTGCTGCAAGGCCTTTCGAGACTCACTTCAATGCTCTTGATGAGGATCTTCGCTTAAGAATTTCCCTTGAGCTTTACTTAAAGAGACTTATAGTCGGCGGACTAGAGAGAGTTTACGAGATCGGACGCGTATTCAGAAACGAAGGTCTCGACACCCGTCACAACCCCGAGTTCACCCTTATGGAGCTTTACCAGGCATATACAGATTACTACGGAATGATGGATCTTACAGAGGACATGTTCCGTCACGTAGCTTTGACTGTTCTCGGAACAACAAAGTTCAACTACGGCGATATCGAGCTTGATTTCGGCAAGCCCTTCGAGCGCATCACCATGGTTGATGCGGTTAAGAAGTACGCAGGTGTGGACTTTGATGCGATCTCATCCGATGACGAAGCAAAGGCCATCGCAAAGGAGAAGCATGTTGAGTTTGAGGATCATCACAAGAAGGGTGACATCCTTAACCTCTTCTTTGAAGAGTTCTGCGAGGAACACATGGTGCAGCCCACCTTCGTTATGGACCATCCCATCGAGATCTCGCCTCTTACCAAGAAGAAGCCCGATAAGGAAGGCTATGTTGAGCGTTTCGAGCTCTTCGTAAACGGATGGGAAATGTGTAACGCTTATTCCGAACTTAACGATCCCATCGACCAGCGTGAGCGATTCAAGGCTCAGGATGCTCTTGCGGACATGGGTGACGAAGAAGCAAACCACACCGATGAGGACTTCCTTAACGCCCTGGAGATCGGTATGGCTCCCACCGGCGGAATCGGCTATGGTATAGACCGTTTGACTATGCTGCTTACCAATAGCCCGGCAATTCGAGATGTGTTGTTGTTCCCGACACTCAAAAGTATCCAGTAAGAAAGCCAGTATTTATGCGGGTTTGCGGGGTTGAACAAACGTTTGACCACTTTTTGACCACACAAAAACCCGTTTC
>JAEEIN010000071.1 GCA_016281385.1 Lachnospiraceae bacterium | reverse complement strand
TCAAGGGCCCAGTCCACAACCTCGGCCACACGCTTCATGTAATCGTCGTTGATCTCAAAGTCCCCGTTAAGGTAGTCCATGGTATTGGTCCAGGCTACAGGGATTCTTAAAGTATCAAAGCCCGCATTCTTGTAGCCTGCGATCATCTCCTTGGTGGTCTTTGGCTGTCCCCAGGCGGATTCATAGGTGGCTACAGGTCCGTTTTTCCCGGTGGATACGGCTTCGAAGGTGTTTCCAAGGTTAATGCCGTTACCCATGTAATAAGACAGTGTAAGGGCATCCATTCCCTTTAAGTCAAGATCGCTGAATACCGCCTTGTTGTTCCCGGTAAGTTCCGTGGTCTTGTCGGCCGACTTATCAGGCTCTTTGGCGGGTTCTTCGGGCGCAGCTTCATCCCACACAAGGTCCGAAAGGGTAAACACCACCGTAATCTTCTTTGGAACTTTCCCGGTGGTAAAATTGGCCACATGCTCCTCGGACGCAACCTCCGCAACATATGAACCGTCCCATGAATTGACGGGATCGTTTGTATCAAAAACGCCGTTATCCTTAAAGGCCGCCTTGGGCTTATCCAGGGTGACCGTCAGTTTTTCGGAATCGGCATAAACTTCATCGTAGAAAATATTGCAGGATTTAAGAGGGGATTTTCCCGTACCCTCAAGATGCTCCATGTCAGTTATGTAAACCGCAGTAAGGTTTTTAAGTTCACTTACACCCGCAGTCTTTGCAGTATCGGAAAGGTCTTTGTCGCAATCAAAGGTCAGTGAATATTTTCCCTCTTTGGTAACATATATGACTTCACTTCCCGATTCATTGGAGAAATAGGAATGGGTTGAATCGTTGAAATAAACATTCAGGGCAAGTTTGATATATCTGTCCGTGTCAGGCTTTTCGTAGGCATTATCCATTTCGATCTCTATATTATCAACACTTGCGGAAACCGTCGATGTCGGAACGTCTGCTTCCTTTGATGAAGATCCCGCCGTCTCCGCAGTATTACCCTTTCCGCAGCCTGAAAATACGGAAGCCGCCGCTAAGGCTGCTGCAAGAATCAGACACAATAAGCTATTCTTTTTCATAAAAAACTCCTTCCGCTAAAACCTTTGTCCCGGATACCATAATAGCATAGGGACTTCTGCGTGATTACCGCAAGATTTTGACAAAAAGAGTGGATTAATTCTATTCCGGATTTTTGTTATCACCATATTCCTATAAAGGCTTTATCAGCACGACCTTATCCCCTTCCGATATCTTCGTATCGCCTCGGGGAATAACCGTATCGTCGCCTCGAAGGATCGAAACCACCAGACTTCCTTTGGGAAGATCGATCTCGCTTATCTTCTGACCGATCCAAGGATGTGACGGGCGGATGCTTATGATGTCACTTGCGATATTTTCATCCCTTATGTAGTCATCTCCCACCTTCATCTTGGTATACTGCTCAACAAAACCCGCACTCATGATACCTGTGGGGATGGCGACCATTCCGACACCTAAAAATGCAGTGATGATTCCCAGTATCTTACCCGCAACGGTTATGGGATATATATCACCGTATCCAACCGTCAGAAGGGCTGACACCGACCACCACATTCCCGAAAATGCATTCTTAAATACATCCGGCTGCGCCTCATGCTCCAGACTGTACATGCCAAGGCTGGAAGCAACCATAAGGATAAGAACAAGGCATATACTGGATATTATCTGGTCCTTCTTGTCCTTTAAAACACTGGTTATGACATTGAACGCATCGTACTGGGCATTGATCCTGAAAAGCCTGAATATCCTGAAGACCCTAAGCAGTCTGAATACAACGATTCCCGCCGGGAACAAAAACGGCAGATAGAAGGGCAAAAATGTCAGCAGATCGATGATCCCGTAAAAAGAAAAGATAAACCGAAATCCCGAAGCCGCACTTCCGTATCTGCCCTTGTAAAGGTACTCGGCTGTCCACACCCGAAGAATGTATTCTATGGTGAAAATGGCGACCGTAACGATCTCGATCACATTGAATACCGCTTTATAACCGGCCATTTCATCAAAGGTGTCTGCCAGTGTCACAAAGAGATTCAAAAAGATCGCAACGATTATCAGGATATCAAATCCCACACTTATCAGATTGTCTTTGTTTCCGATCTCCAGTATGTCGAAGATCTTCTTCTTGTATTTATTCAAACCGGTTCCCCCGTTTTATTCCTCTATGGAAGAAAAAACAACATTCCTGAGTCGCTTGGTATATGTTGTGGTTCCCGTATCCGTGCGCTGAAGTCCCAGAAGCATCGTAACCTTGTGAACGGGATCGTTTCTGAAATAAGGTCCAAGCCAGCCGTCCCAGCCGTACTCGCCGTTTGTAGCCACGGTCACGGAACGTGTAGCATCCTTCATTATCTGAAGGTAGTTCGCATATTCGTTTCCGTTATTGCCCTCGCTCTTAAAATAGCTTTCCCTCGGAAGGTCTTCCATGGAAGCGGTGGTAAAGAACTCAACGGTCTTGGGCTGCATGATGCGCTTGCCCTCATAGATACCGCCGTTCATGAGCATTGTGGCAAACTTTGCATAATCGTCAAGTGTGGTAGCCAGCCCCGCTCCGCCTGATTCAAATGCGGGAGCATGGTCCATTTTAAGGTTGATTATGAGGTTGTTATAGAAAAACTCCTCAACCTTCCCGCCGTCACACTTGTAAACCTTTGAAAGCCTGCTTTGTTTTTCCGCAGGAACGTAAAAGTCCGTATCATTCATTCCCAGAGGCTCAAAGAAACGCTTCTTTAAAAACTCACCGAATCTCATTCCCGAAACCTTCTCGATAACGGCTCCCATAACGTCGGCGCAGAAGCTGTAGTTGTACTCTTCACCCGGAGAGAACTTAAGGGGGATCGCACCGATGCGCTCCGCAAGTTCCATGGTCGTCATCTCATGGTCCGTTCCGATCCTGGAAACACCGTCGTCAACCAGCGGACAGGTCTCAACCTCCGTTCTGTTAAGACAGCCGTTGTAGGTTATTCCTGCGCTCATATTCAAAAGATCCCTGATCCTTGCGGGCCTTTTCACCGGAACATTGTTCCAGCGATCGGCAACTGTCTGGTTCCTGAAGGACTCGATATAATCACCTACAGGCGCGTCAATATCAAGGAGACCGTCTTCTATAAGAAGCATGGCGGCCGCACCGGTAATGGGCTTTGACATTGAATAGAGCCTTATTATGGTGTCACGGTCAAAGGGCACGCCATTCTCAACATCGCGAAAGCCCGCCTGAGAATAGTAAACTTCTTTGCCATTCTCCAGTATCAGAATGTTTCCGCCTGCCGCATAGCCGGTATCCACCATTTCCTTTAAAACATCATCAATTTTCTTTAAATGTTCCTTATTCATTTGTAACTCCCTTTCCACCTCTTAAAGTCTTATATCCCATAACAATAAAATGCTTTATAAGCTCCAGTACCACACTGTATCCCAGCGACATCGCAAGAAGAATAAGGTATGTCACTCCTGCGGGGCTGAAATGATAAACAACATCTCTTAATACGATCAGGAAGAAGAAACTGTGCACCAGAAAGATGTTAAGAGAATGCTTTCCGATAAATCCGATCACATCACGAAGTACAGGGACCGACGCGATGAGCTCTGCTGCCGTCCAGATGATGAAGACCGCGATCAAAGCATCGGTCACCGCAAAAAAGTGCTCCGAAACCACCGCATTATGTCTGACAAACACGCAAAGAACCGTTCCGACAATACCGATCACCCATTTAAGGATGATGTTGAGCTTCACTTTCAAAAACTTCTCAAACCAGTCCCCGTAAGCCGCCGCAACACCGATAGCCGCCGAGAACAGATAATGCTCCGTGTCATAATTTACACTGAAAATGATGGGGATAAAGAACGCAACAGCAATGACCCCATACCCGGCTTTCTTAACAAGACAGGCCCCAAAAGGAATAAGAAGTACCAGCGCATATGCAAGGTTCATATACCACCATGTCCCGTTTAAAGTCGGAGTCTTAAATGACTCTGCAAGCCCCAGACCGTCCGCAAGAAAATACAGGATTCCCTGAGGTGCCTCTCCGTAGAGTCCCTTAAGATCGAACTTCCATCCAAATACCGCAAGAACGCTGACATAAAGGGCAACGAATCCGCCCATGAGCTTTAAAAAACGCTTAAATGCCTGTGACATCGACTCCTTAAGATCCGATCCCTTGTCGATGATCCCCTTTGTTATTCCGTAAGAAGAAAGAACAACAAAGATCGCAACGCAGATCTTTCCGAAAGCGGCGGCCATTCTGAAGCCCTCTTCCGAAAAAGGCCGATAGGAAACGGACATCTGCTCCAGAACCCCTTCCTCTGCGAAGAGATGGAAAAAGAGCAGCCATAAAATTCCCACGCCCTTTGCTATCTGTGAACTTTCCTTAGTAAATCCATCAGGCTTTTTCATCACAAGCCTCCGTGTCAAAAGTTGTTAATGTATAAGTGAAGAAAAACGGCATAGTCATTATGATGGGGAATGCATAGCGTGTATGCTCCATGAATCCCGGTGCCATAAGACATACCGCGAAGCTCACCCACAAAGGGATGCCCGCTGCGCGAAGTCTGTTCTTCTTCTGAAGATACGTAAGAAACCAGAATGCCCATACAGCCAAGCCGGCATTCTGAAGCGCCCCCAAAAGCGAGATCCTGTCCGCAAAGCGGTAAACAAAGATCATCACTTTATCCAGTGTCGCAAACACCCCTGAAGGAGCATAGAAATCGTCCTCCACGGTCTCGTATCTGGTTGCGGTGGTCACGTTTGGACAATACCATCCGAAAGTATGAACAAAGAACCCGTCAAAATACACCCCCGGGTG
>JAEEIN010000070.1 GCA_016281385.1 Lachnospiraceae bacterium | reverse complement strand
CGAATTGTCAAACCTATCTTCTGCGAGGTCGGGGACATATGCATTTTCTGACTGATGAAGAAAAGAAAATGATTGTCGATTTTCTGAAATAACTTAAATAATAAATGAAAGAGATAAATTCGAATTGAAAGGACAATTATCAATGGTTAGAGTGCTTTTTGTCTGCTGGGGCAATATTTGCCGTTCGCCCATGGCGGAATTCATTTTTAGAGATATGGTTGCAAAGGCCGGAGTGGCAGATGAGTTTTATATCGCGTCTGCTGCGACGAGTTCGGAGGAGATCCAAAACGGTATCGGCAATCCGGTTTATCCGCCGGCGCGGGAGGAATTGAGGCACCATGGGATTTCCTGTGAGGGAAAAAGGGCGGTGCAGCTTACAAGGGCCGATTACGAGAAATATGACTACCTGATCGGCATGGAGGACTTAAACATTCGGTATATGCTCAAGATCCTTGGCGGCGATCCTGAGGGCAAGGTAAGCAAACTCCTTGATTACACGGACCGTGGCGGAAACATTTCGGACCCTTGGTATTCCGGCGATTTTGTTACGACTTACAAGGACATTGTGGAGGGCCTTGAAGGATTTTTGAAGCATTTGGGCTATTAAAGAAAGTTGGTGATGATAAGTGGGAAAAACAACACTTTTTGATAATGTTTTACCGGAAGAAGAAAAACACTTAAAGGCAATACTGGTTGCTGTTTGTACCGATGGAGATGACACGTCGGAAGATTTTGTCCATATGCTTGAGGAGACTCAGGATCTGATCGAAGCCTGCGAGATGGACACGGTAAGATGGGTAACGCAGAATCTTCAGTACCCAAATCCCGGAACATATCTGGGAAGCGGAAAGCTTGCCGAACTGTCGGAGACAGTTGAACTGTTTAAGGCGGATTATGTTGTTGTTGCGGATAATCTGTCACCTGCGCAGTTGAAAAATATCACCGATGCGGTGGATGCGGCAGTCCTTGACCGAACCAGTCTGATCCTTGAGATCTTTGCCAGGCGTGCAAAAACAAGGGAAGCGAGGCTTCAGGTGGAACTGGCAAATCTACAGTATATGCTGCCAAGGCTTGTGGGAATGCGAAAGAGTCTCGGCCGTCAGGCAGGTGCCAGCGGAGCTATGAGTAATAAAGGTTCCGGTGAGAAACAGATAGAGCTGGACAGAAGGCGTATCGAAAGGCGTATAACGGAGCTTCGTCATGACTTAAAAGAGGTGGAGCACAACAGAAACGTGCAGAGAAAGCAAAGGCTTGAGGGCAATACACCGCAGGTTTCTCTTGTAGGATATACAAATGCGGGAAAATCCACCATAATGAACCGTCTTGTGGATATGTCCGGAGGCAAAAATGACAAGCAGGTTTTGGAAAAAGACATGCTGTTCGCAACCCTTGACACTACTGTCAGGCTTATAGCTACGGGTGATAAAAAGGATTTTCTTCTCTCGGATACCGTAGGATTTATCAGTAACCTGCCCCATGATCTGGTAAGGGCTTTCCACTCGACTCTTGAGGAAGCCTGCTATGCGGACCTGCTTATTCTTGTTGTGGACGTATCCGATCCTCATTTCAGGGAGCAGTTAAAGGTTACCGAAGATACTTTAAAGGAACTGGGAGCAGATACCATTCCGAGGATATACGCGCTTAATAAAGTCGATAAGATCACGGAAGACCTCGATGAAGAAGAAAGCATGAGCATTCGTGCCTTTAAACCCGGAACGGTCAGCAAGGACAGGATTTATCTTTGCTCAAAGAGGGGCGAAGGACTTCCGGAACTGCTGAAGCTGATAAAGGAAAGGGTATACGGTTCCAATGAGATCCTGAAGATACTTATTCCTTATACGGAGGGGGCAGCACTCGGCATGATCCGGGGCGGAGCCACCGTAATGAAAGAAGAATTCCGTGAAGACGGAACTTATGTAGAGATTGACTGTCCTGCTCATCTGGCAGGCGCATTAAAAGAAAAATCCGGCCTTACATTCCTGTAAAGCCGGGTTTGTTTTTATCTGAATAATCCTGCAACGAGATCGATGTAGGCGATGCTTTCTTTGTACAAAGCTTCGGGATCGAAATCTTCGGAGCGGAGATGCTTCTCTGTAATGGTATCGAGTGTGCTGTCGAGCATATTTATAAGCATCTCGTTGTTCTTGACCGCTCTGACTGCTTCCCAATCGGCACGCGCCATTATCGTTCCGAGGTTGTTCTCGTACTGGAGCATTGAATCCTTTATTGCGGCTGCAGCTTCGGGAACCGTTTCCTTAAAGCACTTTGAAAGGAAGAGAGACATGTAAGGATAAGCCTTTAAGGTCTGCATCTTACCGATCTCAACCTGCTTTCTTAATTCGAAATAATCCGCTTCGTCGGGATCGATCGCACCGGAGAGTTCCAGTGAGTAGTATTTCACGATGTAATCATACACGAAGGTGTATACACCGATCTTGCTTTCAAAGTAGTGGAAAAGAAGACCTTTGCTGATGTGAGCTTCCTTGACGATGTCATCGGTGCTTGCGTGAGTGTAGCCGTTTAAAGCAAAAAGCTTGATGGCCGCATTGATCATTCGGTCCTGTTTTTCTTTCTTCAGATCAAAGAATTTTGCATTCATTTTCATAACCCCTGAATAGAATTGACTAAAATAGTCGGACTTCATAATATCATAGGCATCGCCATGTGACAAGGGGAGATTTACAGATATTTAATATATTTTTTATTTTATTCCAAGTATAAATGCGTTATAATGAAGCTACACACGCGGGAAACGCGTACATCGCAGGGGAAACTGCAGAGGAGGAGTGGAATATGTCTAAGATCGGAAAAACATTATTTGCAGTGACCGCTATCGGAGCTATAGCTGCAGCGGGAGCATATTACTACTTACAGAAGAAGGATGAAAATGTTCCCGAGAACATGGACGATGACGTTGATTTCGACAGCTTTGACGCAGATGTTGATGACGACACAGCTGCAGCCAAGCAGTCAAAGCGTTCCTATGTGAACCTTGACTTTAACACCGTTGAGGAGAAGGCTAAGGACGTTGTCAGCAAGGTTGCCGATGCAGCTCAGAAAGCATCCGGATCCATCGGAAACTTCGTAACCCAGGCCGAAGGCAAGGTTGAGGAGTTCTTTAACGACAAGAAAGAAGCTGCAAGCGATGCAGTCGACGAAGCAGCCGATGCGGTAGCAGCCGCAGGCGAGGCAGCTGAGGACGCAGTTGAAGAAGCTGCAGATGCCGTAAGCGATGCAATCGAAGAATAAGAATGAATTAAAGAAGGAACGGATCTTATTGATCCGTTCCTTTTTCTGTGCCATAAATTTTTATTTTTTCATTTTGTAAGGCGGATCGGCGGGATAGCTCCCGCGAAGCTTCTGCATTCCGCGTCCCACTGCATCCCTGGAATTTTTCCAGTCAGCATCCTTGTTCTGATACTCAAATTTCTCAATGAGCCAGGAGATGTCCTCGTATAACCGCTCCATATTTTCGCTCATGAGCTTGAAAAGCTGGGGATAGTACTCGGCTTTTTCTTTTTCATTAAGATGCACTTCGCCGAATTCACAAAGATCACCGAAGTGGTGAAGGCAGAAGCCCTTTCCCTCCATGACCTTTCTCCTGAATTCGCTGTCTTCCTTAAAAAGGATAAAGAAGGTTTCTAGATAACGGCTGTACATCTTCTCAAATTCCTTGCAGATATAGCAGGATTTATCACGTTCCCTGGTCCATGCGGCTATGGGATTCTTGGCCTCGCCGCCCTTGGAAAGTTTGTCCTTGAATGAGATCTTTGCGGGAGAATACTTGTTGAACTGACTGTTCATCTCGTTTATCACCTTGCGGTAATGGGTCTTTAAGATCCAGGCATTTCCCAGTGTATTTCCGTAATCGTACATTTTCCTTATATGCTCGCGGCAAAAACCTGCCGCATCCGTCAGGTCGCGGGTATCCGACTCCATATATGAAGCGGCTGAGCCCAAAACGTAGTCCATAAGATCCTGCTCAACATTTCTTTCAATGTAGCAGAAGGGGCATTCGTCGTTGGCGTTCACCGCATCGTTTAAGGGTATCGTGTAAAGTTTTTCCTTCATTTTTTCCAAACCTTTCATAGAATTTGAATCTGTAAAACATTATAATGAAAAGTGTTAAAAAGAACAACAAACGGGACTGCTTTTTTGCTAAAATCCATGTCAGTAATGTCAGGAAAAACAAAAAGCATCGGAGGGGTCAATGAGTCTTTCATTCATTTACGGTCCTGCGGGATCGGGTAAGAGCATATATGTACAGGATGAGCTGATAAGGCGCTCCACAGAGGAGCCGGGAAGGAATTTTATTCTTATAGTTCCGGATCAGTTTACCATGCAGACACAGGCGGACATCGTAAAGCGTCACCCCAGACAGGGGATAATGAATGTGGATGTATTAAGTTTCGGCAGGCTTTCCTACAGGATCTTTGAGGATGTGGGCTCACCCGATGAAGCTGTCCTCGACGATACCGGGAAAAGCCTTGTTATCAGGCATGTCGCTTCTCTGATAGCGGAGAAGATGCCTTATATCGGCAAAAATCTTTCAAAGGTCGGTTATGTTCACGAAGTCAAATCCGCCATTTCCGAGTTCATGCAGTATCGCATAACCGTTCAGGACCTCAGGACATTTGCGGAGAAAAGTGACAACTCCCTGCTCAAGGTCAAAATGAACGATCTCGCCGTTATCTACGAGGAGTTTTTAAAATATAACAAGGACCGATTCATTACAAATGAGGAGACGCTGGACATACTCTGCAAGCGCCTGCCTTTATCGCCCGTAGTCAAGGATGCAGTGATCGTCTTCGACGGTTTTACGGGCTTTACGCCGGTTCAGGAACGGGTCATCGAGACATTGCTGTCCCTTGCTTGCGAAGTGTGGATCACTGTTACCTGCGCAGGCTCTCTTGACGATCTTAAGCGCACCGGTTCGGAGGATCTTTTCAACCTTTCTGCCAAGACCGTAAGGCGCCTTGAAAGCTTAAAGGGCATAGAGCGCGGCAAGGATGTGGATGCAGCCGCATTAAACGACGGCGTAAAGCGTTTCACACCCGGTTCGGGCCTTGAACATCTTGAGAGGAGTCTTTTCAGATTTCCTCTAAAACCTATGGAAAAAGAAAGCGACGACATAACCATATTCGCTGCAGAAAATATCAAGACCGAGGTGGATGAGATATGTCTTCGCATCCTTGATCTTGTAATGGACCAAGGCTATGAATACAGGGATATTGCGGTGGTAACCGGTAATCTTGAGAATTACGGCGACCTTTTCGAAAGGCGCTTTGAGGAGCTTTCCATCCCCTCCTTCATAGACAGGACAAGAAGCATAGGCTTAAATCCCTTCACCGAGTACTTAAAGAGCGCTCTCAGGATGATCATAATGGATTACTCTTACGATTCCGTATTTCACTTCTTAAGATCGGGCTTTACGGACTTCGACCTTGATGAGGTGGATCGTCTCGATATTTATATCCGCGGGCTCAACATTCGCGGCGCCGGGGCCTATCATAAGGACTTTAAGCGCCGTCCCAAGGGCACAAAAAGAAATGACTATGACATAGCGGACCTTCAGGTCCTTGAGCGCAATAAAACACGTGAGAAGCTTGCAAAGACAATGGAACCATTGGAGCGCGAGGTCAAGACTGCGGGAGAGTATGTAAAGAATCTGTACGAATTTCTTGTAAAGAACGGTTCCTTTGACAAGCTTAAGGCCTATTCCGAAAGGTTCGAAGAAATGAACGACCTTTCAAAAAGCCGGGAATATGCACAGATATATCGGCTTATAATGGGCCTTCTGGATACCATAGTTGCCCTTGTGGGTGATGAAGAAATGAGCCTTGACGAATTCTATAAGATCTTCGAGGCAGGTATAAATGAGATATCTGTCGGAACCATTCCCCAGAACGTGGACAGGATCGTTGTGGGAGATATCGAGAGGACACGTCTTAAGGAGGTCAAGGCTCTGTTCTTTGCAGGCCTCAATGACGGAAATGTTCCGAGAAACAAGGATGCGGGCGGCATCCTTTCAAGCCGTGACCGCAAAGCCTTTAAGGAACTCTTCCTTGCCGAACACAAGGAACTTGCCCCCACTCCCGACGAAGATATGTACAGCCAGAAGCTCTACCTCTACATGAACATGTGCAAACCCACCCAGCGCCTGATCCTTTCCTATGCCGGAACGGACAGGGAAGGCACGGCTATGAAGCCTTCATATATAGTCGGTCATATCAGAAAAATGTTCCCTCAAAATGAACTGATCTTAGCAGAAGAGATTCATACGAGAGCGAAGATAGGCTCTCTTACCGACAGTTTCAGACATTTTGCAGCACTGGCAAGGGAAGTTGCGGCCGGGGGAGCAAGCGAGGAAGAAAGGATCCTGGTTCAGGCTCTCTACGATGTCTATGGAAAGCTGAAGAAAGAAAGCGAACGTGACAATGAGCTGGATGCAGCGTTCTTTGAGTATGAATCCCATGCTCTTTCCAGAGCCATAGTCGATAAGATCTACGGCGATATCATGGTTTCCAGCATCAGCCGTATGGAACTGTTCGCTAAGTGCGGTTATGCCCATTTCCTCAGGTACGGAATGGCGCTTAGTGCTACCGCTGAAAATGAATTCAATGCGGCAGATCTCGGAAATGTTTATCACGGTGTTTTGGATATTTTTTCGAAAAAACTGATGCAAAGGGGCCTTTCATGGAAGGATTTCACCAAGGAAGAGGGCGAAGAACTTATCGAGGAAAGCGTATCCGAATATGTTGATGAATATGAGCAGGGCATTTTGAACGATGATGCAAGGCGGGAGTACACAAAGATAAAGATCGCAAAGCTGTTAAAGCGCACGATTGATACGTTACAGTTTCATTTGAGGCACGGAAGTTTTACGCCTGCTCATTTTGAACAGTCCTTTGAAAAGACCATAGAGCTTGATGATGGTTCCTTATTGAAACTCAAAGGAAAGGTGGACAGGATCGATCTTTTTGAAAAGGGTGGAGACATATATGTAAAGATCCTGGATTACAAATCTTCTGCACACGATATCAATATTTCAGAAGTCTATTATGGCCTTCAGCAGCAGCTTGGTATATATATGGCAGAAACTCTGGAGAAACAAAGACAGCTCCATCCTGACAGCAATATACATCCTGCTGCAATGCTTTATTACACACTGGATAATCCGATCATAGGGATTAACGGTGAGAAGACATCTGAAGAAATAGAAAAAGAAATACGCAGCAAGCTTAAAGTTTCGGGACTTATGGAGGGATCGGAAGACAATATCCGTTCTCTTGACGAGGATATCACCGACAAATCCATGGTGCTGCCGGTAACAATAAAAAAGGATGGAAGTCCTCATCCGAATTCAGAGAAACATCTTGCCACCGAGGACGAGATCAGAAACTTCATCGGATATACCGAACGTATGGCAAAGAGAGTCGGAAATCTGGTCAGGTCGGGAAGTATGTCTGTTAACCCGTCGCTTATAGGCAAGGCGGACGCATGTAAATATTGTGAATATAAAGGGATATGCCGTTTTGATGAAAAGATTCCCGGATATGTGAGAAGGGAAGAAAACGGAATGGACGAGGCAACGATCAAAAATGTGGTAATGGGAGGTGATACTGATGGGGATTACTTATTCTGATGAACAGCTTGAAGTCATAAATACGCGGAATAAGAACCTGCTGGTATCTGCCGCAGCCGGAGCAGGAAAGACATCGGTTCTTGTAGAACGTATAATAAACCGTACAATAAGTGATGATCCGGTGGATATCGATCGAATCCTTGTGGTGACTTTTACAAACGCAGCGGCAGCAGAAATGAAAGAAAGGCTTATAGCCGCTATAGATGATAAGATGTCTTCGGCGGAAGAAGCAAAAGATATGAAATTGTATAAGGCGCTTGAGAGACAGGCGACTCTTGTTCATAATGCGCAGATCAGCACTATAGACGGCTTCTGCTTAAATCTCATACGAAATCACTTTCATAAAATAGATCTCGATCCTTCCTTCAGGATTGCAAGCGGTGGCGAGGTAGAGTTGTTAAAACAGGATGTTCTTAATGATGTGATGAAGGCAGCCTATGAAAAGGCGGATCCGGATTTCTTTAATCTTGTGGATTGTTATTCGGATAAGGACAAGGACAAAATCGTCGAGGAAAGCATCATTAAGGTCTATACGGCAGCCATGAGTCATCCGATGCCTGAAAAGTGGCTTGAGGATTGTAAGAATGCATATTTGGTTTCTTCTGTCGAAGAATTCAAAAATGCCGGTTTTTGGAAAAGGATTGGGCAGGAATCGCAGGACAGGCTGAAAAAGGATATAGGCATACTTGAGGAAGCTCTTGATATCCTGGAAGAAGACGGAACATCTAAGGCAGCCATATCCGTTGTTAAGCAGTGGATCGAAATAGCTGAAAATATGCTCACATTCATTTGTGAAAATGATCATGATGCTGTTGTTAGAACCGCAACGAACAAACCGGAAGGAAACATGACATTCAGCAAATCATTTGATCCTGTCATAAAAGCAAAGATACAGGCTATAAGAGACTCAGTTAAAGATGATATTGCTGATCTGGGCAAGGACTATTATGCATTTTCTATAAAAGAAGCTTATGAGAATCACATGATCTCGGGACGGGCTGTCCGTGTGCTTATAGAGTTGGTACTTGAGTTTAAGAGATGTTTTGATGCTGCGAAGAGGGAACGCGACATCATAGATTTCTCTGACATGGGACATATGGCCATAGATATACTTATCAAGGATTATAGAAGTGCGGATGACTATGATGTGACGGATGTAGCCTTGGAGTATCGGGATTTCTTTGAAGAGATAATGACTGACGAATATCAGGATTCCAATGAGGTCCAGGAGATCATTCTTTCAAGTATTTCAAGAGAAAATACCGAAAGGCCCGGAAACCGCTTTATGGTAGGAGATGTCAAGCAGAGTATTTATAAGTTCAGACTCGCAAAGCCGGAAATCTTCTTGGGGCACTATAAGGGCTATGCTCAGGCAGGTGATTCTTCCAAAGTCATTAATCTTTCATCAAATTACAGGAGCCGCAGAGAAGTTGTAGATAGTGTAAATGATGTTTTTTCCGCCGTCATGCATGCGGACGTAGGCGGTGTGGAGTACGATGAAAAGGAGAAACTGATTTTTGGAGCACAGTTTGCAGAAGGAGGAGATCCTGACTATAAGGCAGAAATTGTCTTATTGGAGCAGGGAAACCTGACCGGTACAAAGGCAAAGGATCTGGAGGCAAATGCACTGGTATCGATAATTCAAAAACTGCACGGAAATAAGCTGGTATTTGACAAGAAGAAACAGTGCTATCGTCCTGCTGAATACGGAGATATCACTGTTTTGCTGAGGGCGCTTTCAACCGACAGACCATATATAAGAAAGGCATTTGAGGCAAACGGGATTCCTTACCATATGGAGGGGATAGGCACTTTTTATGCTGCAAGTGAAATCCAGGATATCATTAATCTCCTGACGGTTTTGGACAATCCGTTGAATGATATTGCTCTTTTCGGTGCAATGACATCCTACTTCGGAGGTATGGATGATGAGTATTGTGCACGCATAAAGGGAGAAGCACTTTCGGAAGAGAGGACTCTGTGGGATAAACTAAAGGGATTTGCCGACAGAAATCCCGAAGAAAAGGCGGCCGGTTCCTTTATCGAAATGATCGACAATTATCGGTTTTGTGTAACCTATACACCTATCAGCGAACTGTTGACGCAACTGGTAACAAAGACAGGTTATCTTAACTATGTTTCCGCTCTTCCCGATGGCAGACAAAGAGAGGCAAATGTGGAACTTCTGATAAAGAAGGCTCAGGATTATGCGAAAACAAGCTTTTCCGGACTATTCCACTTCTTAAGATATGTTGAACTTATCAAAAAGAACACAGAGGATGAAGGTGAAGCCAATATCTTTGACGAGAACGCCGATACGGTAAGGGTAATGACAATCCACAAGAGTAAAGGACTTGAGTTCCCCATATGTATAGTTTCCGGGATAGACAGCGTGTTTAATTTCAACGATTCACATGATGATTTTGTAATTGACGTTGATGAAGGCATAGCAGCCTGTTGTATAGATCCCAAGAAGCGTACCAGGAAGGATACGATCCTTCGCAATTACATCGGGAAAAAATATATCCGTGACTGTATAGGTGAGGAAACCAGACTTCTCTATGTGGCTATGACCAGAGCCAAGGAACAACTGGTGTTGTTTGGTATAAAAAAGGACGCTGACAAATATTTTGATAAGCCCGATGACGGGAAAAATAAATCTTATCTGTGGCTGATCAAACGTGCACTGGCTGAAAAAGGAACTGCGAATTTCAATATATCCTATATTGATGCGGATTCGGTAACCATTGCCTCCGTGAAGAAGGAAGCGGATCGCAGAAAGCTGAGGGATATGATCGAATCCGGCAGCAGAACTCCCGAAGTTACCAAACTCTCGGAGGAGATCATTAAGACCATCGGCAGGGAATATGCCCATAAGGATCTTGAGAGACTTTATACAAAGACAACGGTTTCCGCTCTTAAGATGGAGGCTATGGAGGAGACTCAGGGAGAGACCAAGCAGCTGTTTGAACAGAGAGAAGTTTCGGAGGTTGTTCCGGAATTTGCCGGCGGCGGAAAGAAGGTGTCGGGAACCGACAGAGGTACCGCGTACCATAAACTTCTGCAGCTTATAGACTTTACGAAGGACCTTACTGAAGAAGAATTACGTGGGCAGTTTAAGCATATGCTGGAAGCTGACTTCATGGAAGAATACGAGCAGGAACTGATCGACGAGGAGAAGATCTTTGCCTTTGCCCGTACCGACCTTGCGAAGAGAATGCAGAAGGCCGCGAAGCGGGGAGAACTGTTTAAGGAGCAGCCCTTTGTAATGGGTGTTCCCGCCAATCGCGTGGATCCGGAATTTCCCGAGAGTGAGACCGTGCTGGTACAGGGTGTTATCGATGTATACTTTGTTGAGGACGACCGTGTTGTTGTTATGGATTATAAGACTGACAGGGTTAAGGATGCGCCGGAGCTTAAGGACAGGTATCGCGCACAGATAGCCATATATGCGGAAGCACTGGAGAAACTTACAGCCAAACCCGTTAAGGAAATGCTGTTATATTCGTTTGGACTTAATGAGACTGTTGTGGTAGAATAGCCTTGTTATGTGCAGTATCCGACAGTTTTGATGTGAGGTTTTATGAGCGGGAAAACAGGCATAATCCTTGAGGGCGGTGCAATGCGCGGCATATTTACCGCCGGTGTCATGGATTTTTACCTTGAGAAGAATATAAATATTGAAAATGTGGTGGCAGTATCTGCGGGCGCTTATTCCGGAATGAACTATGTTTCCGGGCAGAAGAACAGGATCGTTGATTCTGTGGTGGAGCCCATGAGGAAGGAGAAGCTTCTTGGAGTATCCCTTCTTTTTAAGAACGGTGAGTTCTTTAATATGGAGGCGCTGTTTGACAGGATACCCAGGTATGACTGTCCCTTTGATTTTGAAGCATTTAAGAAATCCGGCAAGCGTTTTATCACAAGTACAACCAACTGCCTTACCGGCGAAGCGGTATATTTTGACGAGTTCCCGGATTTTGACTACTTCTTAAAGGTCATCAGGACAGGCAATTCCCTGCCCCTTCTTTCGAAGATGGCATGGTTTGACGGTGTTCCCATGATGGACGGTGGAATGGTGGATGCAATCCCGGTTTCCAAGGCCCTTGAAGAGGGGTGGGATAAGATAATCGTTGTTCTTACCAGAGATTCCGCCTACAGAAAGAGCAGTAAAGGCGACATCTACAATTCAAAACTGGTCAAGGTGCTTTACCACAAATACAAAGGGCTATTAAAGGCCATAGATGCCCGCCCGGGGATCTACAACAACTCCATTGAGACCCTTGAAGCCCTTGAGAAGGAAGGACGTGCCTTCATATATCGTCCCCCTTCAACCATCACTCTTACCAACAATGAGCATGATGCGGATATGCTCTTAAAGTACCACCAGGTAGGCTTCGAGACCGCCGAGGCAAGGTACGACGAATTAATGGAATTCTTGAATAAATAGCGAGGCAATAATAATGGGAAAGATCCGATTTTTAATTGGATTGTGGGCAGCCAAAATGTCCATTCCCGTAATGAGGATTACGGGTCATAATGCGACCAACTATCCGGGGCAGATAGCCATAAATATCTGTCCTGATTTTCTTGATCATATCGGCAAGCCCGAGCACATCATCTCGGTTACCGGTACCAACGGAAAAACAACGGTCAACAATATGATCATGGATATGTTTGACGCCATGGGCAAGAAGGTTCTTTCGAACCGCGCAGGTTCAAATACCAGGACCGGTATCACAACGGCACTTCTTAAAGGCGCAAATATCTGGGGAAAGCCCAAATACGATACGGCAGTCTTTGAAACCGATGAGAGAAGTACTTTAAGGATATTCCCCTGGGTAAAGCCCGAGTATGTTCTTGTTACGAATCTCTTCAGAGATTCCATCATGAGAAACGGACATCCCGAGTTTATCGGCGACATCCTTACTGCGAACATTCCAAGGACCTCAAAGCTTATACTTAACGGAGACGATCTTATCTCTGTTTCCATATCTCCGGAGAACAAAAGGGTTTATTACGGTATAGACAGACTTGATACGGACCTTACGGAATGTATCAATCTCATCAACGATATAAGGATATGTCCCAAGTGTTCCGGAAAGCTTAAATACGACTATTTAAGGTATCATCATATCGGTCGTGCACACTGCGAAGACTGCGGTTTTTCATCTCCCGAATATGATTATGCCGGAAGAAATATCGACTACGACAAGAAAACGGTCACCATTGCCGACAAGAACGGAAGCGGCGTTTATTCCATGGTGAACGACAGTATCTTCAACATCTACAACATGGTTGCCATTACCGCTTTATTCAGGGAGATGGGATATCCTCACGAGAAGATCGTGGAGGCAATGAAGCATTCCAAGGTTGTTGAGTCCAGATACAAGCTGGTGGAAGAAAACGGAGTAAGGATCATAACCCAGCTTGCCAAGGAGAAGAACGCTCTCGCAATTTCCAGAGCCTTCGATTATATCAAGGATGTTCCCGGTGAGAAGACCGTTCTTCTTATGATGAACTGCCTCTATGATGAGGAACACTGGTCGGAGAACACCTGCTGGATGTACGACTGTGATTTTGAATTCTTAAACCGCGATGACATAAAAGAGATCGTGGTTTCCGGTCCCCGAGCAAGGGATTACAGGCTGAGGCTTCTTTTTGCGGGTGTTCCCGAGGAGAAGATAAAGCTTATGCCCGACGAGCTTGAGGGCGCAAGAAGAATAGACATGAAGAAGGGAACTGCTGTCTGTGTATTCCACGGCGTTGATTCCTTCGATCTTACGCAGGAAGTCAGGAAGATCCTGGTGGAACGTGCGGGAAAGCTGGAGGGGTAGGATATGAAGATCGAAGTTTTGTACCCCGAAGTCTGCAACCTCTACGGGGATCTGATGAATGTTGAATATTTAAAAAGATCTTTGGAAGCAAGCGGTGTCTCCGATATTGAGATCATCGATACCTCTCTTAAGAGTGAGCCCTATTTTAACGCTCACGACGATGCGGATCTTATTTATCTCGGAACCATGACGGAAAGGTCACAGGAACTTGTGTTAAAGGCCCTTACACCTTACAAGGCAAGGATCTCGGAACTCATAGATAACGGCCGTTTGTTTTTGATCACCGGAAATGCTCTCGAACTTTTCGGGGAGTATATTCAGTGCGATGACGGTTCAAAGATCGAATGCATGGGCTTTTTTGGGACTCATGCGGTCAGAAGGATGCTTGAAAGATACAACTCCCTCTATGTGGGTAAGTTCGGCGATATGAACATAGTGGGCTTTAAGAGCCAGTTCACCCATTCCTACGGTGAATTCGAAGGGCTTTTTGAAACGGTGAGAGGTGACGGATTAAGTCCCGAGACGAAATCCGAAGGCATAAAGCGCAATAATTTCCTTGCGACCTATATCATCGGTCCCCTGCTTGTTCTTAACCCGCCTTTTACAAAGCATGTGATGGAACTCATGGGCGTTAAGGAGCCCAAGGTTGCTTATGAAGAGGCGGCCATGGATGTTTACGAGCATCGTTATTCTGAATTTATGGAGCCTACAAGAGGGCTGACATATTAGAAAGGCATTGCAATGAAATTCAAGGGTATTGAAAAGAAGGAGCAGGGTGAATTCATCACCAGATACGATCTTAAATACGAGACCGTGGACGGGATCGAGAAGATCTATGAGATGATAAGCCGTGACAAGGATATAAAGGAGTTTGAAAAGCTTCATGACAGAAAGCCCGATGCGGTGGTGATGATCATGCATGATGCCACCGGCGAGAAGGTCCTCATAAACAAGGAGTACCGTATGGCTGTGGGAACTTACGTATTCAGCTTCCCCGCAGGTATCATTGAGGAGGGTGAAACGGTGAGAGAGGCGGCTTCCAGAGAGTTAAGGGAAGAAACGGGGCTTCACATCGATTCCATCGTGGATGAGATCAGGGAGAGCTTCAGCGCCGTAGGTTTTTCAAACGAGAAGAATGTCTGCGTTGTGGGAACCGCTTCCGGAGAGTTTCAGCCAAGCGACTCCACTCTTGAGGAGATCGAAGCGGGCTGGTACACCAGGGAAGAGGTAAGAAAAATGTTAAAGACCGAGAACTTCGCGGGAAGGACTCAGGCCTACTGTTATATCTGGAGTAAGGAATAAGAAAAAGAAAGCTGCGACACATATAAGTGCCGCAGCTTTTTGATCACATAGCCGATTCAACTGCAAGAAGGATCCCGTCTTTTATGCTTACGGTTGCTTCTTTTTCCACCCATTCATTACTCTGCCCCAGAGGGAAGGTGTTTGTGAGAGTGGCGTTTGTACAATCGTAATATGCGCCGGAAACGGTTAAGCCCTCACATTTATCCGTTATGGAAAATAAGGAAAATGACCTGCCTTTTATGGCGGGGAGCACGATGCGTCCGTCTTTTGCGGTTATTGTCCGCATCCATTCTTTTTCAGAGACGATCTCGCATACTCCGCCGGCCTTTGCCACATATGCCGCACTCTGGATGTTTGCCAGAGTGTGATCGAAGCGGCTTCCCAGGGCACAGAGCAGGATGATATGCTCGTATTTAAGGCCCAGAGCATATTTGATCGCCAGCATCGTGTCGGTATCGTCCTTCTCGTGAGGGGCTCTGACCACCGAGATTCCTGAGTATTCCGAAGGCTCGGCAGCAGAATCGAAGTCGCCGATGATCACATCGGGGGACAGCTTCATTCGTTTTGCATATTCATAGCCCTTGTCACAGGCAATTGCAAAGTCGTATTGTATGCGGTCGGGCATTTCTTCATAATCGCCGCCGGTAATGATAAGACAGGTTTTCATTGGATTCAGTCCTTGTTCTTTTTACCAAAGGGTACCATAAAAAGAATAAGGGCTGCAACTATTGCAATGCAGCTTACGATGAGAATGATCTTCCAGTCAACGCTTGCAAAGCCGGTTGCATCGAATTCGCCGGTTTCACCGTTCTGAAGGTGTGCGAAGATGGTCCTTACATCAAAAACAAGAGCTGCAGCGATAAAAAGACCGCCGATCCATTTGAGCACGGGAAGGCCTGCCTTCTCGGAGGGTTTGATCCTTGTGATGGTATCGTTTCTGAAATCAAGAATGGAGCCCACATAGTAAGCAAGGATCGCTGTAACGATGGTCTCGGGGATCATATAGGTTGCGTTGTAGCCGATGGAGTAGATAAGAGCGGCATTTGTGGGGATCGAAAGACCTGCCCATACGGTTGCACCGGAAATAACATGGCAGAGATATCTTAAAATGCAGACAAAAACGGTTCCGCATAAAAGTGCGGTGGACTGGGAATGGATCTTTTTGAACATTCCGCCAAGGCCCAGAACCATGAATGCTACCAGATAATCAAGGATGATGACTGCAAGGATGGACTGCCATGTGGTGACATAGGAAAGGGTCTTAAGGCCCAGAAGCTGCTGTATTATACCGAATACAAAGCCTGTGAGAAGACCGAGCCTGGCGCCGTGGCGGTAAGCGATGATGATAACCGGCAGCATGCTTGCGATGGTAACGGAACCTCCGTAAGGAAGGTCAAGCAGCTTAAGCATTGAAAGGACCGTGGCTACCGCCAGCATTACGGCCGCTTCCGCAAGTTTTCTTGCATTTGATACATTGTTTGATTGTGACATAAAAAAAGCCTCCTTTGTTATGCGTAAAGGAGGAGCGTGGGTTTAAAGACCTTCCGGTCTTTAAATCTTGTTTGCTTCCTTACGCCGGTATTATCCGGTTCAAGTAATAAGGGTCAGGAAACTTTCGTTTCGATCTCAGCAATAGGCTCCCCTAGCACATTATTTTTTTCAAAATCGAGGATATTACAGAAGGAGGAGATTGTCAACCGATTATTTGACGATCTTTTCCGCAGGAAGATGTTTTTGAATTACTTCTTCAAGGGCGGTAAGGGAAATGGGCTTCGAAACATAATCCGTAAAGCCCATGGAAAGGTATTCCTGCATAGCCTCCGCCAGGGCATTTGCAGTTACCATGATCACGGGGATATTGTGATTAAGGACATACTTTTCATCATTCAATCGTTCAAAGGTTTCGATACCGTCCATATCGGGCATCATATGATCAAGGAAGATCATATCATAGCAATTCTTTTCGCAGAGCTCCAGTGCTTTCATACCGGAGATGGCTGTGTCCACTTTTATACCGGTTCCTTCAAGAAGCTTTGCAAATACCCTTAAGTTAACCGCCACGTCATCAACAACAAGCACTTTGGTATCAGCCACTTTAAGGATATGTTTATCAGCCTTTGTATCCGTAACATGAGTAGCGGTTCCGTAAGTATAAGTACCTATGGGAGTGGCATCGATCACCTTCTGGGGTATATTGACCGTGAAAGTCGAACCTACTCCGTATACACTTTCAAAACCTATGGTTCCGTTCATCAAAGAGGTAAGCTCATTGGTGATGGCAAGGCCGAGACCTGTTCCTTCGATGGAACGGTTTCTGTTTAATTCAAGGCGTTTGAAGGACTTAAAGAGCTTGTCTTTGTCCTCGTTCTTTATGCCCATTCCCGTATCAATGACTGAAAAAGTCAACGTTGTTTTTCCTGCGTCTTTCTCGTTGTGTTCCACCTGAAGTGTGACCGAACCGACACGGGTATACTTGGCTGCATTTGAAAGAAGATTTAACAGGATCTGCCTGATACGTACCTCGTCGCCGTAAAGGACTGAAGGGGTATCGGGAGCGACCTTGATGGAAAATGCCAGGTCGTTTGCTTCGATCCTTGGACGAATTATATTACCGCAGGCGGTGAGTATATCCGTAAGTCTGTATTCGGCAGGGATGATCTCAAGCTGACCGGATTCGATCTTTGAATAGTCAAGTATGTCGTTGATTATGGTCAGAAGTCCCGTTCCCGCATCTTTGATGTCCTGTGCGTAGGCCTTGATATCCGCATTTTTTTCTTCACGAAGTATTATTTCGTCCATACCAAGGATCGCGTTGATGGGGGTTCGGATCTCATGGGACATGTTGGCAAGGAATTTTGCCTGAGCCTTGGTGGCAAGCAAAGCAGCCTCCCTTTCCTTGGAGATATCGATAACATCCTGAACCATGTCGATGATAGCGAATATGAGAAGGAAGAACATTCCGATGATAACGAAGGAGCCTGTAAAGATGGTTCCGGTCTTGGTAATGAAGAACACTATCTCGAATATCGCAAAGGTGCAAAGGGTAAGGAAGCCGATGGCACTGAAGATATAGGGTCTGATGCGCTTTTTGCAGATATCCGTTATCATTGTTGCAAATAAAACGGAAATTGAGACCACACATGTAAGCGCATAAGCCGGAAACAGATTTTTAATGGGCATATTACCGAATACATAAAGGGATGAAGTAACGGAAAGCAGAACAAAATCAAAGACTTCGATCCAAAAATAAAGCATTTTGTAATGCCGGTCCTGTATCTCGTTAAGGTATATAAGGAAAGGTATGGCAAGCAAACCTACCGAGAAGAAGGTTATGTCTCTGGATACTGAAATGTTGGGAATGAAAAGCTGTTTTATGGGAGAGTTTGTGACCATCCATATGGACGCAATAAATACACCCAGACTTAAGTAAATAAGCTTAAGGGGCTTTTTAAGATAGACCTCCATTATGAAAGAAACGATGGTACAAAGCAGGCTTAAACAGATAAGGATCAGCCCGAAGAATACCTCCACCTGATTGGGACGAAGGAGCTTGATCATAAGAGGGAATTTCTCTCCGATGATGAACTCGCGGATGTCACCGGCGGAGCTGTCACGGCCGATGGCTTCGACACGTATTGTTTTTCCGGCATCCTCATAATTCAATCTGCAGAAAAGATATGCGGTGGGGCTGCTGGGACCGAGGATCCTGGAATCGGAGGTGTCATAGGTTAATCGCACCTCGCCGTCCACAAGTATCACAAAGTCGTGAGCCTGAGTCCAGAACATCAGATATTTTCCGGTAAGGACCTCGTTTGGAAGCGTAGATTCAAGAACGATCCGCTCTCCTTCTTTTACGTCAAAAAAATGAGGGAGAGTAACGGTCTCTTTGGTGGGACCACCTTCCAGAACGGTCCAGGTAAGACCGAGGTTTTGATAGTCATCGTATTCATCCGGGGTAAAGGTCTCGTTTGGAAGAAAGATCTCGCCTAAAATGAAATATCCGATATATAAGACAAACAGGATAAGAAAAAGAACGCGTCCTGTTATTTCAGTATTGATATTCAGCTTCTTGTTTTTCATATACCCTCAAAAACCGTGACCAAAGTACTTGTTTTTAACATATTTATACCATGCTATCACATTATAGGCTACAATTAATTAAAAATTTATATTATTTTGCAGCCTCTATGATATAATTAATCGACTTTAGTGAAAGGCAGATCCTTATGTACAGATACGTTTTGTTTGATCTGGACGGAACTTTGAGCGATCCCAAGATCGGGATCTGTACCTCCGTTCAGTATGCCCTTGAAAAAATGGGAATAAGCGAGCCTGATATAGACAGGCTTGAACCCTTCATAGGTCCGCCCCTTCGGGACAGCTTTAAGGAGTATTATAAAATGTCTCCTGAGGAAGCCGAGCTGGCCGTAAAATATTATCGTGAAAGATATTCGGACGTGGGTAAATTTGAAAATGAGATATACCCCGGTATTCCCGAACTATTGCGAGATCTTAAGAAGAAAGATAAATATGTTGCCATAGTTTCAAGCAAAGCCACGATCTATATCGAAGACATCCTCAAACATTTTGGGATAAGAGAGTACTTCGATCTGGTGGCGGGCTCCGAACTTGACGGATCAAGGGATACCAAGGAAGCGATCCTTGAGTATGCCCTCAAAGAGATCTTTAAGGAAGAAGAACCCGAATATGACGAGGTGGTGATGATAGGCGACAAACGCTACGATATCGACGCGGCCCACAAGATCGGTGTCGGCAATATCGGTGTTTCCTACGGCTACGGCTCCAGGGAAGAACTTGAGGAAGCGGGAGCCGATAAGATAGTCAATACGGTTCAGGGCTTAAGAAGTGTTCTTCTTCCGGTTCTGGGACAGGGAACCACATCATTTCCCGCAATGTCACCGGAGGAAAGAAATTCCGCAAAGACAGCTCCGAAGTCCAAGGAAGAGCTTAAGCAGCAGAGTAAGGATATAGGAAAGAAATCCCTTGTAAGGACCTGGAGCTTCATAGGTCCGGCCCTTACCTACGGGATCGGTGGGACTGCTTTTTGTTACATCTTCGTGATAATCATGAATGTGATCGCGGGATCTGACGAGAGCACCGTAACGTTTTTTACGGATAACGCAGAGATCTTCAGACATCTGATCGTGGTGGTTTCCCATCTTATCGCAACCCTGTTCCTTGGAAAATCGTTGATAAGCAGGTTTAAGAAAGGGGAAGGAGATGAGGAAGGCCAGAGTGATCTTCTGAAATTTGAACTCGGTTCCGGCGAAGATATCCTTCGTTACATCGCCATAATCCCTGTGGGACTCGGAATCCTGGGCTTCATCAATTACAGCGGCCTTTGGGAAGCGATAGAAGATTATTCGGTATTTATAAATGCCAAGTATTCGATGCCCCTGCTTTTGGGTATGATCCTTTACGGTATCATTTATCCCGCTACTCAGTTTCTGGTATTTGCGGGACTTTGCTATCAGGGTGCAAAGAAGTATATGAAATCCGGAATGCCCCTTTTGCTTACCGCAGTTTTGTTCGCACTTATCAATTCAAATGCGGGCAAGGGATTTGTGATCCATCCCATGGGAGAAGGGGTCTTCATGACCATAATATTGGCGCTTTCGATCCTTGCGTTTGAAAAGACCGGAAACTTCCTTGTTGCAGGGATCGCATATATTTTAACAAACACACTTATATGGATCGCTGAAGCGGTTCCCGCCCTTAAGACGCTGACCATGCAGCTTCCGTTCATAGCAACGATGCTTGCACTTGGATTCGGAATCCTCATCCTGCTTTCAATTAAGGAAGCCCGGGAAAAAAGTGAAAAAGAAAAAGAAGTGATGTAAAAAGAAATCCCGTGGGACCTTTGTGATCTCACGGGAATTTTTGCTTTTTATAAGAGCTGTACACCCTTTTCGGTAAGGGCCTTGACCGTTTCTTCGGGCCAGATGGAGCACTGAACCTCTCCGATATGGGCCTTTCTTAAGAAGAACATACAGATTCTTGACTGTCCGATACCACCGCCGATGGTATAAGGAAGTTCTTTGTTGATGATGGCTTTCTGGAAAGGAAGCTCGGCTCTGTCCATGCAGCCTGCCTTCTCAAGCTGAGTCTTTATGGAATCCTCGTCTACTCTGATACCCATGGAAGAAAGCTCCAAAGCTATGTCCAATACGGGATAATATACGAAGATATCCGCATTTAACTGCCAGTCATCGTAGTCGGGAGCGCGTCCGTCATGGGG
Organism: Lachnospiraceae bacterium; assembly: GCA_016281385.1. Lineage (GTDB taxonomy): Bacteria > Bacillota > Clostridia > Lachnospirales > Lachnospiraceae > UBA1258. Next base: position 10,594 of record JAEEIN010000070.1, on the reverse strand, counting down.
CTCGCCGTTTTCAAGCTTGTCGCCGATCTGCATGATGCAGACAGCACCCTTGGCCTTTGTTATGAAATATTCCCTCTCCTTGGGAGTGTTGTCGGGGAACATATCAAGAAGCTCCTGGGATGTGATAAAGAAGATATCGTGGGGAAGGATCTCCTCGATGTAATCGTACTCAATGGCGAGAGCTTTCTCGGTTTTTCTGAGTACCTTGTATACGTCGCGGACAACTTCCTTAAGAGTGTCGATGTTGCGTTCTTCTTTCGTTATGATCTTTTCCCAGTCCCACTGGTCAACAAAGATGGAGTGGATATTGTCCGTATCCTCGTCACGTCTGATGGCGTTCATATCGGTGTAAAGACCTGCACCGGGTCTGAATCCGTATTTCTTAAGTGCGTAGCGCTTCCACTTTGCAAGAGACTGAACAACCTCTGCGGTGTATTCGTTCTGCTCCTTGATACCGAAAGCTACGGGGCGTTCGTAACCGTTAAGGTTATCGTTAAGTCCCATCTTCGGATCGACAAAAAGCGGTGCGGTGACTCTGAGTAAGTTAAGTCTTTCTGCCAAAAGCTGCTGGAAGGTGTCCTTAACGATCTTAATTGCTTCCTGGGTATCGTGAAGGCTCAGTGCAGACTTGTATCCGGCAGGGATCTGTGTCTTTTCCATGTTATTTACCTCATTTGCTGTCGGGAACCTTTTCCCGCATAATACTCTATATATTTAATTACAAAACTACCGATAATGCAAGAAAAACTACAAAATTTTTGTCAGTATTTACAATTGATGAAACCGTTATCATATTATAATATAAACCGAAAAACGAAAAGGGGTTTTTAAAAAACCGGCGCGTAGGAACCTTACAGGATCCTGACCTTTAGCGGCGCATGACCGATCTTCGGTCACTTAATATTCTTTTCAGGGGAATTTGTCAACTTTGCACTTTATGGAGGAAAACAGATGGAAAGAAAATTATTTTTGAAACCCTCAATGGTAAAAGATTTCGTCAATGCAGCTTCAAAATGTGATTTTGATATTGATGTGGCATCGAATTACAGATATTATGTAGATGCAAAGTCAATTCTGGGTATTTTGGCGCTTGATCTTTCAAAGCCGCTTAAGATCACTTACAGCGGTTACAACCCTGACTTTGAGGCATATTTACGTACGGCTGAGCAGGCAGTCTGATAAAGATTGCCTGGCTTGAGAGGGCAGGGCGATCTTGGAAGCAAAAGTATCCGTTAGGGGCATAGTGGAGTTTATTCTCCGCTCCGGCGATATCGATAACAGAATAGGAAGTTTTACAGAGCAGGCGATGCTTGAGGGCGGCCGTATCCACCGTGAGATCCAGAAACGGGCAGGAGGCGATTACCGCGCTGAAGTACCGCTTGCTTTTGTTTTCCATGGGAATGATGTTGATATCCGCATTGAAGGCCGGGCCGACGGCATCATCGAAAATGATACGGGAGTAACGGTCGACGAGATCAAATCCACCTATGCGGATGTCATGAAATATAAAGAGGCGGATCCGATCCACCTTGCCCAGGCAAGATTTTATGCATATATCTACGCTTCTTTGGAAGCACTATCTGAAATAAAGGTACGCATCACCTACGTCAACATCGAGACGGAGGAAATGCGCTTTTTCAACGAAACTTTAAAATTTTCGGAACTCGAGGAGTTTGTAACAAATGTCTGCGTTGCCTATGAAAAGTGGGCGAAGCTTGAGATCGACTGGCATGAGGAACGAAACAGAAGTATAGAGGGCCTTCCCTTTCCCTTTCCCTACAGGGACGGACAGGAGGAGCTGGTCACCAATGTCTATCGGACCATCGTTCACGGAAGGAAGCTTTTTCTTGAGGCTCCCACGGGGGTCGGCAAGACCATTTCCACCATGTATCCTTCCATCTGTGCCCTCGGCAGGGACAAAGCCTCAAAGATCTTTTATCTTACCGCAAAAACAATAACCCGCACCGTAGCCCACGATTCCATAGAGATCTTAAGGGAGAAGGGACTTAAGTGTAAAAATATAATCCTCACCGCAAAGGAAAAGATCTGCGTGACGGGGGAGACTGAGTGCAACCCGGAAGCCTGTCCTTATGCAAAGGGGCATTACGACAGGGTTAATGATGCAATGTACGCACTGCTTACCGGGGAAACCGCCTATACAAGGGAGAAGATCCTTGAATATGCGGAAAGATTCAGTGTCTGTCCCTTTGAGTTCGGGCTTGATGTTTCTTTGTTCTGCGATGTGATAATAGGGGATTACAATTATGCCTTCGATCCCCGCGCAAAGCTTAAAAGATTCTTTTCCGAAGGCAGCTCCGGGGATTACATTTTTCTCATTGACGAGGCCCACAACCTGGTGGACAGGGCAAGGGAGATGTATTCGGCGACTCTTATCAAAGAAAGATTCCTTGAAATAAAGAAAGCGGCGGGAGAAGAACTTACATTGGTCGCAAAAAGGGCGGAACGCTGTAACAAAGATCTTCTGGCGCTTAAGAGAGAATGTGATTCAAAGCTCCTTGAACCGGATATTGAGCCCTTTACCAAAGACGTGATGAGGCTTTATGCCGAGATAGAAAAGGTGCTGCAGGATGCAAAGGCACCGGAAAAGAAACGAAAGTATGACATTCCCCCGGAACTCAGGGAGGAGCTTCTTGAGTTTTATTTTGAACTGTTTGATTACCTTGATATATATGAAAGGCTTGATGAGAATTATATAAAGTACTGTTCCTTTGATGCAACGGGGAACTTTTTTCTTAAGCTTTTCTGTGTAAATCCCAAGGTAAATCTGGCTGAGTGCATGGATATGGCAAGAAGTACGGTGCTTTTTTCGGCAACGCTTCTTCCCATACAATATTATAAGGAACTGCTGGCGGGAAAGCCCGAGGATTATGAAGTATACGCAAAGTCCGTATTCGATCCGCGAAAGAAGGGGCTTTTCATTGCCCGGGATGTTACCAGCAAATATACAAGAAGGGGCGAGAGCGAATACAGAGCAATTGCTTCCTATATACATGGGGTGGTTTCAAAGCGTCACGGAAACTACATGGTCTTTCTTCCTTCATATGTGTTCCTTCAGAATATATATGAAGCCTATGAAAAGCAGTTCTTTGATCCCGATATCACCTGTATCGCTCAGTCCTCGGGAATGAGGGAAGAAGAAAGAGAGGAGTTCCTTTCCAGGTTTAATGAGGAACGTACCGATTCGGTGCTTATCGGCTTCTGTGTTATGGGCGGTATCTTTTCAGAAGGTATAGATCTTAAGAATGATGCTCTTATCGGTGCGATCATCGTCGGTACCGGTCTTCCCCAGATCTGTCTTGAACAGGATATCATCAAAGACTTCTTTGACGGCAGGGGCGGCAACGGCTTCGATTATGCCTATCGTTTCCCGGGTATGAATAAGGTCCTTCAGGCTTCGGGACGTGTGATCCGTACCGAGGAGGATATCGGTGTTGTGGCTCTCCTTGATGAGCGCTTCCTGCAAAATTCCTACCGCTCCCTCTTCCCTCGTGAGTGGTCCGATTACGATATCGTCTCCCTTGATTCCGTCTCTTCCTCTGTTGAACGCTTCTGGGACGAATGGCTTTGATCCTTTCTTTTTTCCTTGTTTTTTTCGTTTTTTTCATATTTTTCATTTTCCCTCCTCTTTTTGGGGAGGGTATTTTTTTGAGTGGGATGTTAACCGTAACAAAATTATGGTTAAGTCTTTATGTAGATGGGAATAAAGGCCCAACCAATTCAGAAAAAAGAAGGAAATGACATTCATTTTGAAAAAAATGACAGTAGATAACACGAAAATGACACTGACATCTGTGGATAACTCGGTGGAGATTGTGGATTTCTCCCTTGAGTTATCAACAACGGATCACCCGAAATGAATGGCACTTGCAATTTTCGATATTCATATATTTGCCTGAAACCATATCGGTCAATTGAGTTATGTAATCTTAGTCAATAAGTTATGAAAACTATTTTTAACTGCTTTCGAGGTGGAAAAATAAAGAATTTACAGAAATAGGAAAAAGGTACTGATTTTTAAAACGAAATATGTTAAAATGGTTTCGTAAATCGGCTCGGGGCTAGGCTCCGTTTTGATCAGGGGATTGATAAAATGAAAATTGCGGTTATTATAAGCGGACTGGTCTTTGACTCTCAGAAGGCACTTATGAAGGGAGTGGAAAGACAGGTCAGAGATCTTTCGGATGTCTGTTCCGTGTTCTGTATACACGGAAATGTCAAATCCGAGAACGAGGCATATGCCGACGGAGAGTCTATGATATTCCGTCTTCCGGATGTGTCCGCGTTCGACGGTGTCATATATGTTAAGAATACTTTCTCCGGTTCCGGAGAAGAATCTCCTTTTATCGACAAGGTAAGAGAACTGAATATACCCTGTGTGTGCATAGGAAGTTACGATCCCGATTTCGTCAATATCACTTCGGACGAAAAGGGTTCTTTGTATGCTCTCACGGAACATATGATCAAGGAACATGACTGCAAACGTTTCTATTATGTCAGCGGACGTCTCAACGGAAGTGATGCTATCCTCAGATTTGACGGATTTATGGATGCCCTTAAAGATAACGGCCTTTCTTTTGATGAGGATGTTCACAGATATAAAGGAAACTATGAGTATCAGAGCGGTGTCAGTGCCGTGGATTACTTCAGGTCACTTGATGAGCCCATGGCGGACTGTATAGTCTGTGCCAACGACCAGATGGCGGTGGGCGTATATATGGAGCTTAAGAAGCAGGGCTTCAAGGTACCAAAGGATGTAAAGATCACCGGTGTGGATTACGATTTCGTATCAAGAGTCATCTCAACAAGACTCACCACCATAAAGCGGCAGCAGTATCAGAAGGGTATGAGAGCCGTAAAGATCCTTCACGAATTTGAGAAGCATAAAGCGGGGGAAGAGATCGTTCTTCCCATATTGCTAAGCCTCGGACAGACCTGCGGATGCAATGCAGGTGAAGAGAACCATGATGATGTGGACGATGCACTTGCCGTTGACCGTTATGAACAGACCGAGCTTTCACAGTATGTTAAAAAGATGACGGTGAGCCTGATGTCCCAGCAAAAGACGGGCCCCCTCATCGACGCCATGAGAAAATTCGCATATCGGATGAAGCCGAAGGAACTGTATCTTTGCATGAACATGCGTCCCTCGGTAAACATTGACTATTCGGATTTCCAAAGGCAGATACTTGCCGGAAGCAATGAATCGGAATATGCCGATACCATGATAAATCAGATAAGCTGCATAAACGGCGAACCTGCAAGGACAGGGGACAGATTCCCAAAGAAGGACCTTTTCCCGCCTGTTGCAAACGGCGGAAGAGAGGGGGTTACCTACTACTTCTTCCCCATCCATTACATGAACGAGAATTTCGGCTATGCCATCCTGGGAGAATCGGGAGATCTTATCAGAAACGATTTCTTCCCCAACTGGACTGCGGTAGTGTCGAATGCCTTTGAAAACACCCGGAAGATCGACCTTATGGAGCAGATGATCTCCGTCCTTGACAGAATGTGGATCTACGATACCCTCACCGGTATCTACAACCGCGCCGGATTTTTCAAACTCTCCGAGCCCATAGTCGAGGAGTCCATTAAGAAGAACAAAAAGCTCTGTGTCATCTTCCTTGATGTGGACGGCTTAAAGAGCGTAAACGACAGCTTCGGACATGACGCGGGGGATGCCCTCATAAAGGACGTGGCCAATGTCTTAAAGAATGTAAAGCAGCACGGCGAGATCGTAATGCGTTACGGAGGCGATGAGTTTGTTCTTCTTGCATCGGATTATACGGAGGAGGATGCGGAAGCCTGCATAGCAAAGATCGAAAAAGAAATGGACAGCTTAAACGAAAGAACCGACTGTCCCTACTCGGTGGAAGCTTCCGTGGGATACAAGATAACCAACATCTCCGGCAAGGAAGAACTTAATGCCGTGATAGAAGATGCCGACAAGGAAATGTATAAGAAAAAGTACGTAAAGAAGGCATTAAAAAGAAAGTAAACGACAGACAATGCACCCGCTTTATGCGGGTGTATTTTAATGCAGTAAAAATCTAAATTATTAATAAAAATGAGTACTGTTCGATTGACTTTATTTTTTAAAGTAATTAAACTTTTTTTGTTAACATTGTTTTGAAACGGAGAAAGAAATGAAAAGATACTGGAAGTACATAAAACCCTATCTTTCCGCATTCATCATAGGTCCTCTTCTTATGATAGTGGAGGTGGTCGGAGAGATCGTTCTCCCCAAGCTCATGTCACTTATCATCAACAACGGTATAGTCAACAAAGACGTGTCCTATATCGTCAGGATCGGACTTGCTATGATCGCCTGTGCGGTATTTATGGCCATAGGCGGTGTGGGCGGCGCATATTTCGGTGCCAAGTCCTCCATCAATTTTGCGGCAGATTTAAGGAAGGATGCCTTTGAGAACGTTCAGCGTTTTTCCTTTAAGAATATTGACAATTTCAGCACGGGCTCCCTGGTTACCCGTCTTACCAACGACATCACCCAGGTAATGAACTTTGTGAACCAGATCCTGAGAATGGCTCTTCGTGCGCCGGGCATGCTCATCGGTGCGGTCATAATGGCCGTTATGATGAATGCAAGGCTTGCGCTGATCATCCTTATTGTTATTCCCATCATGATCGCGACCATTCTTTTTGTTATCAGCAAGGCATTCCCCAGATTTCAGGCTTTGCAGAAGAAGATCGACAATCTTAACTCTGTGACCCGTGAAGCCATCACCAATGTCCGTGTTATCAAGTCCTTTGTACGTGACGATCACGAGCATGAGAAATTCGCGGAAACAAACGAGGAACTGAAGGAATCTTCACTTGCTGCCTTCAGGATAATGATCACAACCTTCCCGCTCATGGCACTGTTCATGAACGTGACAACTCTTGCGGTGGTATGGTTCGGCGGAAATCAGATCCTTGTGGGAGATATGCAGGTGGGTGACCTTACAGCGTTTATCACATATGTTACACAGATCCTTATCTCTCTTATGATGACATCCATCATGATCCTTCAGAGTTCACGTGCGATTGCTTCCGCAAAGCGTATCAATGAAGTGATCGACTGTGAAACGGATATAGACGATGCCAATGCAGCATGTCCCGACAAGAAGGTTGAGAGCGGAAGCATCGAATTTAAGAACATCACCTTCCGTTATTATAAGGAATCCAAGGAGCCTGTTCTTGAGAACGTAAGCTTAAAGATCGCATCGGGCGAGACGGTAGGCATAATCGGTTCCACCGGTTCGGGAAAAACAACACTGGTTCAGATGATCCCGAGGCTTTACGACGTGGACGCGGGGGAAGTCCTTGTTGACGGAGTGAACGTAAAGGATTATTCCTTAAAGAACTTACGTGACGGCGTTTCCATGGTGCTTCAGAAGAACCTCCTTTTCTCCGGTTCCATCATCGAGAACTTAAAGTGGGGTGATGAGGAGGCAAGCGACGAGGAGATCAGAAAGGTAGCCGATATGGCTCAGGCCGACGGCTTCGTTACCTCCTTTGAAGATGGTTACGACACGGATCTTGGCCAGGGCGGCGTAAACGTATCCGGCGGTCAGAAGCAGAGACTCTGTATCGCAAGGGCAATGCTCAAGAAGCCGAAGATCCTTATTCTTGATGACTCCACCAGTGCGGTAGATACGGCAACCGAGCGTTATATCAGGGATAACCTTAAATCCTACATGCCCGAAACCACAAAGATCATTATCGCACAGAGGATATCTTCCGTTATCGAAGCAGACAAGATCGTCGTACTCGACGACGGAAGGGTAGTGGGCGAAGGCACCCACGATCAGCTTATGTCCGAATGTGAAGCATATAAAGAGATCTACTATTCACAGATGGACAAGAAGGAGGTGGGAGCATAATGAACGAAGCAACACGTGCACGCCTCGAAGAAAAGTACAGAAAGAAGAACGAAGCTTACAAAAAGCAGATAGAGGAAAAGGGAGTCGCAGGGGGCAGAGGTCCCGGCGGTCCGCCTCGCGGAATGGGGCCCAAGCCCAAGAATGCGGGGGCAAGTCTGGTAAGGCTCTTTTCCTATATAAAGACCGACGCATGGAAGATACCCATTGTTTTTGCACTGGTACTCCTTAACGCAGGTGCATCCCTTGCGGGATCCTATGTTTTAAGGCCCGTCATAAACGGACTGGTGGACGGTTCCGGCGGAGTGGCAACCCTTATACAGGGACTTATCGTAATGGCAGTCATCTACGGTGTCGGAGTTGCGGCTCAGTATTTCCAGCAGCGCATAATGCTCGGTATCTCCCAGAAGGGCCTTGCAAGGCTGCGTGACGATCTTTTCTTAAAGATCAGCAAGCTTCCTTTAAAGTATTACGATACCAACAACACCGGTGACATCATGTCAAGGTTCACAAACGATGTTGATTCCATCGGAAACATGTTGAACAATACACTGATCTCATTGTTCTCGGGTGCCCTTACTCTGGTGGGAACCCTGGTCATGATGATCTACACAAACGTATGGCTTACCCTCATCACTGTTGTCATGACGCCCATATTCATAAAGGCCGCAATGACCATAGCAAAGAGGAGCCGTAAGTACTACAAGGAGCAGCAGGCAGCTCTCGGTTCCTTAAACGGATACATCGAGGAGAGCATCAGCGGCCAGAAGGTCGTTAAGGTCTTCAATCATGAAGAGCAGTCGGTGGATGAGTTTGAGTATTTAAATACCGACCTCAGAAAGAAGCAGCTTTCCGCCCAGTTCTTCGGCGGGATCATGTGGCCCGTAATGGGTAACTTAAGCCAGATATCCTACTCCATAACCGCTATGGTGGGTGGTATCTTCTGCGTACTCAGAGGCTTTGACGTAGGTGGTCTTTCCATCTTCGTTAACTACTCAAGGCAGTTCTCACGCCCCATAAACGAGTTCTCCATGCAGGTGAGCGAGATCTTCTCGGCCCTTGCCGGAGCGGAGCGTGTATTTGATGTAATGGATATGCAGCCCGAGCTTCCCGACAAGCCCGATGCAAAGGCTCCCGAAACCCTTAGGGGTGAGGTCATCTTAAAGGATGTTACCTTCGGATATGTTCCCGGTCAGACCATCCTTAAGAATGTTTCCTTCTACGCAAAGCCCGGTCAGAAGATCGCTCTCGTAGGTTCCACCGGTGCAGGAAAAACAACCATCACCAACCTTATAACAAGGTTCTATGACATAGATTCGGGAAGTCTTACCATTGACGGTATAGATATAAGGGATCTTAAGCGTGATTACTTAAGAAAGAACATAGCCATGGTGCTTCAGGATACGCACCTCTTCAGCGGAACCGTTCGTGAGAATATCCGCTACGGACGACTGGATGCAACGGATGAAGAAGTTGAGGCAGCCGCAAAGCTTGCCAGTGCCCATTCCTTCATCATGCGTCTTGAAAACGGATACGATACGATGCTTGAAGGCGACGGCGCTAACTTAAGCCAGGGTCAGAGACAGCTCTTGAATATTGCCCGCGCGGCTATATCAAACGCACCGATCCTTATTCTTGATGAAGCAACAAGCTCCGTAGATACCCGTACCGAGCGCCACATCGAGCACGGTATGGACCGCCTCATGAAGGACCGCACGACCATTGTTATTGCCCACAGGCTTTCAACTGTACGTAATGCCAATGCCATCATCGTTCTTGAACACGGTGAGATCATCGAGCGCGGTGATCACGACGAACTCCTTGCTCTCGGCGGAAGGTACTATGAGCTCTACACCGGAAAGAAGGAACTTGATTAACCTTTGAAACGGACTATTGCATTTTATAAAAAACGGTGATACTATTTGAACAATCAAATATTGATAAAGGCGTTGAAGAAGAGGAGTAGGTCACAGCGGTTTTCAGAGAAGGTGCGGTTGGTGCAAGCACTTAAACTTAAATGATCGAAGGTAGCTTTGGAGCCGGCCGGGTGAACTCACAGTAGTCCGGCACGCATGATCCCCGTTAAAGGATCAGCTCTGTTAGGAGTGATGAGGTGCAGCGTGTGAGCGTTGCATGAACAAAGGTGGTACCGCGTTTATGACGCCCTTTGCGAACATTAACTGTTCGCAAGGGGCTTTTTTATTCCTTGCGGACGAGCAAAAACCGAAAGGAGACCATTATGAAGAAAGAACTGGAAAAGACATACGATCCTTCGAAAATGGAAGACAGGATCTATGCGAAGTGGCTTGAAAAGAAGTATTTTCATGCCGAAGTTGACGAAACAAAGAAACCCTTTACCATCGTGATCCCCCCTCCGAACATCACGGGACAGCTCCACATGGGACATGCACTTGACAATACCATGCAGGATATCCTTATCAGATTCAAGAGGATGCAGGGTTACAATGCCCTCTGGCAGCCCGGTACCGACCATGCAAGTATCGCCACAGAGGTAAAGATCATAGAAAAGCTTAAGGAAGAAGGCGTATCCAAGGAGGACCTCGGACGTGAAAAATTCCTTGAGAGAGCATGGGCATGGAAGGCCGAGTACGGCGGACGTATCATCTCCCAGCTTAAGAAGATGGGTTCTTCCTGTGACTGGGACAGGGAGCGCTTTACAATGGACGAGGGCT
>JAEEIN010000069.1 GCA_016281385.1 Lachnospiraceae bacterium | reverse complement strand
CTAACCAACTACGCCATATCCACCACAACGTGCCCGAAGGGATTCGAACCCCCGACCCACGGCTTAGAAGGCCGTTGCTCTATCCAGCTGAGCTACGGACACAGGATAAATTACGGTTTTTGCTCTCGCAAAAAGCGGGTGATGGGAATCGAACCCACGTGTCCAGCTTGGAAGGCTGGTGTTCTACCATTGAACTACACCCGCATTATTCACTTTCGCGTCGGGGTGACAGGATTCGAACCTGCGACCTCCTGGTCCCAAACCAGGCGCTCTAGCCAAGCTGAGCCACACCCCGGAATTGGGTCATCGCCCGTGACGCAACAGTTATCATACTATATAAGATTTTGAGTGTCAACAAAAAACTTTTAAAAATTTCTAATGTAAAAAACTCCGTTGCAGAAATCAGCAACCGATCCTTTTGGTGAAGCGAAAAGGAGGGTGATGCGTATGCTGACTATCGAAGGTCTTATTGCTGTTATCAGCCTTTGCGTTGGTTGCTTTAGTCTTGGATATGTCTTTGGACGCAGTTCCAAAACACAGAAATAGCCGCCCAATCCCCACAAGATTGACGGCTATTGCTGTTTATTATTTTGTGGGCTAACCCTATTCTATTACCCCGATCTCCTTGAGGTAAGCCCTTGTGGCGGTCATGGAATCCGGAACAGTGAAGGAATGATAGACTCCATATCGGCTGTCATCTACTTCATATATGTGACCGCTATAGGAATCACGGATGTAACGCTGGCCGTGGTTGAGCATATCGCACAAGTCGATGGTTATGAATTCATCTTCGTCGACAGAGATCGCGTTGTCAAAGATATCCGTGGGAGGAATGTTTCCGGCGCGGAGGTCTTCAAGGATAGCTTCCTTAAGTCTGATACCCTCCGATGCGGTAAGGTCTGTTTCATCCCCCACCGACTCAAGATCATGGGAAACATAGATCCATGCGCTTTCAAATACAAACTCTTTTCCTATATGAAAGCTCTTTTCCCTTACAGGTTCAAGATTGAAGAAATGATCCAGCCTGCTTTCCACGGAATCCGTATTGTCAAGATTCTCCTCGTAGATCGGAACCCTGTATTCGCGTACCTTTAATCTGCCATCGGTCATGTAGTAGGTAAGATCCAGGTAAAACTCCGTAACTTCATCATTTGCCGCGTGACGCTCTCCCTCTCCCGCAAGAACTTTGTGAACCTCCAGCAGGTCACCGATCAGTCCGTCATCGTTCTCCCCAAGGAACATCTCTCCCATGTTTGAATTGATCTTGACTGCGGTCACGTTTTCTTTTTCCGGAACCCACCATTCCACTCTGAAGGGATCAAGCGCAATAACAACGGTGCCGATGATCAGCCATGCAAGCATGGCGCAATATCCAAAGAAATATTTCAGTGTAAAGACCTTTATGGTTCTGTCGATGATCATTCTTCCCACAAAATACATAAGAGTACCGGAAATAATGAGCAAAACGATCAGCTTTCTTATGTCATATGTCCCGCTTCCGCTGATATTAAACAGGTCATAGAGCAGCCATGTCATAAAGATCGTGCCCACCGTAGCATAAGAATAAAGAAGGATCGGCTTAAGGGGTTTAAAAGCAATGACCTCTGTAGCGGATTCACTCTTCCTTATCTTATAAAGGAAATATGCCATCACGGTAAGCACCAGCCCAACTATGCAATAAACCGCAAGATATCCCGCTCCGTAAAGTTCGGCGTCTTTTGGGGTAAGCTTCGAAACAAGCGCCACAACAGGCGAAAGCATGTAAAGCCCGATGTCATCCAAAGATGAGACACCATAATAGAAATTAACCGCAAAAGCGGTGATCACCGCTTCAGCCACTGCGAAGAACACATTTGCCGTAAGGTCTAAAAGCACCATGGCCGCAAGTCTTCCCGTCAGCTGAGCGCACAGGATCGCCACTCCCAGCATCGCCACGGTTTCCGCGATCAGCGCCCAAAGGGTAATAAGCATTCCGTGGGCATCGAACAGCCCCATTGATGCACTTCCGACAGTAAAAACAAACCAGCCAGTCAAAAGCGGGATAATGACTATCACGAATGAAGTAACAAGATTCGTAAAGAACATCGTCGTCCTTGTAACGGGAACGGAATGGAAGAACACCGTGCTTTTTCCCGTGCATAAAAATCCCCAGATCGCTGCGGTCACTATGCAGGAAAGAGCCATTGCAGCTATGGGGCCCATTCCGCTTGCAGCTTCAAAATAATAGGATCTGGTATCCAGAAATGTAAGCTTTTCGGGTTGATATGTGTTACGCAGCCCATATATAAAGGATATTCCGATAAGTGCAGAGATTATGGAAAAAACCACCCAGAGAGGCCACAGCCTCTTAAAATCATTTTTAAACAGAGTCTTATTAAATAAGGATGCTGTTGATCTCATTATCAAGCCCTCCCATCTCATAAACAAAGATTTCTTCAAGGGTAAGGGGAACTGCTTCCGCAACCACCGGCTCATACCTCTTGACCGCATTCAGTGCGCTTTCGGGACACATTCTTACGATCATCGTGTGTACCCTGCCCATCTTGGAATCATGAAGCACGGGAACTCCCAGAAGTTCCGGCTCCTCTCCTTCCTTAAAGACGATCTGAAGCTTGACCATGTTATCCTGAAGCTCAAGAAGACTTCTCTCAAGGACCACTTTGCCGTGGTTCATGATACCCACATGGTCGCATACATCCTCAAGTTCCCTTAAATTGTGAGAAGAAACAAGCACCGTCGTTCCCCGGCTTGATACATCCTCCATCATAAGACCCCAGACGCGCCTTCTCATGACAGGATCCAGACCATCCACAGGCTCGTCAAGTATCATGTAATCGGGCATGGAAGACAAAGCAAGCCAGAATGCCACCTGCTTCTGCATACCCTTTGAAAGATATTTGATATTCTTGTTCTCGTCGATGGGGAATGCCTCTTTAAGGGCATTGTATCTTTCAACGGAAAAAGAAGGATACAGGCCTTTATATAACTGCATCATCTCCTTGATGGTCGCCTGACCGTAAAAGAACCAGTCATCCGGTATTGATGCGATGCGCGCCTTGACCGCTACATTCTCCCAGACCTTCTCTCCGTCTATAAGGATTTCGCCTTCATCCTGTCTGTATACACCCGTAATGTGACGGAGAAGTGTTGTTTTTCCTGCCCCGTTAGGACCCATAAGGCCGTAAACCGAGCCGTTTTCCAGCTTTAAGGTCGCACCGTCAAGAGCTCTAAACCCATCGAAGGTCTTTACAAGTGACTTAACCTCGATCATCCCATTGCCTCCTTTACCCGAAGGACGAGTTCGTCAAAAGACATGCCCAAAAACTCAGCCTCCTTCATTCTCTCTGCTATCTCGCCTATCAGTATCTCGATCTTTTCGCTGCTGTTGTCCTTAAGACCGCTTACAAAATTGCCCTTTCCCTTGAGCGAATAAAGATAGCCTTCATTCTCAAGTTCGTTGTAGGCACGCTGTATCGTGTTTGGATTAATGGACAGTTGTGTCGCCAGCGCCCTGACCGAGGGCAGTCTTTCATCCTTTTTAAGCGCACCGCTGATGATCAGCTTTTTGAACGCTTCTTCGATCTGCTCGTAGATTGGCTTTGAATCACGATAATTCAAACGGATCAATATAATACTCCTTTCTCAGATCCTGAAACCGGTTCATACTGTTGTGCATAGTTAACTGTACTAACTGTCTTAATACAGTTATGACACCAGTAAGAGCAAAAGTCAATGAAGGTTTTCTTAAGATTGGAGAAAGAAAAAGTCACGTTTCCCGTGACTTTCTTTAAGAATATCTTATGTACCTGTCAGCTGTGATACTTCTTAACCAGTATCTCTTTCATCATCCTTAATGCGTTGCCGCGATGGCTTATGGCGTTCTTCTCCTCATTGGTAAGATCCGCTGTGGTACAGCCGCGGTCCGGCAAAAAGAAAATGGGATCGTAACCAAAGCCCCTGTTTCCCGAAGGAGTGTGGGCAACAACACCTTCCACCGTTCCACGGACCACTTCATGAGTTCCGTCGGGGAAGAAAGCCGCTACCGCGCAGACGAACCTTGCGGTCCTGTCGGGATCACCGGACTCGTCCGTTCTTTTTATAAGGTCGGCATTCTTGACACTGTAAGGCACGTCCCTTCCGAGATACCTTGCGGAATAAATGCCGGGCTCGCCGTTTAAGCAGTCGATCTCAAGTCCTGAATCATCGGCCATTACGATTGCCTCGATTCCCCGGGCCTTCGCTATATCGTAAACCGCCTGCGCCTTTATCACTGCATTTTCTTCAAAACTCGTTCCGTTTTCCTCGGGATCGGATTCAATCCCTTCTTCCTTCATGGAAGAACATTCATAACCGAGATCCTCCATGATCTCCCGGATCTCCGCCATTTTGTCTTTGTTTCCCGTTGCAAATATGATCTTCATCATTTCACCGTTGCGTCAAGGCCGTCGATTATGCCCTGCGCTATTCTTTCTATATATTCATCGGATCTTAAAAGATCCGCTTCATCCGCATTTGTTATGGTTCCGGCTCTAAGCTCCATTCCCGGGATCTCAAGGACACGGAGGATAACGTTTTCCTTCCCCTTTGCTTCCAGGGCCTTTGCCCTGTTTGATGCCTTTACGCATACGGACTTAAGGATCGTATCCGCAAAGTCCACGTTTTCAAAACCGTTTCTGTAATACTCGCCGTTGTAGCAGGCACTCATTCCGAAATCACTCTGATCCTCCATATTGGTATCCAGAGCGATGCCTACATAATAATCAACGCCGCAGACCTTAAGGATATCAAGCCTTTCATCCGTGGCCACCGTAGTATCGCAATCCCTTGTAAGAACAACACGATAAGGCTTGTTCTTCGCAAGTTCTCTGACCTTAAGGGCTATTGCAAGATTTACGTCCTTCTCGCAAAGATCCCCCACGATGGTTCCGGTGTAGGAGCCGCCGTATGCAGCATCAATAGCCACAACCGTTTCCTCGGGAACAACATCATATATCCTTACGGACACGCCCTTCGACGAAGGTCTGATATCGGCGTAGGAGCTCTTCTCACATCCTATCTCAACCACTGCGGTACGGTCAAAAAGACGCTCGCTGATATCCGATACTCCCGTAAAATCACCGTAGGGAGCATTTCCCACGAAGAAGTTCGTGTTCACATCTTCGAAAGTAAGGGTAACGGTCTTTTTATCAGGTCTGACCGATACAGTCAACCCGCATTCTCCCGGACAGGGAACAGTAAAGGTCCCGTCATCGGAAGTGCTCTTAAAGCTTAATTTGAAGCTTTTTGACCCGATGGATTCCTCATCCTCCTCCCCGGCATTGTCAAGTGCCTGGGCCTCCGCTTCCTCGGCGCTTACGATTATCACCTTGGTCGAAGCGTAATAGATCATAAAGCCCAAAGAAAGGGCTGACATGAAGATCAGCATCACCACATATTTTGTTATGAACTTTTTCCTGTCAAATACCTGTTCTTCCACTTATTTACGTTTATCCGGTTTCTTTCCCATAAAGGAATAGTAATAGGTTTTAAGCATTCCGTTGTAGATCTTACGGTTCTTGTCGGCCTTCAGTTTAAGGGCAGCCTCCGCCTTGTCGTAGGAAGTGATGACGAACATGGACCAGTCGTCAAGAGCCTTAAAGCGTTCACCCAGAACTCCGTAAAGAGCTTCAAGGGCAGCCTTCTCCTCAAGCCTCTCTCCGTAGGGAGGATTGGTGATTATGAAGCCGTATTTCTTGGCGTGACTAAGAGAGTCAACGCCCCTTGTCTGAAGGTGAATGAGCTTGTCGACTCCCGCCATTTTTGCATTCTGTCTTGCAGCATCGATCATTGCGGGATCGATATCATAGCCCTGAATGTCGGTACCGTCGGGCATGCAGACTTCATCCCTCGCTTCGTCGAAAGCATCCTTCCAGACATTGGTGGAAACTATGGAAGGCCAGTCCATTGCCGTAAACTCACGATTCATTCCGGGAGCCATATTCGCAGCCATCATGGCAGCTTCAATGGGGAAGGTACCGCTTCCGCAGAAAGGATCCACAAGTATCCGGTCCTTTCTCCAGGGTGTCAGCATGATAAGCGCGGCAGCAAGATTCTCGGCGATGGGTGCCTTTGAAACAAGCTTCCTGTATCCCCTTTTATGAAGGCTCTCACCGGTGGTATCAAGACCTACCGTCACGATATCCTTCATAAGGGTTACCCTTACAGGGAAATTTTCACCGGATTCATCAAACCAGGACACATTGTAAACGCTCTTAAGGCGTTCAACCATGGCCTTCTTCATGATGGACTGGATATCCGAAGGTGAGAAAAGGGCGCTCTTTATGCTTGCGGCCTTAACAACGTTGAACCTTCCGTCCACGGGAATATAATCTTCCCAGGGAAGGGCCTTGGTGGCCTCAAACAGTTCATCGTAAGTCACCGCTTTGAAGCTTCCCACCTTTATGAGGATCCTCTCAGCGGTACGAAGGCCGATATTTGCCCGTGCAACAGCTTCCTCGTCACCCGCAAAGGTCACACGTCCGTCCTCCACAAGGGTAACGTCATATCCAAGATCCGTTATCTCTCTTTTTAATATGCTCTCAAGTCCGAAATGACAGGGAGCGATCAACTCGTATTTTCTCATAAGAGCATCTTATCCAAAGCCTTTGATTTAGTCAACCGGCACAGCTTCTTTATGCAAATTGCATAAAAAACTATTGGTACTTGGGTACTAATTTTCACTTGACTTTTTAAGTCCGTGGTACTAATATACTACTTGAGAAGCGGAAGCCTCCACTTCCGTGTCTTATACCCTGAAAAGGTATTATACTCCCCTCATGAAAAAAGGTCGCGTCCACGACCTTTTTTCTACTTTTATCCAAAACAAACGGGACCGTCTTTTAAAACGGTCCCGATTTTTATTCTTAAACCTTTGTGACGGTTTTTCCTTCTTCAAGACTTCCGTCGATCACAAGCTGCTCCACGAGAGTTGTTTTCGGTCTCTCTATAAGGCTTATGAGCTTCTTGGCGGCTGCCTTTCCTATGCCCACCGTATCCTGCCTTATAGTGGTTATCCTGGGCTCCAGCATGGAGGCTGCCGTAACTCCGTCGTATCCGGCGATGGAGATATCCTCGGGAACCGAAAGTCCGTGCTGCCTGATGGAATTCATGCCGCCCAGGGATGAATAGTCATCACTGTAAAGGATGCATGTGGGGCGGTCCTCCCTGTCCAAAAGCTTATCCGTCATCTTCTGCGCGCCCTCAATATTACGGTACTTGTCATAAAGCACATAATCTTCGGGGATCTCTATGCTGTTTTCTTCAAGCACCTGATAGAAAGCTGCCAGACGCTGCTTCGTAACCGCGGTATCATCACCGCAGATATATGCGATCTTTCTGTGTCCGAGATTTACCACATAATTTACAAGTGTCTGCATTCCGCCGTAGTTGTTGGAAATGACGGAGCTTTTGTTGTTGAACATGTAGTCAATGGTCACCAGGGGGATATCCGAATTAACCAGTTCGATGACTTCCGGATCGTTGAAATCGATACAGGCGATGACTATGCCGTCAAAGCCTCTGTATCTGCTGTGTTCAAGATATGAATATCTGGTACGGTTCTTCTTGCTGCAGTTTATGAAGGTAAGGTCGTATCCGTGCTCCTCCACCTCCATTTTGAAGCTGTCCAGAACCTTTGAAAAATAATCGTGGGTAAGACCGCTCTGGCCCTGATCCACAAATAAGACTCCGATATTGTATGAGCGGTTCGTCCTTAAGGCACGGGCCTGAGCATTGGGAAAGTATCCCATCTCCTTGGCCGTTCTTTTTATGAGTTCCCTTGTCTGCTCGCCGATATCGGTCTGATCGTTTAATGCTTTACTCACCGTAGCCACGGACACGTTGCATGCCCTGGCTATGTCCTTCATTGAAACCATATATTCCCCCGTTTATACGGCTGTTCCTCCAAACAGCACCGTTTTTCAAGTGTTTTTCGCACTTTTAAGTTCCTTAATCGTTTTCGTACTATAAGTATAAACGCATTTTTCGTTAATTTCAATCCATATTTTTTGTTGATTTTGGGCAATATATTGTATATAATGTGTTCACACAAGGTTTTTTTATGCTTTTTTACTTAAACGATTTCATAAACCGTTTTCGGGTGTGCAAAACCCCACTTTTACCCCCGTTACAACAAAGCATGCAACTATAATACTATTGGGAGGACCTCATGAAATTCGGATTTTTCGACGATGTGAACAAAGAGTACGTCATCACCACCCCCCGTACTCCGCTTCCTTGGATCAACTACCTCGGCAGCAACGATTTCTTTTCACTGATCTCAAACACCGCAGGCGGCTACAGCTTCTACAAAGATGCGAAGCTCCTTCGCCTTACACGTTATCGTTACAATAACGTTCCCGCCGACACCAACGGCAAATACTATTATATCAAAGACGGCGACACAGTCTGGAACCCCGGCTGGCAGCCCACCAAGACGGAGCTTGATTCCTACGAGTGCCGTCACGGTATCGGTTACAGCAAGTGGAATTCCAAAAAGAACGGTGTTTCCGCTTCCGTTCTCGCTTTCGTTCCCACGGACGACACCTGCGAGATCAATCAGGTCAAGCTTACAAATGAAACAGACTCCGCAAAAAACCTCACCCTTTTCTCCTATGTAGAATGGTGCTTATGGAATGCGGATGACGATATGAAGAACTTCCAGCGTAACTTCTCCACAGGTGAAGTTGAAGTTCACGGCTCCACTCTCTACCACAAGACCGAGTACAGAGAGCGCCGCAATCACTACGCTATCTTCCACGTAAATGCTCCCATCGACGGATATGACACCTCCAGAGATGCATTCCTCGGCGCTTACCACGACAACCACGATCCCGAGGCAGTTTTCGCAGGCAAACTTACAGGTTCCGAAGCTCACGGATGGTCTCCCATCGCAGCACATCAGATCAATGTAACCCTTAACCCCGGCGAAACAAAGTCCTTTGTTTTTGTTCTCGGTTACTGTGAGAATCCCGATGATGACAAGTGGGAATCCAAGGGTGTTGTTAAAAAGGCTCCGGCTCTCAAGCTCATCGAGAAGTACAAGACCGACGCCGATGTTGAGAAGGCATTTGCAAAGTTAAACGAATACTGGGATAACCTGTTATCCATCTATACACTTGAAAGCAACAACGACAAGGTTAACCGCATGGTCAACATCTGGAACCAGTACCAGTGTATGGTAACCTTCAACATGTCACGTTCTGCTTCTTATTACGAATCCGGTATCGGCCGCGGAATGGGCTTCAGAGATTCCAATCAGGACCTTCTCGGTTTCGTACACCTTATTCCCGAACGTGCAAGGGAGCGTAT
>JAEEIN010000068.1 GCA_016281385.1 Lachnospiraceae bacterium | reverse complement strand
ACCGATACCTCTTACATGTTTAAGAACTTCCCGGAACTTAAGAAGTTTGATATCGAAGGCCTTGATATGGATGTTGTAAAGACAGCGGATGGCATGTTCGCAGGCTGTACATGGCTTGAAAAGATCAATTTCGGAAGGCAGTCGATCGGCAATATCGAAAGTTGTATCGGCATGTTTGAAGGCTGTACGAAATTATCCGTTGCGGATCTGTCGACTTTTTCTTTTTCCAAGGTCACAAGTGCCAAATGTGTCGATCTGTTCAAGGGCTGCGACGGATTAAAATGCGTTTATTCTCCCATTAATATTGCGGAGGGGACTTCCATAGAACTTCCGGAAAAAGAAGGAGATCCCTGGTGCATTTCGGAATTTGATAACGTGACCTCGATTCCCGGGGGATATGTGAAAAGCCTCAGGGTTTATAGAGAAAGCTTTTCCGATCCTTACGTTATCAAGGGAAGCCTTTCCTACGCTTCGGGAACAGATTCAAAAACAAGGACTTTTCCCTTCGAGGCGGATTTCGGATTATTTGAAGAAAGCGCGTACGAATACAGTGAAGAACTGACGAAGCTTTCATTAAAGGTTTCAATGGCGGCTTTGTGTGACAGGTCAAAGAGCAGCCCCGAGACAAATATCAAAAACATGATCTCGGCCATGGGCTTTAAGGGTGCAACTGTCAAATATTCATCCTCAAACGATCCCATAGGAACGGCACTGGCCTATAAGATAACGGACCGCGCGGGCCGAAAGGATACGGTCATTCTGCTTGCTTTAAGCGATGAAAACTGCAAGCAGGCCTGGAGCAGCGACTTCAATATAGGTGATACGAAATCGCAAGACCACGAGGGATTTTTGATGGCTTCCGAATCGGCACTTACGGCACTTAACACATACATCAAGAACAACAAAAAGAACTTTAAGGGCGAAGTACGTCTGTGGATCACAGGTTACGGCAGGGGAGCTTCCGTTGGGAACCTTCTTGCAAAGAACCTTGATAAAGGTGCGATCGATACCATCGAGCCCGACAATATATTCGCCTTTGGATTTGAAGGCTCTGCCACAACCCTTTCAGAGGATGTTCATAATGAACTCTATAGAAACATTGTCAGTGTGGTTTCGGCAGATGACATTTATGCAGAACTTCTTTCTCATAACTGCGGTTTCGACAGATACGGTGTTACATATTATCTGCCCACGAGAGATTCTTATGAGGATTACAGTACCTATGAAACGGGACTTAAAAAGAACCTGTCCATGATACTCGGAGAGGAAGGATCCGATACCGGGCTCATGTTCAGACAGAAGGAGATCGTTGACACAGTCTGCGATCACTTATTAAGTGTGGCAGCAACCAGGTCTGATTACGTGGCATTGACGGAGGCAACCTGGAGAAATGTGGCAATAAACTCCGCTGCAAAAAAGGCTTCAAACGACAGAAGCTTCTTATATGAGGATCTGCTCAAGGGCTTTTTAACTTCGACTCCTTCCGGTAACTTCACGGAAGATAAGGAAGTGCTGTTTACCGACTTTACCGCTGAACTTGAAACCATATGTGCTAAAAAGGGAGAGGCGGGCAGCATATACAAGGCCCTTGCAATGGCTCATGCGCCGGAATTGTGCCTGGCACATATGGAGACTCTTAATGAGCCGGTAATAAAGACATTGACTGAAGCGCCTGCAATTCCAAAGAGGAGCATGGTTAACATAACAACGATGGGTAACGGCATTGTATCCGGAAAGACCGTATTTACACCGGGCTGCAGTATTACCCTCAAGGCTTATTCTGCATCGGAGGATGAATTCCTTGGCTGGTTTGAAAAAAAGCCTGAAGAAACAGTATTCATCAGTGCGGATCCTGTTTTAGTTCCGGATGTATCAAAGGCAAAGGCGGGAGAGGTCTGCGGATCATATTATGCGCTTTTTACCGATAACGAAAACGTTATGGAAGAGACCCCGGCAGCAGTACTTTTTGATAAAGACGGAGGTCCTTTAAAGATATTGTTCCCCGGAGAGAACGGAAAGATAGCATTAATCGAGACCTTGACTACCGAGTCGGGAGAAAGTTTTGGAGGCTGGTATTACGAAGACGGTTCCAAAGCACCGGCTGTTATAGAAACGGTTAACACAGTCTTTCTTTATCCATTTATAACAAAGGACAGTTGCAGGATAACCTTTAAGACCGATGACTTTGCTCTGTATAACGATGTGTCTCCCAATGTTCTTCCCTGTGACGATATTCTTGTTGCAGGCGGAGAAAAGGCAGAACTTCCCACGCCTTCCATTGAAGGTCTGTTATTCGGCGGATGGTTCACCGATACTGACGGAAAGGGCACGGAATATACGAATGAGACCGTTGTTGTTACGGATGTGACGCTTTATCCTTACTGGATGTATGACGGTTTTAACATCAGGCCGATCCCCGATCAGATCTACACAGGAAAGGAGATAAAGCCCGCTGTTGAGGTTTATTACAAAACGAAGCTTCTGATACAGGGAAAGGATTATACCCTTTCCTTCAGTAACAACAAAAAGGCTGCAAATGCCGATTCTGACAGGGTGCCCGCGGTTACGGTAAAGGGCAAGGGAAACTATTCCGGAAGCACCACCATACATTTCAATATCCTTAAAAAGGATCTGTCAGATGCTGATGTAACGGTTTCGGACATGCTTCTTTCCGTAAACAACAATAAGGCATTGCCTGTTGATCCGAAGCCCGTATATAATAAAAAGTCACTTTCCCTTAATAAGGATTACTCTTACGAGATATATCCGCTGGAAGAGGGGATAAAGCAGGAGACCATTGACGAAGTTACTCTCGAAGGAGAGTATGCGATAGTGATAAAGGGCATGGGCAATTTCACCGGCGAACGTGAAGTGCACGTAACGGTCAAAGACAGTAAGCTCATGTCAAAGGCAAAGATCTCCGGGATCTCAGATCAAAGCTATACGGGATGGGAGATCACGCCCAAGATCACAGTCAAATACGGAAACAAAAAGATCCCGGCCACCGCATATACGGTTAGTTATGTAAACAATATCAAGACAGGAACCGCAACCGTGACTGTAACGGGAATAGAAGCGGAAGGCTACACGGGAACCAAGACCGCGACCTTTAAGATAAAGGCCGCTTCCATAAAGAATGCCACCGTAAAGAATCCGGACGGAACAAAGTTTAGGACCGCCTATTCATATTCGGATGCATACATCCGTCCCGGCGTATCGGTTACCACAGGCACCGGTTCCTCAAGGAAGACCCTTGTTCGCGGCGTGGACTACATCGTTTCATATAAGAACAACAAAAATCCCGGAACGGGAAGCGTTATCATAACCGGTATCAACTCCTATTCGGGAACCATTAAAAAGAACTTCACCATTTCGGCCTATGACATAAAGTCCGACAGGGAAGGTCTCATAACGGTTAACGATGTACCCGCAGGCGGAAACGGAACGGTTTCTTTTTCCGAAGACGAAGTGCCTAAAGTGGTGTATACAAAGGGTGGAGCCACCATCGATGACTTAGTGGTCAGGTATAAGGGAAGAGAACTTGTCTGCGGCATTGATTATACGTTAAAATACAAATACAATAACAGGGTACGCTTTTACAACGAAAAGAATCCGCCTGCATTGTATATTCAGGGAAAAGGGATATTTACGGGAAAACTCACGATACCCTTTACCATAGAGATGCAGCACATATATTCCGACGAGATCACCATGACTGCGGCGGATGTTGCTTTTTCCAAAAAGCCGGGAAAATACAAGTCCGCACCGGTCTTAAGGGATTCAAACGGCAAAGCTCTTGTTGAGGGTACGGACTACATGATCGTCGATTATTTTTACGCAGACGATACGGACGTATCATCCGGAAATTTAAGTTACCACAGAAATGCCGGTGAGACGGTTGAGAAGAAGGATATCATTCCCGTAGGAACCCGCATTAAGGTCCTGGTAAGCGGCAGGGGCAACTATGGGCTCGGAGATGAGCATGGCATCTGTGAAAGATCCGTGATCTATACGGTAAGGGCCGCAAGCATAAAGAACGCGACCGTAAAGCTTTCTAAGAAAGAATACACCGGCAGGGCCATCGAACTGGATGCAGAGGACATAAAGGTCACTGTATCGGGAAGCGCAAAACCCCTGGTACTTGGAGTGGATTATGACATTGAGAGTTATTCCGGTAACGTAAATGCCGGAAAGAACGCAAAGGTGACCATCAAAGGGATCGGCAATTACACCGGAACCGTCACAAAGAAGTTCACAATAAAGGCTAAGGCCTTTGAATTATTGAAAACGTTAATGAAAGGTTTTGATCGGGTAAGTAACAGAGTATATGAGTAAAGAAGCAGTAAAAACAAAAAAAGGACCGGGAGCAAGAAAGACCCTGCTCCGCATCCTGGTAATAACCGTAGCATCCTTTTTGCTGGCACTGAACGTAAACACATTTGTTGATACGGGAGGACTGTATCCCGGCGGTGTCATGGGACTTACGGTGCTTATCCAGCGTGCCATTAAGGAATTTTTCGGCATGGATGTGCCCTATACCATCATCAATGTGATCCTTAACTTTTTCCCGGTATATATTGGATTCAGATACATCGGAAAGCGTTTCACGGCATATTCCCTGTATGTTATTATGTTAACCAATATCTTTACGGATCTGCTCCCCAAGATGGCCATCACCAACGATCCCCTTCTGATCGCGGTATTCGGCGGTATCATGAACGGCCTTGTGATCACCATGTGTCTTTTGTCCAACGCGACTACGGGAGGAACGGACTTTATTTCCATTTTCTTATCCGAAAGAAAGGGCGTTGACAGCTGGAACGTTATCCTTTGCATAAACATCGTGATCCTTGCCATTGCCGGAATAATCTTCGGCTGGGAGAAGGCGCTTTATTCCATCATCTTCCAGTTTGTTGCCACGCAGGTGCTCAATACCTTCTATAAGCGCTATCAGAAGGAAACCTTCTTTATTGTTACAAACAAACCCAGAGAGATCTGTGAGGAGATCTACAAACTCACCGGCCACGGCGCAACGATCCTTGAAGGCGAAGGCTCCTACGAGCATTGCACCAGAAACGTGGTTTATTCCATTGTTTCTGCGGATGATAAGAAGAAAGTCAACATGGCAATAAGAAAGATCGATCCCGAAGCATTTGTGAATACGGTTCACAGTCAGAGCGTATCGGGCAAGTTCTATCTTGAGCCCAAGGACTGAGGGAGGAAATATGAAAGAATACAGGTTTTACGGTTGGGAGAACGCGGACGTAACTCCCGTTGATGAAAAGTATAAGATGATAAAGGACGCAAGGGAACTGTACGATCTTTTGTCCGACGGTCTCTGGTGCAGGGAGAGCTGCGCACCCAGAATGAGAGGTGACTGGAGCGAGGAGAATAAAACCCTCGGCCAGTGCTCCATCACATCCTTTCTTGTTCAGGACATCTTCGGAGGGATCGTCAGGGGAATCCCCCTTGAGAACGGCTATGTCCATTGTTTCAACGACATCGACGGACATGTCTTTGACTTAACCAGCGAGCAGTTCGGAAACGAGAAGCTTGATTATAACAACAACACGGTGCAAAAGAGGGAAGATCAGCTCTTTGCACACGACAGGCTGGAGAAGCTTGAAAGATACCAATGCCTTAAGGGAAGGCTTGATGAAAGGCTTTCCGTTAAATAAGGCGGAGAAAACAATCGGGAATCAACCAAAGTTGGTTTACATAAATATTTATACGAAAAGTGAGGTACACTATGGGTAATTGGAAATTCAGTACTCTTGAGTACAAGCGCCCCGATATGGAGGCGGCAAAGAAAAAGATCACCGGGATGATCGAAAGGATAAAGAACGCAAAGTGCGCTCAGGACGTCATCGATGTGATCTTTGAAATGGATGAGGAATCAAAGGCACTGGGGGATATGATCACCATCTGCTCCATAAGACATACCCTTGATACAAAGGATAAGTTTTATGAAGAAGAAAACGAATGGCTGGATCAGCAGACGCCCGAGCTTGCCGCATACTCCGTAGCTTTCGGAGATGCCCTTACATCAAGTCCTTACAGACCTGATGTGGAAGCCAGGTTTGGCAAACAGTACTTTGTGTCCATAGATCTTCAGAAGAAGGGCTTCTGCGAGGAGAACATTCCGCTTATGCAGAGAGAAGCGGTTCTTTGCGATGAATATCAGAAGATCATGGCAGGCTGCGAGATAGAATTTGACGGACAGACCTTAAACCTTTACGGTATCATGAAGTATTTCGAGCATGATGACAGAAATGTAAGAAAGGCTGCATTTAAGGCTTATTCCGATTTCTACAGATCAAACGAAGCAAGACTTGAAGAGATCTGGGACGAACTCATCAAGGTACGTACCAAGATGGGACAGAACTTAGGCTTTGAGAACTTTATCCCCCTTGGATATATCAGACAGGGAAGAACGGATTACGGCGTAAAGGAAGTTGAATCCTTCAGAGCCCAGGTCAAGGAGGTTCTTGTTCCTCTTTGCGAGAAGCTGTACGCAGCCCAGGCCAAGAGACTCGGAATCGACCACGTTATGGTATACGACGAGGAGAGGATCTTCGCAGACGGAAACGCACATGCCATCGGTGGTGATGACTTCATGGTTGAAGAGGCAAGGAAGATGTATCATCAGATCAGCCCCGAGACCGGCGAGTTCATTGACTTCATGATCGAGCATGAATTAATGGATCTTAAAAACAAGCCCGGCAAGGCTTCAACGGGATACATGACCGAACTTTCCACAAGAAAGGCTCCTTTCGTATTCTCATGCTTTAACGGAACCATCGGTGATATGCAGGTTCTTACCCACGAGCTGGGACATGCTTTTGCGGGATACATGGCAATGAGAAATCAGCCCATATCCGACTACTACAGCGAGTCAACGGATATTGCCGAGATCCATTCAATGTCCATGGAGCAGTTTGCTTATCCTTACGCTGAGAACTTCTTTGGCAAGGATGCGGAGAAATTTAAGTTTGCACACCTTCAGGATGCCATCACCTTTGTTCCTTTCGGCGTAAGCGTTGATGAATTCCAGCATATCTGCTACGCAAATCCCGACCTTACTCCCAAGGAGAGGACTTACGAGTGGCACAAACTTGAAGAGAAGTACATGCCCTGGAGACGTTACGAAGACGATGAATTCATGGAAAGAGGCGGATACTGGTACCACAAACTCCACATCTATCTCTATCCCATGTACTACATAAATTACACCCTTACCACAATGGGTGCCATGGAGTTTAAGTCAAAGGACCACGAGGACCACGAAAAGGCATGGACCGATTACCTTAATCTCTGCAAGTGTGGAGGAAGCCTTTCATATCTTGAAACGCTTAAGCTTGCAAACCTCGCATCACCCTTTGAAGCAGGCTCGGTAAAGAAGGCTACGGCTTATGCCGCACAGATCCTTCTTGACGAGATCGCAAAACAATAAAATAAATGATTAACTCCGGGGGAGTATAATTCCATGTGATCTATCAGATGGAGATAAGCGCATGTTCAAACTGAGAAAAAAACTTGGTCAGCCACAATCCCGCGCGTTGTACATCTTTTATATACTGCTCACATTCTTCTTCCTTATTCCCTTTGCATCCTGGTTTCTGATGCACGGGGATAAGGAGGATATTTTCGGAAGAGATGTGAATTATAAGGGAGAATGGACGCGTATTTACGAAGACGGCAGCAGAAGGGATTTTACGGTTCCCTGCCGTTTTAAAGATGTGCCTGAAGGAAGTACTCTTGTTTTTGAAACGACTCTTCCGGAAAATACCGAAGACAATACATATATCTGTTACAGATCCGTTCATCAGACCGTTCGCATGTATTTAAACGGTGAGAAGACACTTGATTACGACACTACCTCTTCACCGATCCTGGGAAACAATACCGCCAGCAGATATCTGTTTCTTGAGATAGGGGCCAAGGATGCGGGAGCAACCTTGCGCATAGAAACAACAAGCAATTCCCATTTCTCCGGAGTGGTGGACCAGGTCTTTTACGGTGAGATGCTCGATATATGGGCAAACATTTATAAGCTTAAGGGCGCCGAGATCTTGATCGGTCTCATGCTCTGGCTTCTTTCCGTCACCGTTATCGGAGTGAGCGTCGTGTCGGATATCATGTTTAAGCGTCGAAGCAAGCTGATATTCCTTGCATGGGCCGAATTCTGGGCATCCAGCTGGATGCTCTTTGACTCGGGCTTCAGACAGGTCATCTACTCAAACAGCACGGTGATCGCATGTCTTGCGTTCCTTCTTGTTCCGCTGTTCTGCTATGCTACGATACTTTATATCGATGCGATGCAGGGAGGAAGATACCACAAGCAGTACATGCTTGTGTACGCAGCGCTTGCTCTTGACATCGGTGCAGGCGTGATCCTGCACCTTGCGAAGATAGCGGATGTTGTTCAGGCGATGTATGTAAATTACGCTATTTCGGCTCTGTCGCTGATGCTTGTTCTTGTTACCATACTTACGGACTTTAAGAACAGGCAGATAGAGAAATACAAGTACGCCTTCATCGGTTACATAATGCTTTTTGTGGGAGCTGCCATAGATATCATCAGATCGGCCCTCACCTTAAATGCTTTTTCGGGACTGGCCATCGGCCTGGGCGGAATGGGTTTCATGATCATGGGAATCTGGAATAACGCCATTGAACAGTCCGAGATAGAAAAGGAAAAACAAAGACAGCGTCTGATAAGTGAGACAAAGGACATGTTCCTTGCAACAATGTCACATGAGATAAGAACGCCCATCAACAGTATCCTCGGTATGAACGAACTGATACTTCGTGAAAATGAGGATACGCATATAAAGGAATATTCGGAAAACATCGAAAGAGCCGGCGTTATGCTTCTGGGACTCGTAAACGATATCCTTGATTTTTCAAAGATAGGTTCCGGCAAACTGGACATTCTTCCTGCGGAGTACTCCCTTGTGACCATGATATCGGATCTTGAACTGCTCATCAGGGAGAGAGCCGACGATAAGGGGCTGAAGGTGGTTGTAAATGTGGACGAAACCCTTCCCGAGACTCTGGAAGGAGATGTGGTTCGCATAAAACAGGTCATCACGAACCTTCTTACAAATGCGGTGAAATATACCGCGGAAGGAACCGTCACCATGGACGTTTCCGGAACCTACGAATACACCGACGGCTTTGCACTGAAAGTCAGCGTTACCGATACCGGCCAGGGCATCAAGGAAGAGAACTTAAACAAGCTCTTTGATTACTTTACCCGACTTGAGGAGAAGTCCAACAAAGGTATAGAAGGCACGGGCCTCGGACTTACGATCACAAAGCAGCTGTGTCATCTGATGGGCGGAACAATCCGCGTTCAGAGTACCTTCGGAAAGGGTTCGACATTTACCGTAATAATCCCTCAGAAGGTTGTAAGCAAGAAGCCCATCGGCGATTTCAACGAATATAAGGAAAAAGAACGGGAGAAGGACAAGAAGCACAAGGTGCTGTTTACTGCACCTGAGGCTACGGTCCTTGCCGTTGACGATAACGGAGTAAACCTTGCGGTGGTCAAAGGTCTGTTAAAGCCTACCAAGGTTAAGATCATTGCGGTAAAGAGCGGACGTGATGCCATTGAGAAGGTGAAGACCGAGAACATCGATCTGATCCTGATGGACCACATGATGCCGGAAATGGACGGTATCGAAGCCTTCCATGCCATCGACGTATGGCTTAAGAGCAAGGGAAGAGAGAAGATCCCCACCATTGCACTTACCGCAAATGCCATAGCGGGAATGAGGGAGATGTACCTCTCAGAAGGCTTTGAGGACTATCTGTCAAAGCCCATCAATCCCGATGAACTTGAGAAACTGTTGAAACAGTATCTTCCGGGTGAAAAGGTAAACTCCGTAACGGAGGAATAAAGACCCATGTTAAGAAAACTCTTGTATGCCATAGTGGAGGCCATTTCACGGATCCACAGCAGGATACTTACTTTAAACGACTCCTTTGAGTACAGCTTCACCGATAAGGAACTGCATTTTATCGTTATCGGTATCCTCGGAATGCTGATGGTTGCTGCGGTATATCCGCTGTTTCGGTGGCTCGCCAATCGCGACCATATAATGACCATCACCTGGATATACGTGTTTACCCTGATCATTGTTATAACCTTCGCCATAGAGATAGGACAGAAGGTCAGTAACACCGGGGCCATGGAGTTTGCGGACATAATGTTCGGACTCATGGGCTTCTTACTGATGTTTGGCGTTTTTGCCATAGTCAGATCCATAGGAATGGCCATATATAAAGCCATCAAAAAGAAAAAGAACACTTAAGATACCAGAGTCCGCGGCCTGCGCCGCGGGCTTTTTCTTTTTCCCGGAGCAGTTTATAAATTGTTTAGAATTTTTGTTAGCACTCCCTCTTGACGAGTGCCAATATGCGTGTTATAACACAAGTAGAACAAGGGGAGGAAATAGATCTTCCCCATAACAACAAAACAAACGGCATCAAAGATGCCGATACATAAAGGAGGCATGTATTATGTTAATGACAAACTTATTCGGTGACACATTTTTCGATGATCTTTTTAATGATGACTTCAGGACAGCTTTCCCGGCAACCAAGCAGATCGGTGTTGCAGCAATGAAGACCGATGTGAAGGAAACCAAGGACGGTTATGAACTGGAGATGGAACTTCCGGGATTCACAAAGGATGAAGTTACGGCAGAACTTAAGGACGGTTATCTTACCATTAAGGCCGAGACAAACAGAAACGAAGACGAGAAGAGTGAGGACGGCAGCAAGTACATCCGTAAGGAACGTTACTTCGGCTCCGCCCAGAGAAGCTTCTACGTCGGAGAGAACTTAACCGAAGAGGATATCAAGGCTAAATTTGAAAACGGTATCCTTAAGATCGCCCTTCCGAAGAATGAGTCTCTTCCTGAAAAGGAAACCAGGAAACTCATCGCTATCGAAGGCTGATGATATATACGCGGTTTCTTTAAAGTGCTTCCGGGACTGCCCTCAAAAGGGGCGGTCCCTTTTTTGTTTTTATAAACCCAGGTTAATAAAAAAATAAAAAATGATCAAATATAGAACAAAAACTAATTTACATAATCTGTTGACTAATGTATAATTATCGAAGTATTAACGTACGAATATTTTACGATGCGAGGAAACTATGTCGAACCCATCAACATACAGGGATGCTTCTTTAGAAGAAAAATCCCGGCTTCTTGAGATCATTTATGCCATGGGCTGTGATATCAAGGATCTTTACACGGTCAATTTGAAAAACCGTGAGATACGTCCTTACCGTATCGCAGGTGAAACCGCAGATTCGGAAACTGTTCCCGCAGAAGGTGTTCTGTTTGACGATCTTATGGCTCAATACGTAAAGAACCGTGTTTTTTCGGAAGATAAAGATCTTCTGATGCGAAATCTCGATCTTTCCTTTGTTCATTATGAACTTACAAATAAAGAAAGCTTTCATGTTAACTACAGAACCGTTATAGACGGGGAGATACATTATCGTATCATCAAGTGCATCAGGGTAGGAAACAAAGAGACCTTTGATACCATCCTTGTTGCTTTTGCAAGTGCAAGAAAGTCCCATGACAGGAAGCAGATGTTAAGGGATGTTGAGACAGACGATCTGACAGGGATCTATACAAGACAGGCCTTCATGCTCAGGGCAAGAAAACTGCTGGACGAGTTCCCGGATTCACCATTTGATCTTATCGTTTCGGATATTGACAATTTCAAACTTGTAAACGTGCTCTACGGAGAAGCCAAGGGAGATGACGTCCTTCGTTTTCTTGGCGAGTGGATAAAAGAGGATTTTCGTGATGGTATCGTGGGCCGTATCGGTTCAGACCGTATCGCTGCATTTTATTTTTCCGAAACCTCAAGCGTTGCGGACCGTGTAGGCGAACTCCTTGCGGGGGTAAAGAAGAATTCTCCCGTAGATATCACCTTAAAATGCGGTGTTTATGCAAATGTGGACAGATCCCTCCCGGTCTCAGTCATGTGTGAGAGAGCGCTTCTGGCACTTAAGAGTATCAAGCATAATTATTCCCTTCCCTATGCGGAGTACGACGGACCTGTAAGCTCAAGGCATATGAAGGTCCAGATGTACGAATCCCGTTTCGAAAGAAGCTTAAAGGAAGGCGAGTTTGTCATCTGGTATCAGCCCAAGCACGATTCCGTTACGGAGCAGCTTGTGGGTATAGAGGCACTGGTAAGGTGGAAGACTCCTTCAGGAAAGTTTGTTTCTCCCGCCGAGTTTGTTCCGGTATTTGAGGAGGATGGTCTCATCGTCAAACTTGACGAGTATGTATTCCGTTCCGTCTGTGCTCAGATGAGGGACTGGAGAGAAAGCGGCATTCACGTTCCGCCCGTATCCGTTAACCTTTCCCGGGCCAGTCTTCATTCCTACGGAACCGTCCGCAAGTACAGGAAGATCGCCGAGCAGTATGGCATTCCCCTTGACAGGATTCCCCTTGAGATCACCGAAAGCAGTACCATCATGGACGAGCGCATCAAGAATCTCATGAGAGAGTTAAGGGAAGCGGGTTTCAAACTTCACATGGACGATTTCGGTTCGGGACTTTCATCCCTTTCAAGTATCAACGTCCTTCCCATCGATGTTGTCAAACTTGACAAGAGCCTTGTGGATTACATCGGCGACGACGGCGGTGACGAGCTTCTTAAGCACACCGTTGAGCTTGCCCACTTTAAGAAACTGCAGATCATTGCAGAGGGTGTGGAAGATGAGACTCAGCTTGATTTCCTAAGGGGCATCGGCTGCGACATGATCCAGGGTTATTATTTTGCAAAGCCCATGTGCTGCGACGATCTTATCGAATATTTCAAGACCATCAATTACGATACGGATAATGAATAAGGTCATTAAAGGAGCTTTCCCGCAGGGAAAGCTCTTTTTGCATAATTATAAAGAAAATTGTTTGCCGAAAGCGAGGTTGCGTTGTAAAATAGCCCTATGCACTATGTAAAGACAACAAATTACGACAAATTCAAATGTATAGCGGACAAGTGTCCCGAAACCTGCTGCGCCGGCTGGCAGATCGTCATAGACGATGAATCTTTAAAAAAATATGCGAATATGAGAGGCCCCTTCTCAGGGAGGCTCTTAAACGAAGTCAACTTTTCGGAGGGCTGTTTTAAACAGTACGGCAAGCGCTGCGCCATGTTAAACGATGACAATCTCTGCGACCTTATCACCGAATGCGGCGAAGATGCGCTGTGCTATACCTGCGCCATGTACCCCCGCCATGTTGAGGAGTATGAAGGCGTAAGGGAATATTCCCTTTCTTTATCCTGTCCCGAAGCTGCAAGGCTGATCCTTGAGAATAAGGAAAAACTCGAATTTATCGAATGGGACGATGATGAAGAGGATGATTTTGAGGACTTTGACTACCTTATATATACGAAACTTGAGGATGCTCGGGATGTGATCTATAAGATCATACAGGACCGGTCTCTTTCTTTTTATAGAAAGGCGGATATCCTTATGGCATTCGGGCTAAAGCTTCAGGAGAAGATCGACAATGACGAGATCTTTGACATGGATGATGTCATAGACGAATTTGCGGGGGATGTTACGACACTTCCCGGTGACGATCTTTGGAAAAAGAATGAACATATTACGCTTCTTAACAAACTGGAGGTTTTATACGGCGACTGGCAGGGCTATATCGGCAAGGCATATGAAATGAACGAGGAGCCTGTGCTTACGGAGGAAGAAGAAATACAGGCGGAGCAGCTGCTCATGTTCTTTTTCTACGTATACTTCTGCGGCGCGGTTTATGACGACATGATCAAATCGAAGGTTCTTATGTCTGTCATGAGCGTGTACTGGATCTTTAAGATCGACAGGGCGATGGAGAAGCCCGATATAATAAAAACTGCGTATCTTTATGCAAGAGAGGTGGAGCATTCGGACTTAAACCTCGACGATCTTGAGGATATGCTTAAGGACTTATAGGAGAGTGGCTATGTATTCATATAAAACGGGTGTGGGTTACAGCGAGTGTTCGCCTTTGGGGGTCATTACGATCCCGGCGCTCATAGATCATCTTCAGGATTGCACCATGTTTCATACGGCTTCCGTGGGGTATGGTCTTGAACATTACCAAAGCAGGAAACGTGCATGGTTTCTGGCAAGCTGGCAGGTTGTGATCGATGAGATGCCAAAATATGCGGAGTATATAACTCTGGAAACCAGGGCTTATGAGTTTAAGTCAATTTACGGAATGCGTAACGTGACTGCCGCAAATGACAAGGGCGAAGTTATGGTAAAGGCAAATGCCATCTGGTTTCTGATGGATCTTAATCGAGGTATGCCAACCAAGGTCCCCGAAGAAGAAGTAAAGGATTTTGGGCTTGATGAGAAGATAGATATGGACTATGCACCGAGAAAACTGGTGCTTCCCGAAGGACTTAAAGATACGGGGATAAGCATCGAGTGCCGTGAAAGTTTTCTTGATACAAACCGTCATATGAACAACGGACAGTATGTCCGTGTGGCTTATGAGGTGCTTCAGAAGGTTGGAGAAGGCCTCGGTGTAGCAGGCGTAAGCCTTGAAAACAGCGGATTTTATCCCAATGTTAAGGAATTGAGAGTCGAGTATAAGAAAGCGGCGAAGTTTGGCGATGTGCTCCATGCCTATGCGGGAACGGAGGGCAGCACCGCATTCATCGACCTTTGCGACAAAGAAGGAAACAGCTTTGCTTCCGCAAGCTTCCGTTGTGAGTGATCACGGAAAGGAGATCGACCATGAGTATTGCAGAAGATGTAAGGAAAATGAAAAAGGATGCTCCGAAGCTGGCTGCATCCGATGTAAGCATAAGAAACGAAGCACTTAAGAATGCGGCTGAAGCTTTGAAGGCCAACAAGGAGAAGATATTTGAAGCCAACGCTCTTGATATGAAGCGTGCGGACGAAAACGGCATCGCCGATTCCGTTAAGAAGCGTCTTAAGTTTGATGACCACAAGCTTGAAGACGTTCTTTCCGGCCTTTCAATGCTCGTTGATCTTCCGGATCCGCTGGGCAAGGTGACTCTTAACAGACAGCTTGACGACGGCCTTGTTTTAAAGCGTCTGACCTGTCCCATCGGTGTCATCGGCGTTATTTTCGAAGCACGTCCCGATGCCCTTGTTCAGATATCCTCTCTTTGCATAAAGAGCGGTAACTGTGCCATCCTTAAGGGCGGAAAAGAGACAGCGGAAACAAACCGTGTTCTTTTTAAGATAATGCGCGACAGTGCCGTAAAGGCGGGACTTCCCGAGGGTTGTCTCCTTCAGGCGGAATCCCACAGTGAGATAGATGAGCTTCTCTCCTGCGATAAGGATGTGGACCTTCTGATCCCCAGAGGCTCCAACGCCTTTGTACGCTATATCATGGACAATACCAAGATCCCCGTAATGGGACATGCCGACGGGATCTGTCATATATATGTTGATAAGTACGCTGATTTTGACAAGGCCGTACGTATTCTTGTTGATGCGAAGACGCAGTATACGGCTGCCTGCAATGCGGTTGAGACCATTCTTGTTCACAGGGACATTGCAAAGGAATTCCTGCCGGTGCTTTACAAGGCCATGAAGGAAGCGGGAGTTACCTTAAAGGGCACAAAGGAAGTGTCGGATATCATCGGCGGCGAAACGATAGAAGAGAAGGATTTCAAGGAATATCTTGATCTCATCGCTTCGGTTAAGCTTGTTTCCAACGTGGGCGAAGCCATCGAGCACATCAACACCTTCGGCTCCCACCACACGGATTCCATCATCACCGAAAATGCGGATATCGCCGAAGTCTTCCTTCAGATGGTCGACTCCGCCGGCGTTTACCAAAACGCCTCCACACGCTTCGCCGACGGCTTCCGCTACGGCTTTGGCGCCGAGGTAGGCATCAGCACCTCCAAGATCCACGCCCGGGGCCCCGTAGGCCTCGAAGGCCTCGTAACCTACAAGTACAACCTTGTCGGAAACGGCCACATAGTAGGCGACTACGCAACGGGAGTTAAGAAATTCAACCACAAAGATCTGTAAGCTGTGATAACGGGTCCTGTCTCTGACAGGTGCCGGTCGGTCAGACAATTTCCGTAAAAGACACGGAAAAACTCCCTTGGCGACACCTGATCAGAGCCACCCGTTGTTTGCAATATGTGCGAGAAATTCTTGACATTTTTTAATCGATTCGATAGAATCTCTATTGTGCGCAGGAATGGCGGAATGGCAGACGCGCACGGTTCAGGTCCGTGTGAAGTAAAATTCATGTGGGTTCAAGTCCCATTTCCTGCACTATATCTGAGGGCGGTCTTTCATGGTGATAGACCGCCTTTGTTTATCTTTAGGAAAGGATCGCATATGAAATATCTGAAGCAGCTGGCGATTATACTGATGGTTAGCGTGGTGGCGGAAGTGATGAGCTATTTCATTCCGCTGTCGGTGCCGGCAAGCGTCTACGGGCTGGTACTGATGGTCATCCTTCTTCTTTTAAAGATCGTGAAACTCGATCAGGTGGAGGATACGGCGGATTTCATGCTGTCCATCATGCCCTTTTTCTTCGTGGCTCCCACGGTAAGCCTCATGACTTCATTTGATGCCATAAAAGGAAACGTCATCGTACTGGTGCTCATGTGCCTTGTTTCATCCATTGTGGTGATCATCGTCACGGGACTTGCGGCCCAGGCCATCATAAGGTTCAGACACAGGAAGGAGGAGAAAAAGAATGCGTGATTTCATCGTATCGAGTTCTTATTTCGGTATAGCTCTTTCCTTTGTGGTCTATATGTTTTATCATATAGTGAAGGAGAAATTTAAGATCAGATCTCCCTTTTTTAATGCCCTGATACTGGCGGCGGGAACCATTATTGTTCTCCTTCTGGTGACGGGTATCGATTTTGAGGTGTATAATAACAGTGCCGGTCACGTGACCTTCTGGCTGACTCCCATGACCATATGTCTTGCAATACCCCTTTATCGTCAGCTGGAGAAGCTTAAGGAGAATTTCGTGGCGGTGATGGTTTCGATCCTTGCGGGAAGTCTGGCGCATATCATAACGCTTTTCCTCATCGCAGGCCTCGTAAAACTTGATAATATGCTGCTTAATTCCATACTTTCAAAGAGTGTCACAACGGCCATTGCCCTTGGCATCACCGGGGAGCTTGGCGGAATTCAGTCAGTCACCATCGTCGGTGTTACCATTGCGGGGCTGACGGGCGTGTCACTGGGACCTTCCATCCTTAAACTTGTGAGAGTTAAGGAGCCTGTGGCAAAGGGACTTGCCCTGGGAACCGCTTCACATGCGGTTGGAACCAGCAAAGCCATGGAACTTGGCGAAATAGAGGGTGCAATGAGCTCCCTTGCAATAGTTGTCACCGGTATCCTTACGGTGATAATAGTACCGATATTTGTCGGTATTCTGGAGTAAAACATGAAATCATTTTTTCAAAATCTTAAAAAGAATCTGATCCTGTCTTTGGGAATCCTCATAGTGATCTGCATCGGAGTTGTGATCATAGGTCTCAACACTCCAGGTAAGCGTTTCACAAGGGCAATGACCAATGCGGAAAAAGCCTACACAAAGGGTGATTTCGCCAAAGCAGCCGCAGGCTACGAGAAGGCCATCGGCATAAAGAGCAAGAACAAAAAGGTCACTGCCTATACAGGTCTCATTTCCTCCAAGGAAGCGGAGGGAGCGGAGGACCTTAAAGAAACATACCTTGAAGGCCTTACCGCCATCGAGGCCATGAGCGAGGACGACAGGTACGTGGTGCTTGACTCGATAATCGAATATGTGCTTCACGACAGTGTTGTTTTTACTGACGATGTGAAGGAAAGGATCGATGCGCTGGAGCGTGCTTATGACATTACTTACGGCGATACCAACGTGGCGATGGAACTTTCCGAGTGCGTGAGCGGCTACATCGAGACCCTTCGCCTTTCGGAGGAGTACGATACGGCCCTTGAATACGTGGAGCGTTTCAAGGAGAAGACGGACATCGACGCCGACGCTCTCACAAAGAAGCTTACCAAGGAAAAAGAATTTGCTGCGGAAAAGGACGGCCTTTTAAAGAACGTTTATGAAGCGCTTAAGGGCTTTGTTGCCGATTACGGTGCGGGCAAGGGCACGGATCCTTATTCCTATGACTTTGCAAAGATCCTTGCTATCGACGGTTCCGCTTCTGCAGAGACGGTAGCGGGCGCTTTCATTTCGGGAAGCTATCAGACCGTATTCGAAAAAGAAAGCGAAGACGACGGACTTAAGGTCAAGGGCGCGGGCCTTTATACCTTCGGTGACCGCTACAGGACCGAAAAAGGCGGAGTTGCCATTCCTTATTATTTTTATGTGGGCGATTACAAAGACGGCGTAAGAAGCGGCTTTGGCGTGTCATTCATGAAGGTGGGTGTTGATTCCTTCTTCATGTATGCAGGCGAATGGAGCAACGATCAGCCCTCGGGTAAGGGTGCGAGATACGAGAAGATCGTTGACAGCGAAGGCGAGAGCAGCTACACCAAGACCTACGACGGAACCTGGAAGGACGGTCTTGCGGAAGGTGCCATCACCATCACCGTTACGGAAGAAAGCTGGCCCGATGTTGTTTTTTCGGGCATCATGACCGCAAAGGCAGGAGTCTGCGATGAAGTGCCCACCGAGACTGAAGATTATGTGGTCATCAATCTCAGGGAAGGCAAGCTTGTGGGTGTTCTTGCCAGCAGCACAGAGGGTTATGCCCTGATGATCACCATATGGCAGGGCGAGGACGAGACGGTCAGCGCTCTGGGATTAAACTAAGGGTTTATTTCTTTTTTTGCGAATTGGAAACTATAATGATGCAGAAAGGGTTAGCAAAGAATGAAAGAAATTACTGTCACTATCAGAGATGACTGGCGTGCACGCGGAAGCTTTCTTTCACATCCGGTGCGGTATCTTGAAAAGACCATCATCTCAAGGCTTGGGGTTAAGCTTATTCACTCGGGACGCAGCGAAATGGCTTTTGCCGTAAACGAGGAAGAAGAAAACCGCTTTTATGCCGAGGTTTTAAAGATAATAAAGGAGGATTACGGTGATTCCGATCCCGACTCCTGTGTCACCTTTTCGGTAGAGGATTACACTCCTCTGGATGTGGAAGCCGAGAAGGCCGCATTTGCCGAAGCGCAAGCTGAAGCGGAGGCCAAGAAAGCGGAAGCAAAGGCTGAAGCGAAGAAAGACGAGCCTAAAGAAGAAAAGGCCGAGAAACAGGAAGAACGCAAACCTGAAGAATGGTCGGCTGCGGCAAAAACTCCCGCAAAAGACGAGGAAGAAGAAAGCGTTCCTTACGATCTTGAGGAGCTTTTAAGCGAAGTTCCCATGAAGCATTCCGAGGATATGATCGATTACCTTCGTGAAACCGACAAGGTAATCCCCATGCTTCGCAAGATGAACAACGAGCGCTGCATCTGGACCCAGAACCTTTTGGTTTCCGTTGATTCGGGCTTCGGTCTTACCACCTTCTTAAAAACACTTGTAAAGATACATGTGAACCACAAACTTGTGGAAAATAAAGACAACATTTCTTCTTATTTTGACGAGTACGAGCTTCACAAAGCTTCCCACGCGGAAGATGAGAAGAAAAACTGGGAGCAGCTCTTTGATTATGCAAAAAGAAAGAGCATGCACGCGGAGCGGGGCAGCTTCACGGTACTTTGCTTAGATATAAGCGAGTACATAAGCGACCTTACCACTCCGGGCTTTTCGGAAAAGATCAAGCGACTTTCCGATGAGACGAAGAACTACATATGCGTGTTCAGGATTCCTTTTATGGAAAAGAACATAGTGTCCGATATAGCGGATCTTTTAGGTGATACCATGAACATAAGGCTTCTGTGCGTACCTCCCATTCCCATGGAGGATATGGTAGGATATATGCATAACCGCCTTAAGAAGTTCGGTATAGATTCCGACGAATCCTGCAACGAGAGCTTCGAACGCGAGCTGA
The DNA here is from genome assembly GCA_016281385.1 of Lachnospiraceae bacterium. Classification (GTDB taxonomy): domain Bacteria; phylum Bacillota; class Clostridia; order Lachnospirales; family Lachnospiraceae; genus UBA1258. The sequence goes on along the minus strand of JAEEIN010000068.1, from coordinate 31,209 downwards.
TCCTTGAGAAGAAGGACGACAGTTTCTTCGGTTACAAGACGCTCAACAAGGTCATTGACAAGATAATATACGACAAGGCCGTCAAGAATGCCGAAACCGGCAAGGTGGATCTCAGGATCGAAAGCAGCGACATTCAGGTTGCAGACGGATTTTCGGACGAGAACGATGCGGATCCCGTTGCAAAGCTAAAGGAACTGGTGGGAATGGAGGCTGTAAGCAAGCAGATCCTCGAGATCATTGCCCAGATGAAATATGCAAAGGAAGCTTCCGCAAAGGACGATTCCTTTGAAAAGCCTTCCATCCACATGATGTTCTCGGGTAATCCCGGAACCGGTAAAACCACCGTTGCAAGGATCGTTGCCAAGATAATGAAGGAGCAGGGAATCCTTCGTAAGGGTTACATGCACGAATATCACGGCCGCGACCTTTGCGGAAGATATATCGGTGAGACCGCACCCAAGACAAGTGCCATCTGCCGTGATGCTTACGGTTCCGTTCTTTTTATAGACGAGGCCTACAGCCTTTACAGAGGCGATGACAACACCAGGGATTACGGTCGTGAGGCACTTGATACCCTGGTAGCCGAGATGGAAAATCACAGAGATGACATGTGTGTTATTTTTGCCGGTTACAAGGATGAAATGGAGATCATGCTTCAGGGAAATATCGGTTTAAGGAGCCGTATTCCCTACATCATCGAGTTCCCCAACTATACAAGGGAGCAGCTGGTAAACATCTTCTTTAAGATGCTGGGAGACCGCTTTAAGTACGATGACAGCTTCAAAGATGCGCTGTCGGATTTCTTTAACGAGCTTCCCGATGAGTTCCTTGAGACCAAGGAATTCAGTAATGCCCGTTTTGTCCGCAATCTTTACGAAAAGATCTGGGGCAAGGCAGCTTACAGAAAGATGATCGAAAACTCCGACGAGGTCTGCCTTTTAAAGACCGACGTGGAGAACGTCATCAATACAGAAGAATTCAAGAATCTGGTTGAAAAGAAAAATAAAAAGATCGGTTTTGTATAAACCGAAAAAGGAGGGTACATATGGTAACAGCCAACCAACTTATCGACGTTGTGAGAGATTATCTCGACTCACAGGAATGGAATTACGACTTTGATGCCGAGAGGATGCTTTTAAGAAGCGGTCTCACAGTCAAAAACAGAATGAAGAGCGTTAAGATCTACGTTAACGCAAGGGACGGTATCTTACAGTCCTTCTTCGTATCCGCTGTAAACGGAGACACAAACGATTACGTGGAACTTCTGAAGTTTTTAAACTTTGCTAACTGGAACATGACAAGCGGAAATTTCGAGTTCGACCCCACCGACGGAGAGATCCGTTTCCGTTATTCCATCCGTCTCGGTGACATCAACGAAACTCCCGAGAGCCTGGCAGAGGCAGCTATCGTTCTTCCCGCAATGATGTACGAGAAGTACGGCGATTCCATCGCAACACTTGCTTTCGGCTTCTCAAACGCAGAGGATGAGATCGCCAAGATCAAAAAGGCCGAGGAAGAGGAAGAATAATCTCTAAGGAAATGTTCCCGGACGCATACGCAAGTATGCGTCCTTTTTCCCATATAATAGTAATTGTTTAAAAATTTTAAAAAAAATATCAAATTAAAAAAGGAAATCGACAGATCGTATTGAATATTTAAATTAGAGCGCTTTACGGAGGTGGATTATGCTTATCAGGGAGAGTCTTGAGGCATGGGAGAAGGATTTCTTAAGCCCCTATGCAAGTTTAAGTGCAAAGTCAAAGGGTCGATTGAGAGACGAGGAACCCTGCGACATAAGACCGGTTTTCCAGAGGGACCGCGACAGGATATTACACAGTAAGTCCTTCCGTCGTCTTAAGGATAAGACCCAGGTCTTTCTTTCTCCGGAAGGGGATCACTACAGAACAAGACTTACACATACCCTTGAGGTATCCCAGAATGCCCGTACCATCGCAAAGGCCCTTCAGTTAAACGAGGAACTGGTGGAAGCCATAGCTCTCGGTCACGATCTTGGGCACACTCCCTTCGGTCATGCCGGTGAAAGGGCGTTAAACAGGGTAAGCCCCTACGGCTTCGATCATGCAAAACAAAGCGTCCGTACAGTCGATATCCTTGAAAAGGACGGCCAGGGGCTGAATCTTACCTTTGAGGTCCGTGACGGTATCTTAAATCATCAGACCTCGGAAATGCCTTCGACACTTGAAGGCAAGGTAGTCCGCCTTTCCGATAAGATCGCCTACATCCATCACGACATGGATGATGCCATCAGGGCAGGTATCTTAAAGGATTCCGACGTTCCGAGAGAGATCGGTGATGTGATCGGATACACCTGCGGCGAAAGGCTTGATAACTTTATCCACGATATCGTTATCCACAGCATAGGCCGTGACGATGTCATGATGAGCAAGCCCGTTGAGAAGGCAATGATGGACATCAGACAGTTCATGTTCGAACGTGTCTATCAGAACCCCATCGCAAAGTCTGAAGAGGGCAAGGCAGAAATGCTGATGGAATCCCTCTACAATTATTATCTGGATAATTTCGACAAGCTCCCCGAATTCTTAAAGAAGCTTGTTGACAAGGGCGATCCCAAGGAAGTGGTTGTCTGCGATTATGTAGGAGCCATGACCGACAGATATGCCATCAATCTTTACAACGAAATTTACGTACCCAAGGTATGGGTAGGTTAACATAACAAAGGAACCCGATAATGAGATATCCCGAAGAACTCGTTGAAGAGGTACGACTCAGAAACGACATTGTGGATGTGGTGGGAGGCTATGTAAAGCTTAAAAGACAGGGCTCTTCCTACTTCGGACTCTGTCCCTTTCACAATGAGAAATCACCTTCTTTTTCCGTCTCTCCCTCCAAGCAGATCTTTTACTGCTTCGGCTGCGGTGCGGGTGGAAATGTCTTTAATTTCATACAGAAATACGAAAATTACACATATCCCGAAGCGATCAAATATCTCGCCGACAGGGTGGGAGTCAAGCTTCCCGAGGCCGAGTATTCGAAGGAACAAAAGGCCAGGGAAGAAAAACGCTTAAGGATACTGGAAGCAAACAGGGAAGCTGCAAAGTTCTTTTACTATCAGCTTCGTTCAAAGCCCGGAGAGGAAGGACTTGCATACTTAAAGGGCAGGCAGTTGACGGAGGAGACCATGAACAAGTTCGGTCTCGGCTTTTCACCCATGACTTCCAATGCCTGCATCAATTATTTAAGGAGCAAGGGCTTTACCGATGAGATCATCAGAGAATCGGGGCTTGTTTCTTTTGATGAAAAAAGGGGAATGACCGACAAGTTCTGGAACCGTGTCATGTACCCCATACAGGATGTAAATCACAAGGTCATCGGTTTCGGCGGAAGGGTCATGGGCGATGCCAAGCCCAAGTACTTAAACTCCCCGGAAACCATGATATTCGATAAAGGCCGTACGCTTTACGGTCTGAATTTCGCCAGGACTTCAAGGAAGGACCACCTGATCCTCTGCGAAGGCTATATGGACGTTATAGCAATGCACCAGGCGGGATTTACGGAGGCTGTGGCATCTCTGGGAACCGCACTTACGGTCACCAATGCCAATCTCATAAAGCGCTACACCGCAAATGTCTATCTTGCCTACGACTCCGACGGAGCGGGCATAAGCGCGGCCCTTCGAAACATGAGGGAACTGCGTGACGCGGGCATAGCAACAAAGGTCATCAACATGGAGCCCTACAAGGATCCGGATGAATTCATAAAAAACCTTGGAGCCGAGGAATTTCAGAAACGCATAGACGAAGCGGAGAACAGTTTCTTCTTCGAACTGCGAATGCTTGAGAGGGATTACGATCTTACGGATCCCGACGGAAGGACAAGGTTCTTAAGGGAAGCCGCCGGAAAGCTCCTTGGCTTTGAGGAGGAGATCGAGCGGGAAAACTACATTAAGGCAGTGGCGGAGAAGTACGGACTTACCTACGAAGCCATGAAGAAGCAGGTGGTGTCCCTGGCTGCCAAAAACGGCGGCGAGTACAGGCCCATCGAACGTCCGAAATCCGGCATTAACAGAGTGACGGATCCGAAGGACGGCATAAAGAAGACCCAGCGTACGCTTCTTACCTGGCTTTCCGAGGAGCCTTCGATCTACAAAGTCATAAAGCCCTACATAACGGCGAAGGATTTCACGGAGCCTGTTTACCGACAGGTGGCTGAGTGGATGTTTGAGGATCTTGAAAAGGGATCTGCAAACCCCGCAGTCTACACCGGCCGTTTCGAAGAGGAGGAGCAGCAGCGTGTCTGCGCCGAAATCTTCAACACTTCCCTTGACGGGGAGATTGACAGGGCCGAAAGCGAGAAAGCGCTTCACGACATCGTGTTAAAGATAAAGACGGCTGCCAACGAGGCGCTGGCGGCGAAGTCATCACCTTCCATAACCGAAGTGATGGCGGCGCTTGAGGGCAAGAAAGCCCTCGAGGAACTTAAAAACGTAAGGTTTTCATTAAACTAAAAAAATAAAGGGGGAGGGTTTAATGGAAGAAAACATCCAGGATAAGATAGACGAGACAGTGAAGGAATTCCTGTCCGTCTGCAAAAAGAAAAAGAACGTGGTTGAGCTTGCGGAGGTGGAGGAATACTTCGCGGAGCTTAATCTGGACGACGATGCATTCGAAGAGGTCTTAAGCATCTTGGAGGACAACAAGGTCGATGTTATGCGGCCGGATTCCGAGATGGACGACTTTGAGGTCTTTGAGCCCTTTGACGATGACTCGGAGTTCAGCGCAGACAGCGAGGACGAGATCGATGTCGAAAAGATCGACCTGACGGTTCCCGAAGGTATTTCCACAAACGACCCGGTGCGTATGTACTTAAAGGAGATAGGAAAGTTCAAGCTCCTTACCGCGGAAGAAGAAGTGGAAGTGGCCAAAAGGATCGAAGCCGGTGACGAATCCGCCAAGGAGGAACTCATCGAGGCCAACTTGCGTCTTGTTGTCAGCATCGCCAAGAAGTACATAAACTACGGCGGACTTCAGTTCCTCGATCTTATTCAGGAAGGAAATTTAGGCCTTATCAAGGCCGTCGACAAGTTCGATTACACCAAGGGCTACAAGTTCTCGACTTACGCCACATGGTGGATCAGACAGGCAATCACCAGAGCCCTTGCGGATCAGTCCCGTACCATAAGGATCCCGGTCCACATGGGAGAGACCATAAACAGGGTCAAGAAGGTGACAAGACAGCTGACAAAGACGCTGGGAAGAGAACCTACCGAAACGGAAGTGGCGGCAGAACTGGACATCTCCGTTGCCCGTTACAGGGAGATCCTTACGATCTGTATGGATCCCGTTTCTTTAGAGAAGCCCATAGGCGAGGAGGAGGATTCAAGCCTCGGTGATACCGTTGCGGACGATTCCATCGAATCTCCCGAAGATTCCGCAATCTTCAATATCCTCGGCGAGCAGCTTAACAGCGTTCTGGAGAACCACCTTCAGGAGAGGGAGCGTGAGGTGATCAAGTTAAGATTCGGACTTGAAGACGGCCGTCAGCGAACCCTTGAGGATGTGGGCAAGATGTTCGGCATCACCAGAGAGCGTGTGCGCCAGATCGAGGCGAAGGCCTTAAGAAAGCTTCATAACCCCGCAGTTATGAAGAAATTGAGATGATCACGATATTTTATTGTTCTTTATGAACATAAAAATATAAAAGATTCAGTAGGATGGTATATTTTACATGGAAAAAATGAAAGACGAAAACATGGACGAAAACAATCAGCAGGCGAAGGTCGAAGAGAAGATCAAAGATTTCTTTGCTTTTGCGAAAAAGAAGAAGAACACGGTGGAATACTCCGAGATCAACGACTTTTTTGCGGATCTTCAGCTTGATGATGAACAGATGGATAAGGTTATGGATGCCATTGAAGCGGCAAATATCGACGTTATCCACCCTGTGGAGGAGACCGAGGATTTCGATGACATGCCCCTTGATTTCGTGGACGAAGTTGAGGATGTGGACATCGACAACCTTGATCTTACCGTTCCCGAGGGTGTCAGCATCGAGGATCCGGTCCGCATGTACTTAAAGGAGATCGGTAAGGTTCCGCTTCTTTCCGCAGAGGGTGAGATCGAGCTTGCAAAAAGAATGGAGCAGGGTGACGAGGAGGCAAAGAAGCTTCTTGCCGAGGCAAACCTCCGTCTTGTTGTAAGTATCGCAAAAAGATATGTGGGCCGCGGAATGCTCTTCCTTGACCTGATTCAGGAAGGTAACCTGGGTCTTATCAAGGCCGTTGAGAAGTTTGACTACACCAAGGGCTACAAGTTCTCGACCTACGCAACATGGTGGATCCGTCAGGCCATCACCAGAGCGATCGCAGATCAGGCAAGGACCATCAGAATTCCCGTACACATGGTTGAGACCATAAACAAACTGATCCGCGTTTCAAGACAGCTGCTTCAGGAATTGGGACGTGAACCTACCCCCGAAGAGATCGCCAAGGAAATGAACATGCCCGTTGAGCGTGTAAGAGAGATCTTAAAGATATCCCAGGAGCCCGTTTCCCTTGAAACCCCCATCGGTGAGGAGGAAGACAGCCATCTCGGCGATTTCATTCAGGACGACAACGTTCCCGTACCTGCAGATGCGGCTGCGTTCACTCTTTTGAGAGAGCAGCTTGACGAGGTACTTCAGACACTTACGGATCGTGAGCAGAAGGTGCTCCGTTTAAGATTCGGTCTTGACGACGGTCGTCAGCGTACCCTGGAGGAGGTCGGTAAGGACTTCAACGTAACCCGTGAGCGTATCAGACAGATCGAGGCAAAGGCATTACGTAAGCTCCGTCATCCTTCAAGATCGAGAAAGCTTAAGGATTATCTTGACTGATGAGTATTGTAAAAACAAACCTTTCCGACCGTATGCAGGCAGTCTTTGATATGGTGAGGCCCTGCGATACGGCGGCGGATATAGGCTGCGATCACGGTTTTGTTTCCATAGCCCTGGCAAGGTCAGGGGTGGCAAAACGGGTGATAGCCTGTGATGTAAACAAGGGACCGTTAAAGACTGCGGGAGAGAACATAGCCCGGGCGGGATTTTCGGACAGGATAGAGACCAGACTGGGAGATGGTTTACATAAGATCGCTCCCGGGGATAAGGTCGACTCCATAGTCATCGCCGGAATGGGCGGAGCCCTTATGACAAGGATCCTTTCGGAAGGAGAGGAGATCGTAAAGAATGCGATGCAACTTGTTCTTCAGCCCCAGTCGGAACTGTTTCTTGTAAGGCAGTATGTAAGAAATATCGTTTTTCATATTGAGAAGGAAGTTTTTTTGATGGACGCGGGAAAGTATTACTGGGTAATGGACGTACGCCCGGGTAAGGGAGAATATCCCGAAGGTGAGGTGCTGGAGGTTTATGATGAATTTTCGGGATATCTCATAGAAAACAGGGACCCGCTCTTGTCTGAATACATAGAAAAGTCGATAAATATATATGAGGGTTATCTTAAGGATATGCCCGAAGATAAACAGGGGGCCGTGAGGCAGAAAACAAAAAAACTTAAGCTTGCAAAGGAGCTTATGACCCGGAGGTAGAGTATGGCTTTATTAAAGATTCTTGGCAATGACAGAGAATACCCCGTGGGAACAAAGTATGAGGACATCGTAAACGAGTATCAGCCCGATTACGACAACAGCATCATCCTTGTTCTTGAAAACGGGAAGATCAGGGAACTTTTCAAGACGGTCTACAAAGACTGCACCATCGAATTCATCACGCTTAAGGATTCCATCGGTCACAAGACCTATGCCAGAAGCGCACTTATGATGATGCTTAAATCCTTTGAGGACGTGGCGGGCCGCGAGAATGTGGAGGAGATCAAGGTCGAGTTCGTTATCGGAAACGGCTATTACTGCTCTTACAAGGGCAAGAAGCCCCTGGATGCGAAGCTCATTGCCGACGTTAAGGCAAGAATGGACGAAGTTGTCAAAGAGAACATTCCCTTTGAGAAAAAGAGCATTCCCCTTGACGAAGCCATCGCCCTTTTCTCGGAAAGAGGATTCAAGGATAAGGAAAGGCTGTTCAAATACCGTCGTTCCTCAACAATAAACGTTTACAGACTGGGACAGTACGTTGATTACTTCTACGGCTGCATGGCGCCTTCCACCGGATACATCGAGTGGTTCGACCTTATTCCCTATGACGACGGTTTTGTTCTTACGATCCCCAACGAGAAGGAACCCAAGGTTTTGAAGCCCTTCGATGAGAGAAGACATCTCTTTGAGACCTTAAAGGCTTCAACGGAGCTTGGGGAGAAGCTTAACGTAAGCACCGTCGGCGAACTTAACGACGCTATTTCAAACGGCGAGATCAACGATCTTATTCTTGTTCAGGAAGCACTTCAGGAAAGAAGAATAAGCGAGATCGCCCAGGATATAATAAACAGAGGAACGGTCAAGTTCATTCTTATTGCGGGACCTTCTTCTTCCGGAAAGACCTCTTTCTCACACAGGCTTTCCATTCAGTTAAGAACCTACGGTTTAACCCCTCATCCCATCGCAATGGATGATTATTATGTAAACCGTGTCGATACACCGAAGGATAAGGACGGAAACTACGATTTCGAGTGTCTCGAAGCCATTGACGTAAAGCAGTTTAACGGCGATATGAACAAGCTTCTTGCAGGAGAAAGGGTTGAGCTTCCTCACTACAATTTCAAGACCGGAAAGAGAGAATACAACGGTCATTTCCTTCAGCTTGACAAGGATGATATCCTTGTAATCGAGGGAATTCACGGACTTAACGACAGAATGTCCGAGTTCATTCCCGGCGACAGTAAATACAAGATCTACATCAGTGCTCTCACCAGTATCAACATCGACGAGCACAACCGCATCCCCACCACCGACGGACGTTTGTTCAGACGTATGGTGCGTGATGCAAGGACAAGGGGTACCAGCGCTCAGAACACCATCAGGATGTGGCCCAGCGTAAGGCGCGGCGAAGAGGAGAACATCTTCCCCTTCCAGGAGAATGCGGACGCAATGTTCAATTCCATCCTCCTTTACGAACTGGCAGCCTTCAAAACCTACGCAGAACCCCTGTTGTTCCAGATAACGAAGGATTCGCCCGAGTATTACGAGGCTAAGAGACTTCTTAAGTTCCTTGAGTATTTCGTGGCTTTGGATCCGAAGATCGTACCCATCAATTCACTTTGCCGTGAGTTCATCGGCGGATCGATCTTCCCCGTATAGGGATGTAAAAAGAAAAATACGCAAGTCGGACAGATGATCGCGGCTGCATTTTGCAGGTGAGGAAAGTCCGGGCTTCGCAGGGCAGGATGCCGGATAACGTCCGGTGGGGGTGACCCCAAGGAAAGTGCAACAGAAAAGAACCGCCGCGCAAGCGGTAAGGGTGAAAAGGCAGTGTAAGAGACTACCGTTTTCGTGGTAACACGAAAAGCCGTGTAAACCCCATCCGAAGCAAGACCAAATGCCTTAGGGTAAGACAGCAATAAACCGGCCCGGTTTGCTGTCTGGTAGGTCGCTTGAGCTTATCGGTAACGATAAGACTAGACAGATGATCATCTGATACATAACCCGGCTTACAGTCCGGCTTGCGATCATTTTTACATGGGATTGAATATGCTGCGTGAGTGTCTTTATGCGCAGTAAATAAAATTTATAGTTTTTTAACTTGATTATGAAGAAGAAGTGGTGGATTATAGCATTAGCCGTGGCAACGATCTTTTTGTTGGCATGGCTGATTTGCCGTAATGAGATAAGTAAAAAGAAAGCACTCAAGGACCCCGAAATGACTCAGGAGGAGTTTGTAATGACGCTGATGCCCTCCACCGTAATGGTAACGGCGGGAGAGAGCCACGCAAGCGGTGTCATCATTGATATTAACGATGAAAGGATCGCCATTGTGACAGCGGGGCATCTGATGCAGGGATACGATCAGGGCATCATCACCTTTTATACGGGCAATGCGGGCTTCGGAAACGTGAGGTTCATTTCCGAAAATCCCGATATCTGTATACTTGAGTTTGAGAGAAAGTACCTGGACGAAGGCCTTGTAAAGGAGCTTTCTTCTTCCGCTTACGATCTTAAGCATTACGAGGATCTGGCGGTTGACGACATGGTCTATCTCGTTGGTTCGGCGATTTCTGCGGGAAGCAATGCTACAGTCGGCAAGGTAGCCGCAAAGGATTTCTATGTGGACGACTTTGACGACCGGATGCTTTATTTATATACGGATGTAATGGCCGGGATGAGCGGCTGCGGCGTCTATGACGGATCGGGATATCTTGTGGGGATACTCGCGGGAGGCAACGATTCGGGCGAAGCGGTATGCGTGTCCCTGCCTGAAATATTAGAACACGGAGGATTTTAAAATGACAAAGATCGATGTTATTTCAGGATTTCTGGGTGCAGGAAAAACAACCCTCATCAAGAAACTTTTAAGCGAAGCCCTTAACGGGGACAAGGTAGTTCTTATTGAGAACGAATACGGCGAGATCGGTATCGACGGCGGATTCTTACAGGATTCGGGTATCGAGATCAGAGAGATGAATTCAGGATGTATCTGCTGCTCACTGGTAGGTGATTTTGAGGAATCTCTTAAGGAAGTTATCGCAAAGTACGCTCCCGAAAGGATCCTTATCGAGCCTTCGGGGGTTGGCAAGCTTTCCGACGTACAGCGTGCCATCCACGAAGCATGTGAGAGCGCAGAGGGCGTTACCGCAGGTTCTTCCGTAGCGGTTGTTGACGCATCAAAGTGCAAGGTTTACATGAAGAACTTCGGTGAGTTCTTCATCGACCAGGTTGAACATGCGGGAACCATCGTTTTAAGCCGTACACAGAACATGACCGAGGAGAAGGTTGCAGAGGTTGTTGCCCTTCTTCGCGAGCACAATAAAGACGCAAAGATCATCACCACTCCCTGGGACGACCTTAAGGGCTCCTACATCCTTGAGACATTCGAGGCAGTAACGGGCTTTGCAGAGGAACTCCTTGAGGAATTCGAGCACGAGCATGAGCATCATCATCACCATGATGATGACGATGAAGAATGCTGCTGTGGCCACCACCATCATCATGACGATGACGACGATGACGACGATGATGACGAACACGAACATCACCATCATCACCACGATGACGATGACGACGATGATGACGAGCATGAACATCATCATCACCATCATGACGGCGAGGAGTGCGGTTGCGGACATCACCACCACCATCATCATGGTCACGACGCAGATGAGATCTTTACAAGCCTTGGCTACGAGACGGCAGCAACCTACACCGAAGCTCAGGTCAATGCCTTCCTTGCAGCACTTGACTCCGAGGAGTACGGCCATGTTCTTCGTGCAAAGGGAATGCTTCCCGGCGAGAACGGCAAGTGGATCTACTTTGACTACGTTCCCGAAGAGAAGAACGTACGTAACGGCGAGCCTCAGTACACCGGTAAGATCTGCGTGATCGGCTCCGAACTTAAGGAAGATGCTATCAAGGATCTTATTCTTACCCGTAAAGGTAATTAAGGAAAAGCGCAGCATATAGGAAACTTAGGAATCCTTAAATAATTGATTTTAGGAAGGATTTAACCATGAAATCCGTATTTGTAATAAATGGCTTTCTGGACAGCGGAAAGACACAGTTTATCAGCTATACCCTGGGTCAGCCCTATTTTAAGACCAAGGGAAAGACCCTTCTTCTTGTTTGTGAAGAGGGCGAAGAAGAGTACAACGAAAAACTCTTAAAGCAGACCAATACCGTTATGGAGACGGTGGAGGATGCATCCGACATCACACCTGATAAGCTTTTGGAGCTTGACAAGAAATACAAACCCGAGAGAGTGATCATTGAGTATAACGGTATGTGGAACTACAAAGAGTTCAAGCTTCCCTTCATGTGGAAGTTAGAGCAGCAGATCACCATGATCGACTGCACCACCTTTGAACTCTACTACACCAATATGCGTTCTCTTTTGGGAGAGATGATCAGGAATTCGGAACTCATCATCTTTAACAGATGTGACGGTATGACGGACAAGCTTGCAAATTACAAGCGAAACATCAAAGCCATTAATCAGCGTGCGGAGATCGTTTTTGAAGACAAAAACGGCGAAGTAAACGCAACGCTGGAAGAAGAACTTCCCTTTGATGTTACCAAGGATCGTATTGATTTAACGGATGAAACCTACGGAATATGGTACATCGATGTTATGGATAATCCCGAGAGATATCTTGGAAAAGAGATATCCTATGTTGCCAATGTCTTTATGCCCGAGAATTTCCCCAAGGGTTATTTTGTTCCCGGAAGGGCTATAATGACCTGCTGCGCCAACGATATTCAGTTCCTTGGCTATGTGGCCAAATATGACAAGGCAGATACCTTGGAGAACAGATCCTGGGTAAAGGGCGTCTTTAAGGTGACCAAAGAGTATTTTGAAGGCTACGAGGCTGAAGGACCGGTGCTCATACCGGTATCTTTGGAGAAGTGTAAGCAGCCTAAAAACGAGGTCCTGACATTTTAGGATCTAAGGGGGAGAAATGTTTAAGTATACCATCGGCCAGCTGTTTTTTTACTTTATTTTTTATTGTTTTCTCGGCTGGATAATCGAATCCACATATGTGTCGGTTTCCGAAAAGAAGCTGACAAATCGCGGGTTTTTAAAGGGGCCTGTGATCCCCATATATGGCTGCGGTGCAATGACAATGTATTTTTGTACGACGCCCTTCAGGCAGTGGCCGGTTCTTGTTTTTATAGCAGGAACCATAGGCTGCAGCGTCCTTGAATATTTCACGGGATGGGCAATGGAGGCAATATTTAAGATCCGTTACTGGGACTATTCGGACAAGAAATTTAACTTAAACGGATATATCAGCCTGTTTACCAGTCTTTTCTGGGGCTTCGGATCTTTGTGCATGTGTTATTTCATTCAAAACGGTGTGGAATACGTTGCATCCTTCGTGCCTGAACGATTGTTTAACATAATCGTATTTGTGGAAGTCTTTATTTTTGCCATAGATCTGGCATTATCCATTAAGGCAGCCTTCGATCTCAGAAGCCTGCTCATCAGACTCGAGAAGGCTAAGGACGAACTCAGGCTTATGGCCAGGCGTCTTGACGTGATGATCGCCTACGCCGGTGAGAGCCTTGACGAGCGTAAAGCAAAGATGGGTGAGGCCCTGGATAACTGGGCAAGCGGTCTGGAAGAAAAGATGGACAAGGCTTCCGACGGTTTCGACAACAGGATAAACAGCCTTACCGACAGCATTGAAAGCAAGTTCTTAAGCATAAAGAAAGCAATCGAAGAGAAGCCTCAGAGCTTTGCCGAAAGCATGAAGGAGGAGTTCTTCGAATTAAAGGGCAGATTCTCTGCCGGTAAAGACAACAAGGGCTTCCAGGCATTTGTCAAAGAGTTCAGGATGCGCGGAATGTTTAAAGGCAATCCCACACTTTCTTCAAAGACCTTCAAGGATTCCTTTGAATTTATCAAGGCCGCTGTAACAAAATCAGATAAAAAAGATGATGAAGAATAAAAAGGAGTAACAAAATGAAGCACGTAACTTTTAGCCCCAAGGGTGTTTGTTCAATGAAAATCGATTTTGATGTGGAGGATGACAACACTCTTCACAATGTAGTATTTACCGGCGGCTGCAACGGTAACTTAAAGGCCATCGGAAGGCTGGTGGACGGACGCAACGCTCACGAGATCGCCGATATCTTAAGAGGCAACCTCTGCGGCATGAGAGGCACCTCCTGTGCCGACCAGTTTGCAAAGGCTATTGATGAGATGGCTTAATTGCTAACAATACCATATTGATGTATAATAAATATGTTGCGCGAAGTTTACACTTCCGCAGCATATTTTTGTTTTTGAGGGAGGAGTTTTTAATGAAAAAGAGTTTGAATCGTTTCATGGCTGCAATATTGTCTGTCATGATGATCGTAACCTCTTTACCCGCTGATGTATTTGCAACGGGACTTACAAGTCCGGCGGCGGATGTCAGCGCATGTGAAGATGTCATCACATATGAGGATGTAAGTTCATGTGATGATGTAAGCACTGACGATGTTTATGTGGAGGAATCCGTCAGTGACAATGATACAGATTCGGAAGGATCCGGAGAGGAGCTTACTGAAGATGTACCGGATGAAGCGGAAGATTATTTGGAAAATTCCGCTCCGGTAAAGGTTAATTTTTCAGAAAACGTTCCGACGGGTGAAAAAGGATCTTATTTGATTACAGGAATCACAGATGATAATTATACCACCGGTGAAGAGATCGTGATCTATAAGAAGATCAAAGCATTGGATATGGAATTGAATAAGTGTGTTGTGTCCTATTATTTAGGTGAAATCAGCCTTGAAAAGCTGTTCACGGCTACGCAGCTTGAAATTGTGGAAAGTGATAAATCAGATTATACATATAAAGCTGTTATCTCTAAAGAAGCCGTAACTGAAGCAATTCAAAGTGGGGAGGAAATCCACATTCAGTTATCTTTAGCTGCAAGATTCAGCAATTTTGTTGTCAGCTCAAACATAGATGATGTTGATTTCGTAAGATACACTCCTGCGGTAATAGAAGCCGGGACACAACTGCTTCAGACAGAAGAAAAATATACCAATACTGTTGGTGCAAATCTGGTAATAAGTCCTTCGTTATACGACAAAGCAGATTTATCAACACAGTTCTTTTTCTTTTTAGATTACAACAGTAATGTATATGAACTTAAGGAACTCAAGTATTACAAAGGTGATGAGGATAAAGAAGGAACAAAACTCGAGTATCCTATCCAAAATTCATATTATGTAGACGAGACGGCAAAAACAGAGGGAACTCTTTCAAAGAGTAAGCCTTATTATGCAATAGATGTTGATTATGAGGGAACTATCTATATTGAGGCTACCCTTGAGATCAAGCCCATTGAAGATGTGGATGCATATGTAGAATGGCAATACACTACGACTTACCCGGACATTCTGATAGCTATTGATGATGATGAACCTTGGGTTAACAGTGGGGTAGCCGTCCAACGTACATTGGAAAAAGGTGCCACTACTTTTACTATTACAATGATCTCCACGAATTACAGGCTCATCCCGAAACTTCATCGCTTGAATAGTGAGGGCGATGTCCTTGAAACACTGGAACCTGACGAGATCAAATGGCTTGATGACGATCACGACGAGAGAGCATTCATTTATAAAGATCTCCCTGCCCAAAAGTATGCGTATAAGAGAATAACGGTAAGTTATGAGAATGCTCCGGACCTGAAACTGGACGTTAAGATAAATACAAGGGCTGCTAAGGAGCTTGTTCTTACGGATGGAAACGGAATAGCCATAACGGGTGCTGTGGACACCGAAACAGGTGATACGATCTTCACTGTTCCGATCGGTAAGAGAGTATTCTTCACAGCCAAAACATATACAGGTTTCAATATAACAAAATATACATATAAGACTGCCGGATCCGAAAAGGAAGTAAAGCCGGATAAGAAGGGCAGGATCGATCTGGACATTTGGGAAGACGGTGAGATCATTGTTGAAACCAAGGGCGAGATCGTGCCCCTGCTGAAAAGATCTGACGATTCAGTAGAGACTCTTAACAACAAAGCAAAGGTCAATGCAAGTTTTTATGAAAAAGAGGCAGTCCTTTGTATTGCTGAAAGGGATGCGGCTGAACCGGTTCCTCTTCCGATCAAGAGCGTGTCCGCAAAGTGCGGGAAAAAGAATGTTCCCGGTTTCGTTACCAAAGGTGATGACGGATATATATTAATAGATTATACAAAAGCTCAGGGCTTTACCAATTCCATTAAAGTTACCATTAAAGGTGATGATTTCGGAACGCGTGAACTAACCTTCAATGTTGCCCAGCAGATCACAAAGTTTGAATTGAAGGGTGTCAAGGATAATAAGATCGAGCAGACTTACGGTACCGAGAAGGTATTTGATATCGTTACAAACAAGAATGCGGATTTAAGCGTACTTGCGATAGTAAGCGGATCCGAGTATTGTACGATCGACACAAAGACCAAAAAACTTACGGTAAGGACATACCAGATAGCGGGCAAATATTGTTATCTGCCGGAGGCCCAGATCAAATTAATGTTTTCTGACGGAATTCCCAAAGGGGATGTATGGAATTATACTATAACTCCCAAACTTCCGAATTTCGGTACTCCGACCTTTAAGGTAGTTGATACAACGGATACGTATATTGACGCAGTTATATCTTCTCCAAAGTCACTTAAGGGTATAAAGGGTGTGGTTTATCGTTGGGAAGCAAATGCGGTTGGAACGCCTGTTTCACCGATGGAGCAGGTTAAAAAGTCCGATAAGCCGGTATATGACGGAGACAAAATAAGGATTAAACTGTCAGATGCCTTGCCGGGGGCAGGCCATGCTCAGAAGTATGACATCAAGGTTTCTTCATATCTCGTTGTTGATCCGTATCACAATGATAAAGATATAGCAGGTTCTACTAAAGAATTTACGGGCATTTCAACAAAGAATCCTTCTTTCGAATGCAAACTTTCGCTTGATAAGAAGAAGATAACCGCTACACGCGGTGTTAAATGCCTTCTTGCGAAAGCAGTTTTTACAAAGGATTCAACATACAGAGAGATTGCGGAAGTGGAACTTGTGAATTCCGACGGTGTCGTTTGCGCGGCTACCTACTACGTAAACGGAGAAGAAGAGATGTATTTATCTGATGATGGACAGTCCGTATATCTTGAGGCTAAATCGGATAATGTTTATCCCGGAAAGTATACTTTGAAAGTTTATCCTCCTACGCCCGACGGTGCTCTTTCCGCTCCGGCAACGGCAACCGTTACCGTTTTACCTGCGATCAACGATATTAAGATTGAGGTGGCTGCTTACAAAGGACAGTACATTGACTTCGATCATCAATATAAACTGTACAAACAAAGAGGAAAGGCTGTAAGTATTAAGCTTACCGCAAAGCCCATCGCTACGATCGGCGATAAGTCATATAAGCTGGGTAAGACGAAATTGTCATGGGAGATCGAAGCAGATAATGAGGCTTTATTGAAAGCGGTATCCGTTAAAGACGGAAAAGTTACCGTTAATAAGGATTATGAAGTTCAGGATACGGATGAACTTAATCAATTCTGGGTTATTGTAAGGGCCAACGACCGCGGAGATAAATCCGATTGGGAGAGATTCGGTCCGATCATCATAAAGGAGAAGTGTCCCAAACCTGCGGAACTCTGGATCGGTGATGTGAAGGGAAGCAGTGAGAGGAAGCCGGAAGGTAAGTATTCAAACAAATTAGATGGCAAAAGATTTAAAATCCTTGATAAAAATGGCTTATTTATTGATTTCCAGGATTATTCAGTATCCGTTTCTCCCAAGAACGGTTTAAGTATCGATCGCAAAACCAGAGATGTTTCGGTCACCAAGGCCGGAACTTATACCGTGACCGTCAAATCTTTGGACGGCAAAAAGACGATCCTTTCAAGAAAATTTGTCGTTAAAGCTGCTCCGGGTCGGGAGGATCCGGATGATGCGTATGATGATACGATATCTTCATGCTTCGATATGAGTGAGCAAGAATTTAAAGCAGAAGAAATAAAGCTTGAAAATAATACCGGAACGGCAAATGGACTTTATCTTAAAGTTCGTTCAGAACTTTATGCGGAGGAAGAAATAGCAGGGTCATGGAGCGCGCTTTGCGACAGTACAACAAAGATAACGGCAAAGAATGCAAAGATCATTAATACGGATAAGTATTACGGCCGGACAGGTGTACATTTTGATACCAATACAAAGGTTATGCTTTTACTTCCGACCAAACCTGATGTTGAAATAACCATTGAACATGTTATCAACAAGAAAAAGGTTAGTAATACCTATAAGATCAAGGTCGGCTACTTAGAAAGGACGATCACACCGACCAAGAGTGAGTATACAGTATATAAAGGTGCTAAAGCATCGCCAATCACAATAGACTATAAGCTGAAAAATATTGATTACAATTCAAAGTACACTCTTTTGTATACTCAGGCGGAAGAATTTATGTCCATAACCGATGATCATGCTTATTATGATAATTGTTATCTGTGGGATGGTCTGACAACCGGAGGAACGAAAACCTTTAAACAGGATGCGAATGATTCCACAAAGGCAGTTTCGGTAAGCCATTCCGGAATAAAGCTTGATGATTTTACGCATAAAGTTAATGGTACCGGAAAGATCACATTGTATGTCTGTGTGGCTGAGGTGAAATCGGAGTTGGGTTCAACTACAGCCGTTGCCTTGACGAAACCGGCCAAGATCACCATTAACGTCAAGGATGAACCTTCCGTGCCGATGCCGACGATTACTTTTAATTCAAAGGTCTCACTCAAGAAAGAAGCGGAGGTTTCTATAAGCTGCAAAAATGGTGAGATAACACAGGCTCACCTTTACGGTGATGTAATTAAAGGCCAGTCAAATGATCTGCTAAAATATGTAGATTTCGGTACTAAGTTTGATGGCGGCCTGACAATCGTATTATCCAGAACTACAGAACCGCTTCCGAAAGGAGTAAAGTCTTTAAGCGGATGGATATCTTTCACTAAAAAAGATCTGGACGGAAAAAACCATACCGAAAATAAGAAGATTACAATAACGTTCAAGTAACAAAAATGCCGGCGGAGCGATCCGCCGGCTGTTTTACTTTTTAAGTTCGTTATAGCGTTTTCTTGTTTTGATAAAGTGAATGGATTCCCCGGCGGAGATGTATTTATCCGCAAGGGTTACGATCCAGCTTTCGCGGCACATGGGCGGAATAACGGTTAAGGGGAACATGTGCTTCTTGATGATGTCCCGTTCGCGGTCCGTTAAGTCATATTCTTCTTCCGCGTTTCTAAGCGCGATGAATGGATGCTTAAGGCCGTGAAGCCGCCAGAAGTGGCCGTGCTCGTCGTCATGCCAGTCGTAGAGGAAGTAGTCGTGAAGGAGAGCACCCCGGATCATTTCGTCTTCTTTAACTTTGATCTTAAGCTTTCTGGCAAGCCAGAGGCTTGAATAGGCTACCTTCTCGCAATGCTTCTTTACAGAAATCTCTCCGTGCTGGATGAACTGTTTGGATGATTGAAAGCGGGGAGAGTTGTAAACCTCTTTGCCCAGCCTTCGCATATCCCGTATTATCTGATTGTGAAAATGTTTTCTTTTTTCTTTGTAATTCTTCAATATCACTTAAAAGCGGTGATCCGCCTTTTCCTCACAATATTTGCAACGATAGATCTCCCGGTCGGGATCGGTGAGAACGAAGATGTGGGGAAGCTCCTGCTCGATTGATGTGATGCATCGGGGATTCTTGCACTTTATCACGTTCACGATCTGTTTGGGAAGCTCCAGGGGCTTCTTCTCAATGATGTCGCCGTTATGAACCACGTTTACCGTTATATTATGGTCAATGAAGCCCAAAACGTCAAGGTTAAGGGAATTGATATCGATCTCCACCTTTAAGATGTCCTTCTTTCCCATCTTTTCGGACTTGGCGTTCATTATGAGAGCCACTGTGCAGTCCTTTTTGTCAAGCCCGAGCTTGTAGTATATGTCAAGGCTTGTTCCCGCTTTGATATGGTCAAAAACAAAACCTTCTTCTATCTGTCCAACGTTTAACATCTTTAAGCCTCCTTATCAAGAACATCGGGAGCAAGTCCCAAAAGTGTCATTATCAGCGCCATGCGCACATATACGCCGTACTGAGCCTGTCTGAAGTATGCGGCCCTTTTATCGTCGTCCACTTCGACGGATATCTCGTTTACTCTGGGAAGGGGATGAAGAACAAGCATGTTTTCTTTTGCCAGTTCCATCTTTTCCTTGGTCAGAATGTAGAAATCTTTGAGTCGGATGTAATCCTCTTCGTTGAAGAATCTTTCCTTCTGAACTCTTGTCATGTAAAGGATGTCAAGGTCGGGCATAACATCGTCGAGCTTGATCACTTCCTTATATTCGATGTTTCGGTCGTCGAGCTCCTGTGTGATGTAATCGGGAACCTTTAACTCCTCGGGGGATATGAAGATGAACTTTATACCGGTATATCTTAAGAGGGCCCTTATAAGGGAGTGAACGGTACGGCCGAACTTAAGATCGCCGCAAAGACCGATGGTGAAGTTGTTAAGGGTTCCGTTAAGACTTCTTATGGTAAGAAGATCCGTTAATGTCTGGGTGGGGTGCTGATGTCCGCCGTCCCCTGCGTTGATAACGGGAATGAGGGACCTGCTTGCGGCTACCATGGGAGCACCTTCCTTGGGATGTCTCATTGCGCAGATATCTGCGTAGCAGGAGATTACCCTTATTGTATCGGATACGCTTTCACCTTTGGCTGCACTTGAGGAGCTTGCCTCGGAAAATCCGATAACGCTTCCTCCAAGATTTAACATGGCAGCTTCAAAGGAAAGCCTTGTCCTTGTTGAGGGCTCGTAAAAGCAGGTGGCTAACTTCTTGCCCTTACATACCTCCGAATAATCTTGCATGTTCTTTTCGATGTCGTTTGCCAGATTAAAGAGTCTTTCAAGCTCTGAAACCGACATGTCCAAAGGACTCATCAAATGTCTCATAAAAACCTCCGTATATTTATTCATGCTATAAAAAAGGAGAAGGGATAACCTTCTCCTTTGAATTAACTAAGAAATGTAAGTAATTCCGAAACATCCTTTCTTTTGGGAGCTTCGGGATTGTCAATAGCGGGATGTCCGATAACTATCAAAGCGGCAACGCCACGATCTTCTGAAAGTCCGATGGCCTTAGCCACCTCATCCTCATCAAATATTCCGAGAATAACGGTTCCGAGACCTTTTTCAAATGCTGCGAGACAGAAAGCTTCGGCTGCGATACCCGCATCGTAATTCTGCCAGCGGTCTTCCTTCTTGGTGGAGAAGGAACCGTCTCTCTCAAAACCGGAACGGTTCTTTACATATGTCTGAACAACAAGCATCGGTGCCTTGCGCACCATCTCGGCATTTCCGGGGTAAAGATCGAATGCCTTGTCACAGATAAGATCCTTAACTGAACCTTCCGCTGCCACGTATCTGGAAATGTTTGTATTTTTCCAGCTGGGAGCGAAACGGGCGATCTCAACGATTTCTGATAAAACCTCGTGAGATACGGGTTCTGCGGTGAACTGACGAATGCTGCGTCTTTCTTTGATACACTTGATAGCGTCCATTATAACCCTCCTTATACGTGATCCTTACGGAATTTCTTTATGGTATGTTACCATACGGATTGTATGAATTCAATCGAAAAATAACATTATTTAGTAGTTTTTTGATAGAAAGTGCCGATGAAAAAAGATATTAATCTTACTATGATAACTTTTATGACTTTTGCACAAATTTGATATGGAGTTTTTATGGAACTTGACATGACGAAGGGCAGTCCCTTCAAGCTTATACTTAAATTTATACTTCCCGTTGTAGCGGGAAATCTCTTTCAGCAGCTTTACAATATGGTGGATACCATCATAGTCGGCAAGTTTGTCGGCCTTGACGCACTGGCAGCTGTTGGTGCTACCGGAACCATCACTTTTCTCATCATCGGTTTTGCCATGGGTCTTTCCGCAGGCTTTGCGGTAGTCATTTCCCAGAAGTTCGGTGCGGGGGACAGGGAAGGTGTCAAGGTAGCCACCTTTAATTCCATTGCCCTTACAGTGGGCCTTACCGTCATCATCACCCTTATCAGCGTTCTTTCCATGAGATGGCTTCTTACGGTGATGAATACCCCCGAAAACGTATTTCAGATGTCCTATGACTACATCATCATTATCACGGGCGGTTTGTTTTTCACCATGCTCTACAATGTATGTGCGGGACTTCTGCGGGCAGTGGGTGATTCAAGGACACCCCTTTATTTCCTGATCATTTCTGCAACCCTCAATGTGGGACTTGACCTTCTTCTTATAATAGTATTTAAGATGGGTGTCAGGGGAGCAGCCATTGCCACCATCGCAAGCCAGGGAGTTTCCGGGGCACTTTGCCTTATTTATATCTTTAAGAAGGTGAAGGTCATCGTTCCCGAAAGGCGTCACATGCACATGGACCGTCAGATTGCGGGAAATCAGCTTAAGATCGGTGTACCCATGGCACTTCAGTATTCCATAACCGCAATAGGCACAATAATGATCCAGGCGGCACTTAACCTTTTTGGTTCAACCGTCATGGGATCCTATACCGCAGCCAACAAGGTTTGTCAGTTTATCACATTGCCATACAGTGCCCTTGGGGTTACAATGTCAACATACTGTGCGCAGAACCGCGGTATCAACGATATCGACAGGATCAGAAAGGGTGTAAGGAGCGCAAATGTTCTTTCGGCGGTTTATTCCGTTTCCGTGTTCCTCTTGTCCGTTCCGCTGTTTCCGATGCTTTTAAAGCTTTTCGTGGATTCGTCGGCGGATTTTGCACAGGTACTTGAATATGCAAAGGTTTATTATTACAGAGCGGGGGTATGCTTCATTCCCCTGGGAATGATCTTCATACAGAGAAACGCCATGCAGGGCTGCGGATTTTCCTTCTCGGCCATGACGGGCGGTATCGTTGAACTGGCAAGCAGGGCCATCATCGCCAAGATCGCCGTTGCGAGAATGAGTTTCGAAGGTGTTTGTCTCGGAGATCCCCTTACATGGTTCATAACCGCGGTGTTCTTTGTTGTTGCATATTTCATGACGGTTCGCAGCATGAAGCGCTCAAAGGAAGCCTACGAGGCAGGCAGGGGAAGTAACAGAGTCTATGAATTACGAAGAAACAAGGGAGTATCTGGAGCAACTGAATAACAGAGGCATCAAACCGGGGCTGGGTTCCATAACAGATCTTTGCGATGCATTGGGAAATCCCGAATCCGCCCTCAGGTTTATTCATGTTGCCGGAACGAACGGCAAGGGCTCAACTTCTGCCTTCATAGCAGGCATCCTTCGTGCTTCCGGTTACAGAGTGGGAGTTTATTCTTCCCCGGCGGTTTTTGAGGAGCGGGAGATCATCAGCGTCAACGGACGCAATATATCAAAAGAAAATTATGTAAACCTGATCGGGACTATAGCCGAAACAGGTCTTAAATTCACACGCTTTGAGCTGGAAACGGCTCTGGCGTTTTTGTATTTTAAAGAAAAAGAATGCGACTTCGTTGTCCTGGAATGCGGAATGGGCGGAGAGCTTGATGCCACAAATGTGGTAAAGAATACGGAGGTTGCTGTATTTACTTCCATAGGAATGGACCACATGCAGTATCTGGGGGATACCCTTGAAAAGATCGCTGCCACAAAGGGCGGCATCATAAAGCCCGGATCTTCAGTGGTTGTGAGCGGAGATAACGATACCGTTGTTAAAGAAACATTATGTAAACTTGCAGACGGGCTGGGCTCAAAGGTAACCATTGCAGATCCCGCTATGATAACAAAGTCAAGGTTCAGTCTTTCTGGAACCGCTTTTGATTATAAAGAGCTCAAGGGCCTTAAGATCACCCTTCTTGGAACCAATCAGCCTCAAAACGCCATCAATGCCATTGAAGCTGTGAAGGCACTGGAGGAGAGGGGCTTTAAGATAAAGGCATCAGCATATGCGAAAGGACTTATGTCAACCACAATGCCGGGGAGATTCGAAGTTATCTCAAAGAAGCCCGTATTTGTCATCGACGGAGCCCACAATGAGCCTGCGTCCCTTGTTTTTCGGGATAATGTGTCCTTATACTTTAAAGATAAGAAAATTATCTACATAATTTGTGTGCTAAAGGACAAAGAATATGGTAAAGTAATCAATAATACAGTCAGTGCCGCATGGCAGGTCATCACCTGCACGAGCCCCAACAGGCGGAGGGGACTTCCGGGCTATGAACTGGCTAAGGCCGTAAGCGAGGTCAATCCCAATGTTACGGCGGCGGACAGCATCGATGAAGCGGTGGAACTTTCTTTGATGTTGGCCGATAATGATACTGTGATAATAAGCTTCGGTTCTCTTTCCCATTTATCAAGGGTTAAGGAGATCGTGGAGCATAAGAATGAAATAAAGAAGGACAGACACGGTAAAGATGATAAATGAAGAGAAGATAAAGGAAGGAATTAAGCTTTTGATCGAAGGAATGGGTGAGGAGGGCTCAAGGGAAGGCTTACTTGAAACTCCCGACCGCATCGCCAGGATGTACAACGAACTTTTCGCAGGCTATGAGATGGATCCAAAGGAAATCTTAAGCAAGCGCTTCACCGTTGAGAACAGTGAGATGGTGATCGAGAAGGACATCACCTTCTATTCCATGTGCGAGCATCATATGCTTCCTTTTTACGGCAAAGTTCATATCGCATACATTCCAAACGGCGAGGTTGTTGGCATAAGCAAGCTTGCACGTATCGTTGAGGTTTATGCAAGAAGGCTTCAGATCCAGGAGAAGATGACTTCCCAGATCGCAGATGCCATAAACGAGCATATCGCTCCCAAGGGAGTTATGGTTGTTGTTGAGGCTGAGCATATGTGCATGTCCATGCGCGGAATCAAGAAGCCCGGCAGCATCACCCAGACCGTTGCGACAAGGGGAGCATTTGCAGAAAACGACAGACTTCAGAATAAGTTCTTTAAGGTACTTGGAAAATAACGGGAGGAAAGCCGTTTATCGCGGCGGGC
This sequence comes from Lachnospiraceae bacterium, assembly GCA_016281385.1. Lineage (GTDB taxonomy): Bacteria > Bacillota > Clostridia > Lachnospirales > Lachnospiraceae > UBA1258. Next base: position 6,602 of record JAEEIN010000068.1, on the reverse strand, counting down.
GCACCGGTTGCGCCTTAATGAGGGGAAATGCTGATAGGTAATAAAGAATTTGATACAAAGAATCATACGTATATAATGGGAATCCTTAATGTGACAAAGGATTCCTTTTCTGACGGAGGGAAATTTCTTGAAAAGGATGCGGCCCTTAAGCATGTGGAAGAGATGATAAGCGAGGGCATGCACATCCTTGACATAGGCGGCGAGTCCACCAGGCCCGGCTACGAACCTGTCTCAGCCGACGAGGAGATCGCAAGGGTGATTCCCTTAGTTGAAGCCGTGAAAGCACGTTTTGACATTCCAATTTCAGTAGACACTCAGAAAGCCGTTGTTGCGGAGGCTTCCGTAAAGGCGGGAGCGGACCTTATCAATGATATCTGGGGACTTAAGAAGGATCCGGGCATGGCAGGCGTTATCGCCCGCGGCGGGGTTGCCTGCTGTCTTATGCACAACCGTCTCGAGGATAAATACGACAACCTCATGGACGATCTTTGTTCCGACCTTGCAATGTGCATCAAGCTTGCGTTGGATGCAGGCATATCCGAAAATAAGATAATAATGGATCCGGGAATAGGTTTTGCAAAGACCACGAAAGAGAATCTGGAAGTCCTTAACAACATGGAGATGCTTAATTCATTAGGCCTTCCCTGGTTACTGGGCGTAAGCCGCAAATCCGTTATCGGAAACACCCTTAACCTTCCTTCCGACGACCGTCTTGAGGGAACATTGGCGCTCACGGCTCTTGCAGTTGAAAAGCGCGCATCTTTCGTAAGGGTTCACGACATAAAGGCAAACAAACGCGTTATTGACATGCTGGAGGCAGTATATGGACGAAATTAAGCTCACAGGACTCAGGCTTTACGGTCATCACGGTGTTTTACCTCAGGAAAAAGAAAAAGGCCAGGAATTCTGGGTTGACATAACATTTAAGGTCGACACAAGAAAGGCCGGAAAGAATGACAATCTTTCCCTGACTCTTAACTATGCGGATGCAGCGGACTATATCTGTAAAATATTCGATAAGGATCCGAAGAACCTGATAGAATGCGTTGCAGAGGATCTTGCGGAGAAGCTTCTTCTTAAATTCAGACAGGCAGAAGAGATCACGGTTACCGTCCACAAGCCTTCGGCTCCACTCGAGCATCCTTTTTCCGACGTCAATGTCACCATTACCAGAAGGTGGCATGAGGTCTTTATCGCCGTGGGCTCAAACATCGGAGATTCGAGAGAGATAATCGAGGCAGGAAAGATGGACCTTTTCTCTGCAGAAGACATAGACTTTATCAAAGGCTCCGACCTTATAACCACAAAGCCTTACGGTTACACGGATCAGCCGGATTTCTTAAACGGTATGTGGAAAGCACGTACCCTTATGTCTCCGGAAGAACTGCTTGAAAGACTTCACAAAGTGGAAGCGGGACAGGATCGTGAACGCACGATAAAGTGGGGACCCAGAACCCTTGACCTTGATATCATATATTATGACGATATCTTTATGGAGACGGAGGAACTTACCATTCCCCACGCAGACATGTGTAACCGCGCCTTTGTACTTGAACCCCTTGAAAAAACAGACCCCTGCAAACGTCATCCCGTAAACGGGAAAACTGCAGGGGAGATGCTTAAAGATCTGAAAGCCCGTGAAGGCTGATCATTTTTTCTTCGGTTTGTAGGCATTTAAGGCCGCATCCCTTGCGGCGGTGAATTCCGTTACATCGGGAGCGCCGTAGGTGGGAGTGCGGTAGAGGGGAACATCGTTTCCGAATTCTGTGAAATAGGTGTAGGTTGAGGTGACATTGATGCCGGTAAATACACCGTTTGCCACGGTCACCTTCTCCGAACCGTCGGCCCTCATTCTCTTAAGGGCGGGTTCTTTTTGCGAGCTCACCTGATAGTAGATGATGTCGCCGTAGAGGTTGAAGAAATCGATGCGATCCTCGGTTAAGATCTCGATCGTGTTGTTGGTGATGGAGTAGCGGCAGAGCCTGTAGTCGTTTAATACGTCCATGTAGTAGACGTAGCTTCCGTCGTAGATGGGATTCCAGATATTGCCCTGCCAGATCACGGATTCAGTGCCGGTGGCTATATCGTAACGATAGAGGTAATGATCCTTATACATACCGTTATAGAAGATTCCGCCCTGATAGTAGCAGGCGGGATTTATCATATGATCCAGAAGCTCGGTGGATTCAAGCTTGGTCATATCCATCACCGCAAAAGTGGTGCCCGTCTTCTCGGTATAATGCTGGTAGTACATTTTGTTTCCCACAAGGACCATGCTTCGGGAAACGTCCTTGGTAAGGGCCTTTAAGTGCTCACCATTCTTCTTGTCTGCACGGTACATGCCGGGCTTTGAAACAACGCTTCCGAGACCGGTGGTCGTCTGATTGGGCTTTCCGTAGAAGAAAACGTACTTGCCGCCGGCATTGATATACTCGACACTTGTGTCACAGAGACGTTTGATATCCGTACCCTGAGGTGTCATGGAATAGAGGAAATTCATGTCGTAGGGATTGGCAAAATAAACAACTCCTTCATATTCACAGAAGAGCCCCTTGTTGTTTAGGTTACCCGGGGTATTTCCGATGATTCCGTCGGGAACTTTTGAGCTGTTTGTTTTGATGACCGAGGCCGTAACTGCGCCGCCAAAGAGCAGAAGCAGGACCAGGGTGACGATTAAGCCTTTTAATTTATTTGACATAAGCGCCTCACAGTTTCTGAATGTTTTCTTAATAAATCAATTATAATCAATACGCGCCTTGCTATCAACTTTGTATTGTTATAAAATCGTAAAGACCAAAAGAACGGGAGAATAAAATGCGCGAACAGGAACTCATTGTTTACAGGGATTTTGAAGACGGCGAGCTTTTAAACGACATGGTCTATCTGATGGAGAATTACATGTCGGAAGGCTCGGATAAGCTTCAGTCGCTTTTTTATAAGTGTTTCCATGAACTGCTTGAGCTTGCCGGAAAGTACGGCTTTTACGGTAACCTCTGGCATTGCTATTTATCCAATCTCCTGGTCAACAACGAGAATTCCTACTCCATGGCCTGCGAGATCGTGGGCGAGGTGGAAGGCTCCATTAACGATGCGGTCTTACATGACATGGTGATCCTTAAGGAACTTTACGACTATGACTTTACGGATATGGTTGAGACCCTTGAGATAAACGATTTCTCCCTTGCCCTTGATTACAAGGCTTCAAAGCGGGAGAGTAAGGTTTATAACACCAGGATCTGCAAACGTATCGTGGAGCTTGCGGAGAGATTCAACGAGAATTCTTCTCCCGAGGAAATGAAGCAGACTCTGACCGAGTTCTACAAGGATTACGGTGTGGGACGATTTGGTTTACATAAAGCATTCAGAATTGAGCACACGGATGATGGTGCGGAGATAATCCCCATTACAAACATCGCTCATGTGAACCTCGATGATCTTGTGGGCTATGAGGATGCAAAGAAGCAGCTTACGGACAATACGGAAGCCTTTGTGGCCGGCCGTGTCGCAAATAACTGTCTGTTATTCGGTGACGCGGGAACGGGAAAGAGTTCAAGCATCAAGGCCATTGCGAACAAATATTACGAGGACGGTCTTCGTGTTATCGAGGTTTACAAGCATCAGTTCAAGGACTTAAACGATGTCATCGCTCAGATAAAGAACCGTAATTACAAGTTCATTCTTTATATGGACGATCTCAGTTTCGAGACCTTCGAAACCGAATACAAGTATTTAAAGGCAGTGATCGAGGGCGGACTTGAAAAGAGTCCCGGAAACGTGCTTATCTACGCAACCTCAAACCGTCGTCATCTGGTAAACGAGAAGTTTTCCGAGAGAGGCGAGAACCGCAAGGAGGACGAGGTACATTTTGGAGATACCATGCAGGAGAAGCTTTCTTTATACAACCGCTTCGGTGTCACCATCTACTTCGGAAATCCGGATAAGAAGGAATATAACAACATTGTACTGGAACTTGCCGAAAGGGCGGGAGTCGACATGGATAAGGACAGGCTTCTTCTTTTGGCAAACCAGTGGGAAATAAAGCACGGAGGAAGATCGGGCCGCGCGGCAAGACAGTTCATAGATTATCTTGTGGGCACCGGTATCAGGTAATATGCGCATAATTCTTGCTTCGGGTTCTCCAAGACGGAAGGAGCTTCTTTCCAATATGGGACTTAAATATGATATAATCGTAAGTGACTGCGAGGAAGTCACCGAAAAGACACAACCCTGTGATATAGTAAGGGAGCTTTCGATGATGAAGGCCGAAGATGTGTGTAAAAAGGTGATGTCGGAGATCGATGAAGAAACTTATCTCATCGCGGCGGATACCCTTGTTTTTCTGGGGAACGAGCATCTCGGAAAGCCGGGAAGCCCAGATGAAGCCAAGGCAATGATCCGGAAACTTTCGGGCAGGTCACATGAAGTAATTACAGGTGTCAGCGTCATGAAGCTTGTTAAGAAGAATGATGATTCGGTTGACATAAGTTCATTTTCCTTTGAGGAGGAAACAAAGGTTTTTGTTTCGGAACTGTCAGAAGCTGAGATCGAGGATTATGTTTTGACCGGTGAGCCCATGGACAAGGCAGGAGCTTACGCAATACAGGGTAAGTTTGCAAAATACATCACAAAGATCGACGGAGACTACTCAAACGTGGTTGGTCTTCCCGTCGCAAAGCTTTATAAGGAACTAAAAACAAGGAACTGGATTTGGAGGGTGTAGTATGTTTGATGACAAAGTTGTCAGCTGCTTTCTGGACAATCAGTTACAGTTGTTTCCGGAAGAAGTAGCAAGCACGATGGAAGAGGCAAGGGAATTCCTTGAGGACAGCGAGGCTTACGTTGTGGATGGTATTGAGGGTGTAGTCGAATATTTCGAGGAGGCAGGTATCGATATAGAGGAGGACTCTGAGGAGGAACTTCTTGAAGAAGCCGAAGTTTTCGATATCGGAGACGGAAGGTATCTTATCGTAGAGGCTTAATTAGGAAATGGCAAAGGGTAAAGAAAGTGCAAAGCCCCACAATCCGGGACTGTCAATTCTTATGGCGATCATGTCATTTGAAATGGTGGTTGGATACTTGTGGGAAATAAATGTAAAAACATCCGGCGTTTACGGCTGGATCAGTTTCTTAAGCGGGATGGCGATCCCCGTCTTTATGATGGCGGAGTTCATCATTTCGGAGAAGCAGCTTAAGAGTGACAAATCAAACGGTATCTGGGAAACCATACTTAAGATGATCGTTCCCTTAGTGGGATGGGCAGTCATCTACTGGGGCTTTTACAAAGTCCTTGAGGAGGCTCTTTATCCCGGTTACGAGCTTAAGATAAAGGATCTTGTACTGCAGATCGCAACGGGCAACAGCCCTTATCTTAACCAGGTGATGTGGTACTTTGTAAACCGCCTGGCCATAACCCTTTTCTTTATGCTCGTTATCCTTATCGCTTCAAAGTTCCACAACGTGATCTTTATCGTGATCATGGCTGCGGCACTTGCGATGCAGTACATGGGTATTGTCATCGGTTCCGGTTTCAGAGCCGAGATCGCAGGCTGTGTCGGTGAACTTACGGAGATGTTCCCCCTTGCAGCGGTGGGATTTCTGCTGGCATTTTACGGAGCGATGGAAAAGACGCGAAAATGGTGGGTCGTAACCATGATCCTTTCTCTCGCAGTGATCGTTCTTTTAAGATATTATGCGGTATTTACCGATATAACCGGTCTTGGATTTGCGGGTGTAAAAAGAATAGTACTGGCGGCTGCGCTGATCCTTCTTTTTGCGGCTCCGCCCCTTGAGAAATTACCCGATATAGTACTGAAAGTCATTCGAGTCCTTACGAAGCATGCACTCGGAGTTTTCTGTATGCACAGGCTTATTTCCGCGCTGCTTCACTATTTCATCAGCCACAGGGGATGGATGACATTTATCGAGACATATTCCTTTATGGACTGTGTCATCACCTATGTCATCTGCTATCTGGTAGCGCTTTTGATATCCCTTATCCCCTGCAGATGGACGAGAATGCTGGTTGAGAATGATTAAAGAAAATATTTATCTATGATCTCTATAAGGCCGTCGCGGTCGTTGGTTTCTTTGGTTACCACATCTGCGGCGGCTTTTACTTCTTCATCGCCGTTTGCCATGGCAATACCCGTGGCGGCGGCTTTTATCATGGAAATGTCGTTTTCCGCATCACCTGCTGCGAAGGTGTTGGCACGGTCAAAGCCGAGATGATCCGTGAGAGTGAGGATCGCCTTTCCCTTGCTTACCCCTTTCGGGAAAACCTCCAGATAGTGGTTGTTGGTAAAGAAGATCTCGACCTCGGGATCGAAATGCTTTCTGAGTTCCTCCCTTAAAGCTTCAAGACGTTTTTTGTCCGTTAAGTGGATGATCTGAACCTTGTAGGACCCGTCCTTTAAATATGCGCCAATATCATCGGTTTTGATAAAGGGCATGTGGATTCGCTTCATGTAGTAGATGAGCTCCTCGTCCTCCTTCATACCCACAATCTCCGTGTCGGTATAGGCATGGACATGAATGCCGGATCTTACAACAACATCGATGACTTTGGAAAGCAGATCCTGAGGCAGCTTCTTTGCATAGATGTT
>JAEEIN010000067.1 GCA_016281385.1 Lachnospiraceae bacterium | reverse complement strand
TAGTTCTGGAATACCATCGCGATATCTCTGTCCTTAGGCTCAACGTCGTTAACAACTCTGTCACCGATTCTCAATTCACCTGAGGAGATATCCTCAAGACCTGCGATCATACGAAGTGTGGTGGACTTACCACAACCTGAAGGACCTACGAAAATGATGAATTCTTTATCTGCGATCTCAAGGTTGAAGTTCTTAACTGCTTCAAATCCGTTGGGATATACCTTGCAGATATTTTTCATGGATAAACTTGCCATAAAATGTGCCTCCTAAAAAATTTCGGGACGATTCCCGTGACTATCCATAGTATATCCAAAGGCCGATTTTTAAGCCATAACATAATTACACAAAAAATAACGTCTTTCTTGTAAAACATGTATATCGCCCCTGTGCCCTTTGGTTGTTTCTAACAATTTTACAATATAAAATTAGGCAATGTGCACACTTGACACATTGCCTAAAATGATACCTATAACTGCTTTCCGTAGCGGTCTTCGTTAAAGAATACGAGCTGATTCTTACCGCGTTTCTTCGCCCTGTAAAGAGCCTGATCGGCAGACACGTAAAGATCCTTGAATGAAGCACCGTCCTCGGGGAAGATCGCAACACCGATACTGGCGGTTGCGGAATACTTAACGTAGTCATCTCCCGCTTTGAACTCGTGGAAGAAACGGTTGATACGGTTTGCCTCTCTCTCAACGATAAGGTCGTCGGTTATGTTCTTTAAGAAGATCATGAACTCGTCACCGCCGGTACGTCCGACGATATCCGTTACACGGAATTCAGAACGGATCTCCTTACCAAGGGTCTTAAGAAGGGTATCGCCGAAAGCATGGCCCATGGTATCGTTAACCTTCTTAAAGTTGTCTATATCAAGAATAAACAAAACGCCCCGCTCGGTCTTGTTATTCTCCATATACTCGGTGATCATCCTCTCGGTAGCCACCTTGTTTGTAAGTCCCGTAAGCTGGTCCATATCCGCCTTGTCTTCCAGGATACGTCCCTTTTCCTTGGACTTGGCCGTATTGACGATGGAGGTTCCGATTATGAACACGGTAAAGATGGAAAGAACGATCATCAGCTTGACTACCGTGCTTCTTACGGAAGCAAACTCGGTCTTTACAAGATAATCTATCTGATACTGCCTTATACCCATTGCAATATACCAGTCGGATACATTTAAAGGAGAAACAACAACCGTCCTCTCATCTCCATCATAAGATGTGGCGATGGCACAGCCCGTTATGCTGTAAAGCTTGGACTTGAAAATGTTGTACTTCTCTCTGGTGGTTCCGCTCTGTACGGCAGATAAGAGATTCGATCCGGTTACAAACTTACTGTCTTTATCCGCAAAGGTGGGTACTGTCCTTAATACGGTACCGTCCTTCTTAAACAGAATGGCAAAGGAAACATTCTCATATCCGGATTCAACAAGCTGCTTGGATACTTCGTCAAGATCGTAAAAGAAGATAAGATAACCCTCCGTAAGCGGATAGGTCGCCACAAATACCTTCTCGTTTCCAAGATCGTCTTTATCCAGGAATAAGTATCTGACCTCGGTACTTTCACTTCCGTTTAAAGAAAACGAAAACGAAGATATATCCCGTTTTTCACCCTTATTGTCAACAACCTTTCCGTCATTGTCGCAGATATAGATGCGGTCAAAATACGCATGCTGCGCAAGATCGTCGACATGTCTTATCAGACGCTCGTCAAACAGACCTGCACCTTCATTTTCCATGACTGTGGATATGATGCCGCCGCATCGCTCCGACATGGTAAGCTCCGAAGCAAGTTCCTCGCCCCAGACACTTGTGTAGTTCAAAAGCCGTTCGTAGATGATGTTCTCAGCCTGATCATGCCCGTCTGACAAAAGTGATATCAGCAGATAATAGATCAGAGCAAGAAACGAGATAGCGACGACGATCCAGAAAAGCCACGAACTCTTTTTCTTTGTTTCGCTCATTTTTCCTCCCAATCGGCGGAAACCCCTGACCCGGCTCGTCCATCCGGATCCGTATTACCATTCTCATCTTCCGCCAATACATTATTTTCATCCGAAGCGGTCAGTGCCTCCTCTGAGTCCCCATCCTCATCACTTGACACACTCCAGGTAAAATCATCGTTGGTTTCTTCTTTTTCCGGTTCAAAACGGGCAAAGGTCTTGTCGTAAAGCTTCGCTCCGAAATATGCCGGAACCGAGAAGAAGAACAAAATGCACAAAAGGAACGCCGGCTGGATAAAGTATGCAATAACAACCGGAAGAACCTGTAACAGCAGCATAAGGATCGTCCTCGGAAGGACCATCATGCTGAGCAAAAATGAATTCTTTATTGTTTTTCCGATGGGATTGATGAAATGGCTCTGCACCGGAAAAATAAACATAAGCGTAAGTATGTACAGGATACCTGCGACAATAAGTCCCGCGGAGAGAACACTGTGGAACAGACTTACCGTTCCTTCCGTCTCACCGGAGAAGAATACCAGCTTGTAGTCAAGGGCAAGGATACCGCCGGTGGCAAGTACGATCAGCCAGATAACGGTCGACTGTATGAAGTTGGTCTTAAAAGATCTGAAATAATCCTTTGTGATGTAGCCCTCCTCGCCTCTAACAAGCTTTAAGCATGTGAAGTGAAGAGCCGTAAATGCAGCACCCGCAGTAATTACGGGAATGCAAAGCAAAAGTGTAAGAAAGTTCAGCCACAGAAGATCCGCCATACGGTTCAGAAAACGCATGAGGGGGCTGTCAAGATCAAAAAATTTACCCATTTATATAACCTGCCTGTATCATTGTGAAATCTTCACATTATAGTCGTTCTGAAGATCATTATAGTCTGCGAGAAATGCCCTTAAGTCCGCATCGACATTCTCCATCATCTTATCATAAAAATTCACAAATGTCCTTACGATCTCCGAATTGAGCTTTCCCGCATCCGCTTCCATCTCAAGGATCTTGATGATGGCTTCCTTGGACTTGGGCTCCTTTGAGCCTTTGGGATTTATAAGGGCTGCGATACTGTCCGCAACCTGAAGCATCTTTGCGGGCTTGCTCATCTGATAATCCCTTAAGCGGTGGGGATAACCGGAACCGTCGCACCTTTCATGGTGCATAAGGATCATATCGAGACAATCCTGATCAATCCTTCCCCTCAGTATGCTCTCGGTAACCGATACATGGGAACGGAGCGTCCTGGTTTCTTCTTCCGAAAGTTTCCTGCCGGACTCGATTATCTCCGTGGGAACGGCGCACATGCCGACATCGTGGAGGAGTGCCGCATAATATAGATTCTCGGACTCCTCGTTGGAGATATATATCTTCTCCGCAAAGGATATGCAAAGACTTATGGTTATGATCGTATCCTTCATTACAGCTTCGCTTCTGAAGCTTAAAAGATACAGAGTCGAGATGAGCAGATCCCTTTTGAACTCATTGGTGAAGATGAGATTGTCAAAAAGCTCGCTTAACTCGTTCTTGAACTCACCGGAGTTTATCTTGCCGAAAACGTCAAATTTCTTCTGGGCCTGATAAAGTGCTTCGAGAGCATCTGCGGAATACTTGGTTCCGGCCTGCTTCTGGAACATGGTGTAGTCAAACTTGCTGCCCATGGCATTCTGGTAAATGTCCATCTTCTCCGCAACGTTCAGCCAGCCGGTCATCTCGGCATATTCGTACTCCCGCTCGGGAAAGCTCTCAAAGTCCGTATGATGGTAAAGGATCATCTTTGACATGTCCTTAAGGGGTGTCAGATACAGAAGAAAGAGATACCCGTATAAGGAATGTGCCTTTGAATCCCTTGATTCATATCTTAAATGGTCGGAAAGATAATCCGTTTTATACGTACCGATGTCATGGAGGACTGCGATCATGCAAAGATCGGCCATTTCAAAATCTTCATACTTCTTCTTGCACTGCATCATCTTATACAGAAGATACGCCGTGCGAAGACCGTGATTCATGACTTTCGGATCAAGTTTTCTGAGAATGTCGCAAATGACATAAAATATGTCCCTGCTGCTTATGAGATTCATAATGCGCTCCTACAGCTTCTTAAAAAGTGTCATCGGAGTAAACGTGATTCCGTCCGCTTCCTGTCTTGTATTTGCATCTATAAAACCCAGTGAATGATAAAATCCTTCTCCGTAGGGAGATGAATTGACCGTTAAACGTATGTTGTTCTTCCCGGTAAGGGAATCCTGCATCGTCCTGACAAGGGCAAGCCCGATGCCGCGCCTCTGATACTTCTCGTCCACAAAAAGAAGGGAAATGTGCATTCCGGCACGCAGCGAACCCACACCCACGATCTTTTCGCCGGCCTTCGCTACCCAGAGTTTGTAATCTCCGTCAAGAAACATGTTATGGATCTGCTCGCCGGAAATGAAATTTAAGAAGTTCTGCACTCCCTCGGGGGAATAGACAGGCGCCTCATACTTAAGGAAAGTCCGCCAGCAAAGCTCCATGGCAGGCTCCCATTCTTCTTCTGTTGCGGGAAGGATCTCGTAATCCGTTACTGCTCCATCGTTTTTCTGATCCATCCGAAGATATCCTCGTATACGGTTTCTTTATCCTTCTCGTTTAAGATCTCATGCCTGTCGCCTTCGTAAAGCTTCATCTCTACTTTCTGCATGCCCTCATCCACAAAGGATTTATAAACCTTTTTAACCGCCTCACCGTAATCACCCACGGGATCCTCCGCACCGCTTACAAAGAAAACGGGAAGCGTCACGGGCATCTTCTCAAGATTATCCTTCTTGTGAAGTCTCAGTATCAGTTCCGCCAAAGTCTTAAATCCGTTGCAGGTAAAAACAAAACCGCATTCGGGATCGGCGATATATTTATCAACGACGGAATCCACCGTTGTAAGCCAGTCGTAACCCGTTCTGGGGTTTGGGATCCTTTTGTTGTAGGAACCGAAGCCCATGTTGTTTATGAAATTCGAAGGTTTCTCGCTCTTTCCGAATAAGCAGCCGACGGAGGAGGTGAATTTGAGACCTCCGGCCACAGCCTTGGGAGGCATTCCCGTTCCCATGACGATGGCACCGTCGATACCCTTTCCGTAACGGAAGAGATAATTACGCAATATAAATGAACCCATGGAATGTCCCAGAATGAATACCGGAAGGCCCGGGAACATTTCCTGAGTGATCTTTTTAAGTCTGTGTACATCCCTTACCACAACAGTGGCGGGATCCTGTTTGCAGAAGTAACCGTACTTT
>JAEEIN010000066.1 GCA_016281385.1 Lachnospiraceae bacterium | reverse complement strand
GGCGTAGCCGTTCAGAAGGTTTACGACTTCATCTGGGATGAATTCTGCGACTGGTACATCGAGATGGTTAAACCCCGTCTCTACTCCGATACCGATGCAAAGGACAAGAACGCGGCTCTCTGGACCTTAAAGCACGTATGCATCGAGGCCCTTAAGCTCCTTCACCCTTACATGCCTTTCATTACCGAGGAGATCTTCACCACCATTCAGGACGAAGAAGAATCCATCATGGTTTCCGACTGGCCCGTATACAGCGCTGAATTTGCTTTCGAGAAAGAAGAAAAAGAGATCGAGACCATCAAGGAAGCCGTTCGTGCCATCAGAAACGTACGTACAGGAATGAACGTTGCTCCTTCAAGAAAGGCCAAGGTTTTTGTTGTTTCTTCCGAGCTTTCCGTAAGAAACATCTTCGAGGAAGGCTGCCTCTTCTTTAAGAGCCTTGCTTCCGCTTCCGAAGTAGTGATCTCCGAAGACAGAGAAGGAATTCCGGAGGATGCGGTATCCGTTGTTATTGCCGGAGCCACCTGCTACCTTCCCTTCGACGAGCTTGTTGACATCGCTCAGGAGATCGAGCGTCTGGAAAAAGAAAAAGCACGTCTTGATTCCGAGATCGCAAGAAGCCACGGCATGTTAAACAACGAGAAATTCATCTCCAAGGCTCCTGCCGCAAAGGTTGCGGAAGAGCGTGAAAAACTCGCCAAATACGAGCAGATGCTCAAGGAAGTATGCGAGCATCTTGACAAGATCAAAAAGTAATATACCGATAAGGGGCGCGCTGTCTCAGACGGCGTGCCCTTTTCAATTTTAATTATTTTTTTCTTGCCATCATTTTCCAAATATCGGATAATTATTCAGAGGGTTGTGAAACAAGGGTAAGGAATGCGGAGAACGTTATGGATAAAGATATAATGCAATCCATCGCCGAACTGGACGAAATGGTAAAGAGCCTCAGGCAGGACAAGCTTGTGGATCCTCACCGGGAAGAAAGGTTCGATGACGAGGAAGAAGAAAGTGCATTTTCCATAAAACACGGAGCCTATGTAAGGGTCTCCGATGATTCGATGCGCGCCTGGGTATGGCTCAATCCCCCCGGAGACGGAGAGGATTATTATTCACGCTCCCTTATAAAGACATTTCTTGAGGAAAACGGTATCGTTACCGGATTCCATGAATCAAATATAGCGGCCATCGCAAAGAAGCATGTTTACGAGCGCGAGATCCTGGTTGCAAGGGGTGCTGAGCCCGATGAAGGAAAGGACGGATATTACGAGTTCTTCTTTGATACTTCGGATAAGCGCAAGCCCAGTGTCAGAGAGGACGGTACGGTTGATTATTCTTCCATGTCTTCCCTTTCAAACGTAAATGCCGGTGATGTGATCGCCAGATATCATCATTCAACTCCGTCGCGTAACGGATATGACGTTTACGGAAACGAGATCCCCATAAAGCCTCCGAAGGAGCTTCCTCCATTAAAGGGCAGAGGCTTTAAGAATGACAGAAATCCCGATGAATATATTGCGACCGAAAGCGGAAAGATCGACTATGTTGACGGTCGTATCGATATAAAGAACGTGCACGAGATCCACGGTGATGTGGACCTTGTTACGGGTAAAGTTGAGTTTTACGGTGATGTGCATATCACCGGTAACGTAAGTGCGGGCGTACTTGTAAGGGCCAGCAGAAATCTGACCATAGACGGCGTTGTGGAGGCTGCAACACTGTATGCGGGCGGAGATGTTGTTCTTGCCAGAGGCATGCAGGGCGCAGGCAAGGGCAAGATAATCGCAAAGGGTGATGTTTCCGCGGAATTCCTTGAGTTTACCAACGTGGAAGCGGAAGGAACCGTCAGGTCCAATTCCATAATCAATTCCAACGTTTCTGCGGGCAACATGGTCATTGCAGAGGGAAGAAAGGGCACCATCATAGGCGGTAACGTCAGGGGCCTTTTAGGCCTTACGGCTCAGACCGTGGGAACCGAGAAGGAAGCACGTACGGTGGTATCCTGCGGTTATTCTCAGGAGGATTACGACAACTATCTTGCAAGCTTTACGAAGGAAAGCGATATCCAGCGATACCTTTCCGAAGTGGTTGAGCGCATGACCAGGATCGTCAAGGAGAAGAGGGCCGGAACGGAGATCAATCCCGAGGCCTCCGAAGCGGAACTGGAGATACTTAACGAGCGTAAGGACGAGTTCTTTGAGAAGCTTGACCAGGTAAAGGCGGACAAGGAGAAGCTTGCAGCTATAATCGAAAAGGGTAAGGGCAGCATGGTGATCATAAACGACAAGATCTACCGGGGCACCGTTATCAGCATAGAGGGTACAAACTTTGCGGTAAAGGACAATACCTGTTATATGCGTTACAGAAACGAGGCCGGTAAGATAGTGGGCGAGGTCATTGTGTACAATTAAGATGATAAAGACTTTTGAAGAAGCGGAAGAATATATACTGAACATCCCCAGGTTTGCGGCCAAGCATTCAATGGAGGAAACCAAGGAATTCCTTGCAGAGATCGGGGATGTTTCCGAATCGATACCCACGATACATATAGCGGGCACAAACGGAAAAGGCTCCGTTTGTGCCTATTTGCGCGACAGTTTCCTTGAGGCGGGGCTGACACCGGGAGTTTTCACATCCCCCCATCTTGTGGATATACGAGAGCGGTTTACCCTGGGGCGGGAGATGATCTCCAGAGAGGAATTTCTGGAACTTTTTCTTCTTATATATGAACGCATCAATGAGGAGAAGTGGAAGAAGATCGATTATCATCCTTCCTATTTTGAATATCTTTTCTTCATGGCAGCAGCGTGGTTTCGGAAGAAGAAACCGGACGTGATCATTCTGGAAACGGGACTTGGGGGAAGGCTTGACGCCACGAACTCCGTAAGCTCACCGAAACTCTGCATAATAACCGAGATCGGCTTCGATCACATGGAGTATCTGGGAAATACCATAGAGGAGATAGCGGGGGAGAAGGCAGGCATCATCAAGCCCGGGGTTCCCGTGGTCTATATGGACAAGCCGTTGTCGGGGGAAGTTTTCAAAGAGCGGGCAATACAGGTCAAAGCTCCATATAAAGCTGTTTCCAAAGAGTGTATAAAGGATCCTGTACGCAAGGGAAAAGGGATTGATTTTTCGCTGCATTCTGTATATTATGGTTATGCTGACTTTTCGGTGGACACCGGGGCCTTGTATCAGGCCGAGAACGGTGCGCTGGCATTTTACGGATTGGAAACTCTTGCGGAAAACGGTGTGTTTGACTTAGGGCTTGATACCATTAAAAGAGGGTTTTCAAAAATGCACTGGCCCGGAAGGATGGAGGAGGTGCTCTCCGGAATATATCTTGACGGAGCCCATAACGAGGACGGCATAGGGGCATTTCTTGAATCTGTACGTGCAGACGGAGCACGCTCAAGGAGGCTGGTTTATTCCGCCGTATCGGATAAGAATATAGAGAAGATCGTTTCGATGATCCTTTCATCCGGTCTTTTCAAGAGTTTTTACGTGGCTTCACTCAAGGGGGAGAGAGGCGCAGACAGTGAGAGATTGAAGGCCTGCTTTAAAGAGGCGGGTGATGCGGTTTCTTTTTACGAAGACGTATCGGAGGCTTTTAAGGCCATGAGAACGGACCTTTCGGAAGGGGAAACAGGGTATGTGACCGGATCTTTGTATCTGGTTGGAAAGATAGAAGGCTTGTTATCATGATAAATTTTGAAGAAGAGATCAAAAAATTCAGTCCCAGTCTCGAAGTCGAGGATCTGGAGGACAACATATATAATCAGGACCTGACGGATGTCACGGACCTTCTGGTAAAGATGGTAAAGGATTCAGGCAATCAGGAGATCGGTAAATGAGATGCTATAACTGCGGAGCGGAGCTTTCCGAGCACAGTTTCTGCACCAACTGCGGAGTCGATGTAGGGCTCTACAAGCGGATCATCAGAGTGTCCAATTCTCTTTACAATCGTGGCCTTGAAAAGGCCAGGGTACGTGATCTTTCGGGTGCGGTGGTTGCTTTAAAGGAAAGCATCAAATTCAATAAATACAATATTAAGGCGCGGAATCTTCTGGGCCTTGTTTACTACGAGATGGGAGAGGTTGTGGCTGCCCTCAGCGAGTGGGTAATAAGCACGAACCTCCGCAACAAGAAGAATATCGCCGCCGATTATATCGAGAGGCTCAGGTCCAACGTGACCAAAATGGATACTCTCAATCAGAGTATCAAGAAGTACAACCAGGCATATCAGTACTGCCTGCAGGAAGATGGCCTGGATATGGCCATCGTTCAGTTAAAGCGGGTTATCGGCATGAATCCCAAGCTTGTGCGTGCCTACCAGTTACTGGGGCTTGTTTATCTTACAAACAATAAGCCCAAGGCTGCGGAGCATTATCTTGAGATCGCCAGGACCATAGATGTAAACAGCACCATAACCCTTCGTTATCTTAAGGAAGCGGAGATGATGCTCAATCCCGAAAATGGGGGAAAGAAGGGTAAGAACAAAAACGATCAGGGTGATCAGCGACCTGAAGTTGTCACTGCGATGCATGACAACGAGCTCATCATCCAGCCTGCTCCCATTCATGAAAAGAGGGGATCGGGAACCGTTCTTAATATAATAATAGGAATTGCCATCGGCTTTGCCATCTCTTTCTTCCTTATACTTCCGGCGCGTATTCAGGCTGCCAAGTCCGAGGCTCAGGAGGAGGCAAGGAATATCGGAACTCAGCTCGATGCAAAGAACTTAACCATCGAGGAGCTTGAGAAGGCAAACAGTGACTTAAACGACCAGATCGAATCCCTTAAGGAGAATCTGGGGGCCTATGCGGGAACGGAAGGAACCCTGGCGGATATGGAAAATATCTTAAAGGCCGCTTCCACCTATCTTGAGAATCCGGAAAACTATCTGGATGTTGCGGATTATATCGCCAGCGTTGACGAGAGCGCGTGGACGGATTCCACTTCCGAAAATTATAAGGCTCTTTACTATGCATTAAAGAAAGCCATCGGAACTCCCGTTGCAGCTTCCTGCTACGAGGAAGGAAACGCAGCATACAATGCCAAGCAGTATGATGATGCCGTGGCATATCTGCAGAGAGCCGTTTTCTTTGACGAAACCAATGTGGATGCATGGTACCTTCTGGCTACCACCTACAGGGCAGCAGAGAAGGACGAGGATGCCAAAAATACTTACAACAAAATTCTTGAATTATTTCCGGATACGTGGTATTCTAATAAAGCAGAGCAGTACTTAAAAGAATATGGTGAATGATAAAAGCCCTCACTGAGAGGTGAGGGCAAATTTTTAAAGAAAAAATTTTTCGTATTTTTTCGTAAATGACATCAAAAAGCTTCTAAGTACCCGCAAAATAATTCCATATTGACAAAATCGTTGCAAAAAGTTATATTTTAAGTAAATAGTGCGCAAACGTTTGCGCAACAAATAAATACAGTTGTTTCAGTGCTTTTGGTTATTTCCCGCGCATGTCAAGAAACGGGATAACATATAAAACAGATCCCGAAAGGGATCGCACATTCATTCATATGGGAGGAAAAATATGAAGAAGAAAGTATTGGCAACACTTCTTGCTGCAACTTTAGTGATCGCTTCACTTGCAGGCTGCGGTAAGAAAGAAAACAATGGCGGTGGTGCAACAGGTGCATCCACCCAGACAGGTACTTCCACAGAGACCACTCAGAACGGTGGCGGAGAGGACCTTAACTTCAACATCACTGTTTGGGTTCCCGAACTTGCTGTTGAACTTACAAAGACACAGATCGCTGCTTTCAACTCAAGCAACACCGACGGTATCACATTCAACGCTACCGTTGAGGCAGTTTCCGAAGCTGACGCAGCAACCACAATGATCACAGACGTTGAGTCCGGCGCAGACATTTACTTCTTCGCACAGGACCAGGCAGCACGTCTTATCCAGTCCGGCGCTTTATCAAAGCTGGGCGTTAAGGCTGCTGAGACCGTAGCAGCTGAGAACACCCCCGGTGTTGTAAGCGCTTGTATGTCAGGTGAAGATATGTACGCATATCCTCTTACAGCTGATAACGGTTACTTCATGTACTATGACAAGTCTGTTGTTTCAGACGATCACGTTGATTCCCTTACAGACATCATTGCTGACTGTGAAGCTGCAGGAAGAACATTCTGTATGGAAATGGGAACCAGCGCATGGTACCTTGCATCCTTCTTCTTCGGAACAGGCTGTGTATCCGAATGGGAAACAGATAACGACGGAAACTTCGTTGGCGTTAACGATACATTCAACTCCGACAAGGGGCTTATCGCTGCAAAGGGTATGTATCAGCTCGTTTCTTCACCCGCATTCGTAAGCTCTTCTTCAGGAACACAGTTTGACGAAGCAATCCCTGCAGGTGTTGTTGTTTCCGGTACATGGGATTACAACACAGTAGAAAGCATCCTTGGCGAGAACATGGGTGCAGCAGACCTTCCTGAGTTCGTAGTTGACGGAAAGTCATATCACATGGGTTCTTACAACGGATGTAAGCTTCTTGGTGTTAAGCCTCAGAGCGATGCGGCAAGATCCGCTTCCATTCACAAGCTTGCTCAGTATCTTACAAACGAGTCCGCTCAGCTTGAGAGATTCGATGCTCTTGCATGGGGACCTGCAAACTTAAATGCTCAGTCTTCAAATGCAGTACTTGCTAACCCCGGTCTTGTTGCATTAAATGCACAGGCTCCTTACTCCGTTCCTCAGGGACAGATCCACGGTTCATGGTGGGATATCGCTAAGGTTATCGGTACAGACGTTCAGGAATCCGACGGATCCGATGAGCAGTTAAAGGCAGCTCTTCAGAAGTATCAGGATACAATTGCAGCATTATTCAACATGACATCGGATGAGAAAGAAGCTTTCTCAGCAATCGGAACCATCGACGGAACAAACTGGGATACAGATATCCCCATGACACGTTCTGCAGAGGTTACACCTACTTACTATTCAGACGCTATCCTTCTTCACGCAGGTGAAGAGTTCAAGGTTCGCCAGGGTGCATCCTGGGATGTTAACTTCGGTGTTGACGGTGCTCGTGACGGCGACAACTTTAAGGTTGAAGAAGACGGTTACTACTTCATTAAGCTTGTTGTTAACGATGACCTTTCCGAAGGTATCATCACTCTTGAAAAGAACAGCTATGTAAACGGATGGACCATCATCGGAACCATCAACGGAACAAACTGGGATACAGATTTCGAAATGGAGATCCAGGACGACGGAACAACATTCGTTGGCGAAGTTGAAGCAGAAGCAGGCAGCGAGTTCAAGGTACGTCAGGGTCACAACTGGGATGTATCTTACGGTAACGGCGCAGACAACTATGTAGTTGAGAACGCAGGAACCATCAAGATCACCTTCGATTCAACAACAGGTACTGTTACAGTTGAATAATTTCAATTAAACATTGAAAATACAATAAAGAGGGTTGGAGTCGTAACTCGGCTCCAACCCGATTTACTTTTGAGAGAGGGTTACCATGAATAAGATAATCAAGGTCATCGGAGATGAATTCAAAGATTTTTTCGACGCCCTGATCCATGGGGATTGGAAGACTAAGCTGTCATTCATAGTAATGGGCGCGGGAAACTTTTTAAGAGGACAGATCGTAAGAGGTTTGTTCTTCCTGGCATTTCAGATTTTATTTATCTATTATCTCATCAATAACGGTTGCTACTGGCTTTCCATGCTTCCAAGCCTTGGAAAGGAAGGACCCGGTGAAACCTATGATGAATTCTACGATCAGTATGTTTACACATACAACGACAATTCATTCCAGATCCTTTTGTATGGTGTTCTGACCATATTCCTTATCGTTGCGGCCGTCATCACATGGCGCATGAACATTAAGCAGGCATATGAGAATCAGAAGACACTGGCGAAGGGTAAAAAACTTACCACCTTTAAACAGGATATCAAATCCATAGTTGACGAGAAGTTCTACAGAACACTTCTTACCGTTCCCGTTCTCGGCATCACGGTATTTACGGTACTTCCCATAGTGTTCATGATCCTCGTGGCATTTACAAACTACGACGGAACCCATGACGGTTATGTTACAAACCTCTTTACATGGGTGGGACTTAAGAACTTTAAGTCAATGCTGAATTTCTCCGCATCCGGTGGAAATTACGGTACGATCTTTTCAAAGATCCTGGGCTGGACACTTATCTGGGCGTTCTTCGCAACGTTCAGTAACTATATACTCGGTATCCTTGTTGCCCTTATGATAAACAAAAAGGGTATCAAGCTTAAGAAGATGTGGAGAACCATTTTTGTTCTTACCATCGCCATTCCTCAGTTCATTTCACTTCTGTACGTTTCAAAGTTATTCGACAGATCCGGTATCGTAAACGGTACGCTGATGAACTTAGGATGGATAACCGAACCCCTTCCCTTCTGGGAAAATGCGATGTGGGCAAGGGTTCTTGTTATCCTCATCAATATCTGGATCGGTATTCCCTACCTTATGCTGATCGCAACGGGTATCTTAATGAACATTCCCGCAGATCTTTATGAGGCGGCTACCATCGACGGAGCCAACAAGTTCCAGCAGTTCAGATATATCACAATGCCTTACATGCTCTTTGTTACCGGACCTTACCTTCTTACAAGCTTTACCGGTAACATGAACAACTTTAACGTCATATACCTGCTGTCGGCCGGCGGACCGACAAACTCAGCGGCAAGCTCCGCTGCGGGAAGCGTTGGATACACGGACCTTTTGGTTACATGGCTCTTCAAGATCACCACAGGTGCAGAAGCCCAGTATTACATGGCATCCGTTATCGGTATCGCGATCTTCATCATCGTTTCCATCATCACGCTTGTTGTTTACAACCTGCTTCCGTCAAATAAGAATGAGGGGGATATGGCATAATGAGTAAGAATAATGAAAACCACGGCATCGGAATGCATGCCAAAGAAAAAATAAGCAATACCATCATTTATATCATCCTTACTCTGATGAGTATCATCTGGCTGACACCTTTTGTATGTATCGTGCTTCAGTCCTTCAGAGTTGAATCCACCTGGCAGGTAGGATATGTTGTTCCGAAACAGTTCGGACTTGGCAACTATACTGCGCTTTTGAACACGGACTTCCCGAAGTGGTATTTAAATACCTTCTGCATGGCTCTTGTTGTTGCGGTCCTTCAGCCGCTCTTCGTGCTCTGCATGAGTTACACCCTTTCGAGATTCCGTTTCAAGATGAGAAAGCCCCTTATGAAGTTCATGCTCATTCTTGGACTCTTCCCCGGAATGCTCACCATGATCATTCTTTACAGAGTACTTAAGGACATGGGCCTTACAATGGCAAATGCGGTTCCCGGACTTATCCTTGTGTACATCGCTTCTTCGGGTATGGGATATTACATCTCAAAGGGATTTTTTGATACCATTCCCTTCTCCCTTGACGAAGCTGCAAGAATCGACGGCGCAACGAGACTGCAGGTTCTTACCCGCATCATCCTTCCGCTTTCAAAGTCCATAGTCATCTACACGATCTTAACGGCATTCATGGGCCCCTGGGGAGATTTCATCTTCGCAAAGTATATCTCCTTCAACACCTCAGCCGGAATGAACGTGGCGGTGGGCCTTTACTCATGGCTTAACAAGGATATGATCGCTTCCAGATACACCATGTTCTGTGCGGGCGGTGTTCTTGTTGCAATACCCGTAACCATCCTGTTCCTTCTTCTTCAGAACTACTACGTTGAAGGTGTTACCGGTGGTTCGGTCAAAGGATAATAAAAACAAAACTCTCAAAAGTATGCGGTGTGGCGGAATTGATCTTCCGTCACACTTTTTTTGCGGTAAATCCTAAGGAAAGAATAAGATTACTTTTTGCTTTTTTTATATTGTTTGATTATAATTAAGCATATATTGCTGATTCGAATGTCTTTGAATTGGTGCAGTCGCTCAGACAATTTCACGGCAAAGGGCGCCGTGAAAAACTCGCTTTGTGCATCCGATTCAAAGGCATTCGAAGAGTATGGGTAAGAATGAGCAATTCGAGTGATATCTAAAGAGGTTCTTATTGATCGATGGGTGAGAGTTTAAAGAAACGAAATGCGAATATGGATCTTCTTCGGATCATCTCGATGATGATGGTGACGACTCTTCATGCACTTGATAAAAGTGGGTTGCTTCAGTCGTTTACCGGGGATGTATCGGCGAACGGTGTCGTTGCGTGGATCATGGAGTCACTGTCGATTGGTGCAGTAAATATTTTTATGCTCATTTCGGGATATTTTCTCATCGATTCGGAGTTTCGTATAAAAAGGCTCTTGGAGATCGTTTTTCAGACGTTTTTCTATGCGTTCATACCCTATGCGATATTTTATGTGGCCGGGCTCATTCCGGCGGAGGAGAAGGACTTTTATCATTTCCTGAACAGCTTTCTTCCCGTTCACATGAATACATACTGGTTTATTACCGCATATATTGTTTTATATATGCTTTCACCCATCATATCCTCGGGTGTGAAGGCACTTACGAAGAAGCGCTTTGTAACGGTTCTTTTATGCCTGCTTATCTATGAATGCTTCTTTAAGAGCATTCTTCCCATCAGGCTTACCACCGATACCCAGGGTTACGGATTTTTATGGTATCTGATCGTATTCCTGATCGGAGCGGGCTTTAAACTCT
Organism: Lachnospiraceae bacterium; assembly: GCA_016281385.1. Taxonomy (GTDB): domain Bacteria; phylum Bacillota; class Clostridia; order Lachnospirales; family Lachnospiraceae; genus UBA1258. Next base: position 7,278 of record JAEEIN010000066.1, on the reverse strand, counting down.
TTGGAACGGGGCATGCCGACAGTGCCGCAAAGGGCTGGATCCTTTATTTCTGCGGAGCAGCAACGGTATTGTTTTCCACTGTCACCATAGGGATGTTCATAAAGCATACCGGAAGGCTGGGAGGTCTTGAGAAGCTGTTCCTTGAGTATAATCATGTATTTGTATTAATGACAGCCCTCGGTATCTTCACGGCATTCATACATATGAAGCCCATGAACGAGAAGGCGGGACGTGTTGTTTGTGCGATCTCGCCCATGGCTTTGGGAGTTTATCTTTTGCAGGAAAGCCCGGTGATACGGTTTGAGTGGCAGAAATGGTTTGGCTTGCCGGATATAATGGGGCTGCCCGCACCTTTATTTGTTTTGAGAGTACTTGCGGCGGTACTTGGAATGTATGTTATCGGAACCGCTGTGGATTATATAAGAAGGCTGCTCTTTAAGGCTTTTGAAAAGATCTTTGAGAAGAAGCAGCCGGTTGGAGAATGACATTGGTAGATGTAAGTGTTATCGTGCCTGTTTACAACATGGCCAAAAACGGAAATCTGAATTACTGTCTTGATTCTTTGGTCAACCAGACTTTGGAATCACTGGAGATAATCGCTGTGGACGATGCTTCCACCGACAACTCTCTTGAGATCATCAGGCAGTATGAAGCCAAATATCCCGGTCGCGTGGTGGGAGTGGCATCTCCCGAGAACCGTCGCCAGGGCGGGGCAAGAAATCTGGGGCTTAAGCATGCTCAGGGCAGATACATCGGTTTTATGGATGCGGATGACTGGGTGGTTCCCGACATGTATGAGCGGATGCTTAAAAAGATGATCGATACCGGAGCCGATGTAGTGGGCACCGATATGTGCAGGGTTTACGAACATACCATGGAGAAGACGGAACTTGAGGAGTGCAATTTCCTTCCCCAGACAGGCATCATAGATGACGAAAGAAGAAAAAGGCTTCTTTTAAAGCCGGGGCCTCTCGGAACCAAACTCTATGAAAGACGCATATTCTTCGAACCTGAATTCAGATTCATGGAAAAGATAGCCTACGAAGACAACGCCGCATCTGCGGAGCTTGTAATGCGTTTTAAACATTTTGAGATGATACCCGAGATAATGGTATATTATTATCAGAATCCCGATTCAACGACGCACACGGTTACGAAGAAGTCCTGCGAAGACAGAAAGACCGCTATGCGTGAGATGCTCAGAAGTGCCCGTGAAAACGGTGCTTTGGAGCACTACGGAGAAGAGGTGGAATACAATTTTACAAACCTGTTTTATCAGGCTACACTCTTCTCGTATATGTTAAGCTCCTTAAAGAAGGAGTACAGGTTTGTAAAGGATCTTGGGGATGAAATGAAACGTGAATTCCCGAACTTTTACAAGAACCCCTATTTCGTTGAAAGAACCAATGACGAAGAAAAGAAATTCATGATGCTCCAGCAGAAATCGACAGTGTTGTTTTTGCTGTATTTCGGAGCAAAGAAGATATACAGAAAGATAAGATACGGAAGGTGGTAGTTTAAATGAGTAAAAAAGTTATCGTTGCGATCGGTGCACATCTTGATGACATCGAGCTTGCTGCGGGAGGAACCCTTGCAAAGGCAGTTAAGGACGGTCACGAAATCCATATGATCGTTATGAGCCAGTCGGGTTATACCGATTATAACGGCAAGGTAATGAGGACCAATGAAGTCGCAATGGAAGAGGGAAGAAATGCCGCTAAGGTTCTTGGATGTAAGGACCTTGATATCCTTGATTTCAGCAACAAGGACATTGCATATGATTCAAGAGCGGTTGAAGCCATCGAGAAGCGCATCAACATAATCAAGCCCGATATCATTTTCACACACTGGCCCTTTGATACACATCAGGCCCATGTAGCGGTAGGTAAATCCACCATTTCCGCTGCAAGAAGATACAACACCATTTATTTCTTTGAGCCCATATCTCCTTCGGGACGCTCATATGTGGGATTCAGACCTCAGGTTTATGTTGATATCACCGATGTTATCGATACAAAGGTTGCAGCCCTTGACCAGCATGTGACCGAGAGAAACAAATACGGTGATTACTGGATCAGAGGTGTTCAGGCCCGTGCTGCCTTCAGAGGCTATGAGATGGGCAGAATGTACGGTGAAGCATTTGAAGTATTGAGGGAAGAGCTGGTTCTTTGATCATGAGTGAAAATAATGTATATTTCAGCGTAGATGCATCAAAGTACGATGCATCGAAAAATTTCAAAGTCGTAAGGCCTTCAAGCCTTTCAAATCCCAAAGACAATTCCGTTATGTTCATAACGGAAGGATTTATCGACAAATGGGAAGCGGTGCTTAAAGCTAAAGACTGCATAGTAATCTGGCCCGAATCCAAGGAAGTCCCTGCGGAAGTTAAAAAAAGACATGCGGTGATCCTGTCCAAGGAACCCCGATACGGTTTTGCGGAATTCTTTAATGAAAACAATATAACCTGGAATACCACCGTTAAGGAATGGGACAATGTTAACGGGGCCATGGTATGCAAGGGCGCTGTCATCGGAGAGGGGACTTCTCTTTTCCCCGGCTGTTATATCGACAGCGACGTGCGCATCGGAAAGAACTGTTATATCGGTTCCGGAGTAAGGATCGTGGGACGTGTATCCATAGGCGATGACTGCATCATAAGGGAAAACACGGTCATCGGTTCCGACGGTCTTACAACAAGAAGAAACGCCGAAGGAAAGATAATAACCATACCCCAGTTCGGTGGTGTGATAATCGAGGACAATGTACAGATAGGTGCCAACAGCGTAGTCTGCAAGGCTGCTATCGATGATACGGTCATAAAGACCGGCTGCAGGATAGATAACTGTTCCTTCATATCCCACAATGTTCATATGGGAGAGGATACCATTGTTGTGGGCGAGGTTCTTATGATGGGAAGTTCATCCACCGAGAAGGGTGCATACCTTTCCGGAAATGTGGTGGTCCGTGACGGCGTATCCATCGGTGAGAAGGCATTTGTCGGAATGGGTGCGGTAGTAACTAAGGATGTACCTGCCGGTACCGTCGTAAAGGGTAACCCGGCGAGGTAGAAACGAGGCATATGGTTAATAAATTTAAGGAGCAGATGAAAAAACGCTGGTTCTCCAATGCGGTGACCGGCTGCATAATCGTATTGTTTTACATCATTCTTGCAAAAACAACGGGAGTGGCGGGGATAATCAAGACTTTGTTCGGTTATATTTCTCCTATAGTTGGGGGATGTGTGATCGCATATCTTATGAACAACCTTGCCAAGTTCTATCAGAGAACGATATTTAAGAAGTTTAAGAATGAGAAGCGTCAGTGGATCGCATCGGTAAGTCTTACGGTATTCACGGTCATCATTCTGATGATGTTCTTACTGGGAATGCTGATACCTCAGCTTGTCAGCAGCATTCAGACCTTTATGAACAATTTAGAAGGCTATACCAGATCGGTTCAGAAGTGGATGGAGAATTTCGGCCTTAACAAGATGCTCAATAAATGGCTTAAATCCGATTCTCTTACCAGTACTTCGGAAGCTATGATCGAGAAGGCAGCGGAATACGTTTCAAAGAACTCCGCCGCTATTTTAAGCACATCCGCTTCTGTGGGACAGGGCGTCATCGGGTTCTTTATCGCCTTCATCCTTTCGGTATATATCCTTATCGCAAAAAAGCAGATAAAGAGCAGCGCAAGACGTTTTGCCCATGCTGTTATGAAGCCTGCCAATTTTGCTTTTACAAAGTCCTTCATCAGAAGATGTGACGAGATCTTAAGCAGATACATCATCTTCAACGTCCTTGACAGTATCATCGTGGGAAGCTTAAATGCGATCTTCATGGCGATATGCGGCATGGAATACACGGGACTTGTTTCGGTCATCGTTGCGGTAACGAATCTGATCCCTACCTTCGGACCGGCCATCGGTCTTGTGATAGGTGCATTCATCCTTCTGATGGTAAATCCCGTATATGCACTTATCTTTATCATATTCACCGCAATACTTCAGCTCTTTGACGGCTATTATCTTAAGCCCAGAATGTTTGGAAATACCCTCGGTGTATCGGGCCTTCTCATTCTGGTTGCCGTCATCGTGGGCGGTCGTATCGCAGCGGTTCCCGGTATCCTTCTTTCGATACCGGCCATCGCCATCATAGATTATTCTTACAAGGATTACCTCCTTCCCTGGCTTGAAAAGAAGAGAGCCTTAAAGGATGCCGCGGAAGCGAAAGCTGACGATGGCATAGAAGAGATAGAGGTAACCGAAAAGAAAGTTTCGGAAGAAGAAAACGAATGATAAAAAGAAACTCCCGGCTGCGATCAGCCGGGAGTTTTCAATGGGGAGAAAATTAAACATTTGCTCCTGTAAGGAGCTTGATGATATCTTTTTTAATGGGAGAATAATGGGGATCCCAAAGTCCGAAGGACATCCACTTGTAGGTCCAGGGTGAACATGCGATTCCATATTCTTCAAAGACCTTAACGGTATCCTGGTACCATCTTAACGTATCCTCAACAGGTGCCTGATCGATGACACCGAATTCACCGCAGTAAAGCTTTACACCATACTTCTTTGCGGCTTCGACACCGCACTTTATAACCTCTCTGGGATAATCGATGGTGGCACCCGTTTTTTCATCGGGATAATAAGTCGTGGCATTCTGATCGATGGTATCAACCCAGCGGGCCTTCTGATGAGTGAAGGGCATGGGAGAATAGTAGTGGAAGGTCCAGACGATATTTTCGTCCAGGGGCTTTTCCAGGAACTGAAGCTTCTCAACATTGTTCCACATGATACCGCCGTAGATAACGATGGTCTCAGGCGCGTATTTACGGATAGCGGTAACGGCTCTCTTTATTAACGCGTTCCAGAGTTCAACATTTTTATCTTCAACAACTTCGTTCAAAAGCTCGAAAGCTACATTCTTACGTGCGCCGTAACGCTCTGCAATACGTCCCCACAGAACAACAAAACGATCGCTTAACTCGGGGTTTGAGAAAAGGTTGTTCCTCTCGGTGTTTGCATCGTTAAAGTCGTAACCCTTTGCCTTGTGAAGATCCAGTATCGCATTGAGGCCGACGCTTTCGCACCAGTCAAGGAGCCTGTCGGTGAGCTTGTAGCCTTCTTCCTTGGGCTCGCCTTCCTCGGTCTCCCATACATTGTAGTCAACGGGAACTCTTACATGATCGAAGCCTGCGGCCTTGATGGTCTTTATATCCTCAAGCGTGATGAACCTTTCATAATGCTCGGGGGTATGCATGCACTGGGAGAGATATCCTCCGAGATTTATTCCTCGATTTAAAACCATTACAAATCCTCCTGAAACTTATCTTTCTATGCGGTAACCGGAAAAACTTCCGACACGGACGGGAAGTTTAAATACCGCTTCATCCCCTTCATTATACAAGGGAAGTATCTCTGAGGGGAAGAACTTTCTTTTTACGAGAGGAGTGATCTTCTTTGCACCTTTGATACGCACTAAGACATCCGAGTCGTTTGCCCAGGATGTTACGTAGTTATAAAGTACGAATGTATCGTTGTCGTAAGGGAATATGCTTATGTTGGAAGGGCCTTCAACATATATTCCGTTCACAGAGAATTCCTTTCTCATGCGGGTAAGGACCTCTGCGGGAAGCTCCCTTATATCCGTAAAGGATTCGGGAACGGCGATGGTCATCATCTTTCCTTTTCCGTAGGTATCTTCACAAAGAAGGGTGTAACTTTCTTCATTTTTAAGGCCTTTGGCGAGAGCTGCCCAGGTGGCATTGTTCCTGAACTCGATAACCGGAACGGTTACTTCCTTAGCACCGCGGACGCTTGTCCAGTGCCATCTGCCCTCAAGCATGTACTCGCTTATGCCCACATGGCGGGTAACGGGCCTGATGGAGGTGATGCGCTTAAGACCCTTATCCAGGCACTTTACGACAAAACCGGTGGTAACCATGGCCTTTCCGCCCTTTACAAGGTATGCTTCCAGCTTGTCAACTATCTCCTCGTCGTAAGCGGAAGATGCAGTAAGAAGAAGGGTGGGCGCATCTTCGGGGAAGAAAGGAGTGGTATAAACCGGGAATCCGTTCATTCCGAGATGATCCTGTACATTGTCTTCGCCCTGGGAAGCATTTGGGATGTAACAGGGTACACCCACGGGCTTTCCGAGACCGTCTAACAGTTCATCCAGCTTCTCAAGCTGGAAACCAAGGGAAGCTGCATAAACCGAATCATAAAGTGACTGGAAGCAGAACATCATAAGCTCCTTAGGCTTTGAGAAGGCCGTAAGATATGCCTGCTCCAGATAATAGTCGATGACCTGGCAGTCGAAGGTGTCAAACCATCCGCCGCCGTTTCTTCCGGGAGCCATGTTCTCCATATAGGTCATAAGGGAATAGGATAAGTATCTGGGAAGATGCTGGTCCTGATGACGGGGATCCCGGGTCTCGGTTCCTGTATAGATATCGTCGAATATATTGCGTTGACTTAAGGGGTCATAACCTGTTTCCTGATAGGATTCCATCCAGTTGGGATACTTGATGGTGATCTTAACGTTGGGATTCTCGGCCTTTGCGGGAGCAATCATGTACTTTTCCGAAATCTCGTACATAAGGGCGGTTCTGTAGCCTTGCCAGCTTCCGTCGGTTATGCCGTGTTCTTTATTGTATTTATCCCTGCCCTCACGGCACTTGTCGCAGGTGCAGTTGGTGAAATAAAAGTCGTCGATTATGAAGGAATCAAAAAGACGTCCGTTTAAAGCGGAAGCTTTTTTCAGAGTTTCAAGCATCTTCTCATCGTTATAGCAGAAGGTATTGAAAAGTCTCTGCTTGGGCTCGTCTCCTTCGGGAGTGGGTATGCAGGTGGTTATTCCCCCGGCGACTTCAATGCCGTTGGCTTCAAAAACTTCCTTGCACATGCGGACCTGCTCCTCGCTTGCAAAGCTTCTGTCACGGAAGGGCTCAAGATAAACCTTGTCAAGCTTCATATATTTGGCAAACCAGTCCAGCTGGGCCTGAAGCTCCTCTCTTGTAACGGTTGCGGTGGCCTGAGCCACAAAATAAGTCGTAAGCTTAAAATTTCTGTAATTTCCCATAAGATTACCTCTCTGATATGCTTTGTTGACTTTTGGGTATATCATATCATTTTACGCCGAAAAAAGAGTAGGATAATTCAATCCGAAAATTGCAAAAACAACAAACTCATATTATAATATTTATGAAGTTTCGCTAATTTTCGTAAACCGCCGCAAAAGGAGGTAATAAATGAAGAAAAACATGACGAAGAAACTG
>JAEEIN010000065.1 GCA_016281385.1 Lachnospiraceae bacterium | reverse complement strand
CGTTTCGACGTTCTCGAGGAGTGCATCAAGAGACTTCCCGGATTCCCCATCGTTCTTCACGGATCATCTTCAGTTCCTCAGGAATTCGTTAAGATGGTTAACCAGTACGGCGGAAACATGCCCGATGCAGTAGGTATTCCGGAGGAGCAGCTTCGTAAGGCAGCTACCCTTGCAGTATGTAAGATCAACATCGACTCCGATATCCGTCTTGCAATGACAGGTAACATCCGTAAGTACTTTGCAGAGCATCCCGATCACTTCGATCCTCGTCAGTACTTAAAGCCCGCTCGTCAGGCTGTTAAGGACATGGTTGCTCACAAGATCATCAATGTTCTTGGTTCAGACGGCAAGGCTTGATAAATACTTATTTGAGGGAGCGGTATAAAGCACCCGCAAAGTCAGACCATTTGAGCGTAGCAGTCCTTTGACTGCTACGCTGTTTTTATACAACCGGGAGATTGTGAGAAAAGGTCATGAAAAAGGAAAAGAAAGTAAAAGAGAAAAAGCCGGGAAGATTTAAAAGATTTCTGAAAGGACTGGGCAAATTCGCACTTGTTGTTTTTGTTTTATTGTGTGCCCTGCATATATTTATGTTTTTCTGGCTGGATCCGGAGAAAAAGCCGGGTAAGAGAAGCATGTGGGAGACAAGGAATTTTGATCTCGATTTTGATAAGCTTCCTGCCTGGGATGTTATAGAGAATATAGATACTTCAAGCATAGTGAAGAATGATGACGGAACAGTTACCTTTATCGCCGAGGGACCCGAGGGACAGGATGTCCGTTTCAAAGGATGGGGCGTTGAGATCAGCGAGGGAAAGATCGTTTTTGACAGGAACAGCTCCCTCATCAATTTAGACAGCATAGGACGTATCTATTCCGTTGTTCCGCAGCTTAAAAGAGGCGGTGACTGGTGGGATCAGTTTCTTTCGACTGCAGCATACAGTCTTGAAAAGAACCCTCATCTCGAGAGCGAGGAAGATCTGACTTTTGCGATCAATCAGCATTATTTTGTGGGCTTGTGCAGAAAGAACCCCATGCGAGCAGCCAAATATCGTGGATTTTTTTCTCTTGCACAGCTGCAACCCAACTTCTTCGCAGTCGGTACATCAGTGCCAAGTGAACTTGACAGGTGGCCAAATAAAGATGTGATGACGGCAACCAAGCTCATTGTCAGATACGAAAAGGACGATGAGATGACCGGATTTAAGACGATAATCTTTAATCCCATGTGGTATCGGCCGTATTTTGATGGCGAGAAGTACGATCCTTTACTTGAACTTTACGATCCGGACAACGGCATATATACGCTGTCTTTAGTGGGAATTCCCGATCTTAAGCATGAGTATTTTCCTTATACGGAAGAAGAATTTGAACGACAGGTACTTGAAGCTGATTTCTGGCCTATGGTTGAATTTTCCGAAAACCGCGTACCGGAAGTTCTTAATCTAAAGGATGATACCGGAAATGTCCTGGATAAGAACAATGCCAACGTCCATAAAGGATATACGGCATCTGTTAAGCTTTCGGAAGGTTTTGTTGCGGATGTTCCTTTCAGCATCGGCGAAAAAGTGGTAGGAGCAAAGACCATGCATGATCTTGTTCCTTTTGCATATCCGGAGGCTGAAGGCGAACTTAAGGCTTTGGTTATCCCCATCGCGTGGAAGGATCAGCCTGAGAATGCGACGGATGAAGTGCTGGAGAAATTTAAGACCGAGCTGGGACGTGTTATTCTTCCTGACGGCACAGTCACGGATTATTCCGACCGTATGGAGGAAGGCAGATTCTCTCTCAGTGAATACTTTGATGAGGCTTCATACGGACAGCTTACGGTTTCATCATATATGACAGACTGGTATAACGGAGGATCCTTTGCAGGAAACAGATTAAAGAACGTCGACATGAAGTTCTTTAAGAAGGTGCTTAAGTGGCTCTACAAAAATTATCCCGATCTTGACTATGAATCATTTGACAGGGATAAGAACGGGTATTTTGATTCTGTGATATTCCTGAATGCAGGAGATACCGGTGATGACGGATTCGATATCATTTCCTTTGAGGGAGCGTTAAATTACAGGGAAACTTACGGAAACGAATATGCGGGAACGCCCGACAAGCCGACGATCAACTGCGCTGTAAACATGAACGCATCGCATTTTGGCGATAATACGCTGATACACGAATTTAGCCATACTTTCGGACTTATAGATTACTATGATGTAAATTACAGCGGAATATCAGCTCTCGGAGGCTTTGATATGCAGGATTCGAGTAAAGGTGACTGGAATGTTTACTCGAAGTATGCCGTGGGCTGGGGCAATCCTCAGGTCATCAAAGATCTTAAGCCCGGAGAATCAAAGACCATACAGATCGGGGCCATGTCCGCAACCGGGGATTATCTTGTAATACCGGGAAAAGATTCGTACTTCGATGGACCTTTCTGCGAATATATTATGGTCGATCTCTTCTCGGAATGCGGCACAAGCAGATATGACGCGGAGTACTTTATGCTCGGAGGTGAGACGGGAGTACGTATATATCACGTCGACGCTGTTATGGAGAAGAATGATTATGTGAATGAAAAATTCCCCGACATGGAGCCCTGTACCGTCGGAACGATCCATTATCCCAACACCTACTCAGGAAGCGGCTTCTATAATATCGAACTCATTCAGGCCGGAAAGGTCAATACATTAACGAATCTTGAGTGTCCTGAGTTCAGGCCATGGATCGAGCCTCAGGATCTGTTTAAGAAAGGCGATGCGTTCAATATCTCGGATTATTCGGATTTCTTTTACAACGGAGCCATGGACGACGGAACCGATTTCGGATATGAAATAGAAGTACTGAGTATCACAGGAAGCGGAAGCGATGCAAAGGCCGAGATAAAGATAACAAGAAAGTAAGACCGGGAAAGGGAAAACACCCTTATCAATCGGTTAATTCTGCCGATATATTATATACAGAAAAGAGATGGAAAGGAGGGTCTTCATTATGGATATTGCCGCATTGGCAATGAACATGTCCCAGACAAAGATAATGCAGAGTGTGGGAACTGCCGTACTCAGCAAAGCAATGGACACCAATGAGCAGATGGGAAATCAGATCGCTCAGATGATTGACAGCTCCGCCATGGAGTTGTCGGTCAACCCTAACGTTGGTGCCAACTTTGACGTCTCTGTCTGAAAAACACATAAGGGACGGAGTCACTTCCGTCCCTCGTTTTTCGGGCAGAAAAAAATTTTTTAAAAAACTGAAAAAAGTACTTGCAAAATCATAAACTATCTTGTATATTGTTTAGGTGTCGCGGGAAGCGATGAATATTGGGCTATCGCCAAACGGTAAGGCAACGGACTCTGACTCCGTCATCTTCAAGGTTCGAATCCTTGTAGCCCAGCTCAGACCTCGGTATAAAGCCGAGGTCTTTTCTATTAACCACAGGACGGAAAGACGAGGTACACAATATGATAGAAATGGCGAAGCTCCAGAAGCTTAAGTATGAAAAGAAGGTTGAGTTCGGAATTTACTTAAAGGATCCGGAAGGGGACGAGCATGTTCTTCTTCCTGCCAAACAGGTTCCGGAAGGAGTTAAGGAAGGGGACGACATCGAGGTCTTTGTTTACAGGGATTCTAAGGACCGCATGATCGCAACCACCAACAGACCCTTCATAACCCTTCATGAAGTGGGAAAACTTAAGGTATCCCAGGTTTCTTCCATCGGAGCGTTTCTTGACTGGGGGCTTGAGAAGGATCTTTTCCTTCCCTTTGCCGAACAGACGAAGCGTGTTAAGGAAGGTGATGAGGTACTTGCTGCGGTTTATCTTGATAAATCCGGAAGGATCGCAGCCACCATGAACGTTTATCCCTATCTTTCCATCGCAGAGGGCATAAAGAAGGATGACAGGGTTACGGGAACGGTTTATGAGACCAGTGACAATTTCGGAGCCTTTGTAGCCATTGACGATAAATATCAGGGACTTATCCCTTTAAAGGAACTATACGGAAACGTAGATATCGGCGATACGGTCGCTGCGAGAGTCATTTCGGTCCGTGAGGACGGAAAGGTGAACTTAAGCGTCCGTGAGAAGGCATATCTTCAGATCGAAAGCGATGCGCAGGAACTGATAAAACTCATCGAATCCTACGACGGAGTCCTTCCTTTCTCCGAAAAGGCTTCTCCCGAAGTCATAAAGAGAGAGACGGGAATGAGCAAGAACGAATTTAAGAGAGCAGTAGGAAATCTCTACAGGAATCGCATCATAGAGATAACGGATACAGGAAAAATAAGGCTTATAAAGTAATAAAATTTCAATACCGGTTTCTTTTGCTGATTTGTGAAAATGGCAAAGGAAATCGGTATTTTTGTGGGAAAACACACGGTTTCTTGTTATGTAAATCGTTCTTGGGTAATGTTTCACAATTGTGAAAATGCACAAAAAAATTGTAAAAAACGAAAAAATGCACGAAAAACTTTCATTTTAGTATGGTATTTTTAAGTAAAATAGTATAAAATGGACTCTGTATTGGATTGTTAATCTGACATTTTGTGCAAAATATACTTGTGAAAAATGTCCAATAAAAGAGAGGGTACTTATGATTTCCAACCAGATCCTTCAGGGAACAATTGACGGCCTTAAATCCATCTCCAGAGTAGAACTCTGTGTTGTTGATACGGAAGGTAAGGAAGTTGTTTCGACCACGACAAACTTAAACGATGTATCAAGAACTGCCAGGGAATTTGCCACTTCACCCGCAGACTCCCAGGAGATCCAGGGCTATTCTTACTTTAAGATCTATGATGAGGCACAGTTAGAGTATATCCTGATCGCAGCCGGTACCGGCGAAGATGTTTACATGATCGGCAAGATGGTGGCGTTCCAGATCCAGAATCTGATCGTTGCTTACAAGGAAAGGTTCGACAAGGACAACTTTGTAAAGAATCTGCTGCTTGACAACCTTCTTCTGGTTGATATCTACAGCCGCGCCAAGAAGCTTCATATCCAGGCGGACGCGAAGCGTGTGGCTCTTATCATCGAGTCCGAAAGTCATCGCGACTTCAATGTGCTCGAGGCTGTTCGTACCCATTTCGGCTCAAATTCCAAGGATTTCATCACAGCCGTTGACGAAAGCGATGTCATCATTGTGAAGGAAGTTGAGGATTCCGATCACAAGCGTGAGATCGAGCGTGCCGCCAAGAACATAATCACCACCCTTGAAAAGGCGGGAATGGAGAATGTTCATGTGGCTTACGGAACCGTAGTCAACGAGATCAAGGAAGTCAGCCGCTCTTACAAGGAAGCAAAAATGGCCATGGATGTCGGAAAGATCTTCTTCGAGGAAAGAGACATCGTGGCTTATTCGGAGCTGGGCATCGGACGTCTTATCTACCAGCTTCCCCTTCCTCTTTGCAAACTGTTCATAAGGGAGATATTCGGCGGAAAGAGCCCCGACGATTTCGACGAGGAAACTCTTGTTACCATCGCCAGATTCTTCGAGAACAGCTTAAACGTGTCTGAAACATCCAGACAGCTGTACATCCACAGAAACACTCTGGTGTACAGACTTGACAAGCTTCAAAAGACGACCGGTCTTGATCTGAGGGTTTTTGAGGACGCCATCACTTTCAAGATCGCTCTTATGGTAGTCAAATACATGAAGTATATGGAAAGTATCGATTAATCATTAAAAATGTGGGGTAATCTATGCCAAGAAGAAAAAAGATCATGGCCGATGATGAAGCCATAATCGTCGACCACGTAAGCAAGAGTTATCAGAATGCCGGCACACCGGCACTTGAAGATATCAGCTTTACCATTAAGAAGGGTGAGTTTGTTTTTATAGTAGGTCCTTCGGGATCGGGTAAATCCACCCTTATCAAGCTCCTTTTACGTGAGCTTACTCCCTCCCAGGGAAATATCTTCTGTATGAATTACGACCTTAAGCGCATCAAGCACTGGAGGATACCGAAGTACAGAAGGAACATCGGAGTCGTATTCCAGGACTTCCGTCTGTTAAAGGACAGAAATGTTTACGAGAATGTTGCTTTTGCTCAGAGGATCGTGGAAACTCCCGGTCGTGAGATAAGAAGAAACGTTCCCAGAGTTTTATCCATAGTCGGCCTTGCGGGCAAGTATAAGGCAAAGCCCAGACACCTTTCCGGAGGTGAGCAGCAGAGAGTGGCCATCGCAAGGGCACTCGTAAACAAGCCCTCCATCATCTTAGCGGATGAGCCTACGGGTAACCTTGATCCCGCCAACACAAACGAGATCATGAGCCTCCTTGAGGAGATCAACGAAAACGGCACCACCGTTATTGTCGTTACCCACAATAAAGAGATAGTAAACACCATGCACAAGAGAGTCATCACTCTTCGCAGGGGCGTTATCATAAGCGATGAGGAAATGGGGGTATACATAGATGAAGATTAGTACATTCTTTTATACCTTCTGGCAGGGGATCAAGAACATATTCAGAAACAAGCTCTTCTCCCTTGCTTCGATAGCGACCATCTCCTCCTGTTTGTTCTTATTCGGTGTATTCTATGCCGTGCTCCTTAACTTCCAGCACATAGTCAAGGCTGCGGAGGAGGATGTCTGCGTTGTCGTATTCTTTGACGAGGATATTACGGATAAGCGCATAGAGGATATCGGCGAGATGATAAAGCATCGTGCCGAGGTTGCAAATATCGAGTTTGTCTCCGGCGACGAAGCCTGGGAATATTTTAAGGACAAGTATCTTGGCGAAGAGGCCAGTCAGGGATTCCTTGAGAACCCTCTGGCGGATTCCGAGAAATACAACATATATTTGAGCGACGTATCAATGCAGTCAAGTCTGGTTACCTTCCTTGAATCCATAGACGGAGTAAGGAAAGTAAAAAGAAGCGAACTGACGGCGGTAACCCTTGACGGAGTGAACAGGCTCATCGGATATGTATCCGTCGGCATCATAGCTCTTCTTCTTGCGGTTTCCGTTTTCCTCATAAGCAATACGGTAACCATCGGCATTTCCGTCCGTTCCGAGGAGATCACCATAATGAAGTATGTGGGAGCTACCGATTACTTCACCAGAGCCCCCTTCGTTATCGAGGGCATGCTGATAGGACTTATCGGTTCCGCCATACCTCTTGGTATCATATATCTGCTTTACAACAGGGCGCTTGAGTTTATCTCCCAGAAGTTCAACGTGCTTTCATCGCTTTTGAATTTCATTTCCGCACAAGAGATATTCCACACTCTGCTTCCCATTTCACTTCTCATAGGAGTGGGAATAGGGTTTTTCGGAAGTTTTACGACTGTCCGCAAACATCTTCGTGTTTGATTGAGTGGAGGAAAAATGTTTATCGAAAAGTTTAACAAAATCCGAAGAATAGCAGGCCTTACGCTGGCAATCTTCTGCGCGGCAATGTTCTTTAATCCCGGGGATCAGTATACCGCTTATGCGGGAACGACAAGCACTACCGAGAGCATCAGACAGAAGCAGGAGCAGATCAAGGAAGCGGAAGCTCTTAAAAAGAAGCTTAAGGAAAATATCTCCAATGCAAAGGCCATAAAGAAGCAGCTTGAAGCTTTAAAGAATGACGTTGCTTCCTACATCTCCGAGCTTGATGCAAATCTGGTGGAGATCCAGGATAAGATCGAAGAGTTAAAGAATCTTATCGCCGAGAAACAGCAGGAGATCGAGGAAACGACGGCGGAGCTGGAACTGGCCATCGAAACGGAAAATGCCCAGTACGAGGCCATGAAGAAGCGTATCAAGTTCATGTACGAACAGGGCGATACCTTCTATCTTGAGATAATGCTCTCGGCGGAATCCTTTGGGGACTTCCTTACAAGGGCCGATTACATCGACATGATCTCGGCATACGACCAGAAGATGCTCAAGTCCTACAAAGAGGCAAGGGAATGGACCGAGATCTGCAAAGAGACTCTTGAATCCGAGAAGGCCGCTCTCGACGAAGCGGAAGTTGCTCTGGAGGAAGAAGAAGCATCGGTTCAGGCCCTCATAGACGAAAAAGAGATCGAACTTGCAAATTACACCCGCGATATCAAAAACAAGGAAGCACAGATAAACGAAGCCGAAGCGGAATACGCCGAAGAGGTTGCGGTCATCTCTGAACTTGAGAAGCAGATCGCGGAAGAAAAAAAGAAGCTCAACAGAAGCGTGATCTACGACGGCGGCCAGTTTGCATGGCCCTGTCCCAACTACGTAAGGGTAACGGATGATTTCGGTTACAGGACCGACCCCATTACCGGAGCTACTTCATACCACAGCGGTATCGATCTCGGAGCTCCCGCAGGATCACCGATCCTGGCAGCCTACGATGGTGTTGTTGTTGCTGCAACCTACAACTGGTCCATGGGTAACTACATCATGATCGACCATGGTGACGGCCTGTATACCATCTACATGCACGCAAGCAAGCTCTATGTGAGCGTAAACGATACGGTGACCAAAGGTCAGACCATAGCTGCGGTAGGTACCACGGGACGTTCCACGGGTAACCATCTCCACTTCGGTGTGAGACTCAACGGAGCTTACGTAAGCCCCTGGAATTATCTGAAATAAGATTTTGAAAGAAGAATGATCATGGATATAAAGAAAGAAAAAAGCAAATCATTTTGGGCGGGATTCCTTACAGGAGCCGCTTCTATAGGATTGTTGATAACGATATGCGCCGTCGGAGCCATCATCGGTCAGGCAAGGCTCTATAGCAGTGTGGCAGGTAACAATCCCTTCAGCAACGAACTCTCCGAATTTTTCGGATATACACTGCCTCAGCAGCAGACACAGCAGTCATCTTCGGTTGACGGCGGAAAACTCATCACCGACGATATCGTCAAGAAGTCTGATGAGATATATGACATCATCGAGCAGGCCTTCCTCTTTGAAGATGATATAGACAGGGATAAGATCGAGGAAGCTATCTATGATGGTATTTTCTCGGCTTTGGGTGACAAGTATTCCGTTTACTACACGAAGGAAGAGTTTGCAGACTACCTTTCCGAGAGCGAAGGCATTTATTACGGCATAGGAGCCTATGTTCAGATAGATGATGCAACGAAATATCCGCTTTTGACAGAGGTCTTTGAAGGTTCTCCCGCAGAAAAGGCAGGTCTCAGAAGCGGCGACATCATCGTAGCTGCTGACGGAACGGACCTTAACGGAATGGAACTTTCGGCTGCGGTTGCTTTGATCAAAGGACCTGAGAACACGAATGTTGTTCTTACCGTTCACCGTGAGGGCGTTGAGAATTTTGATGTTACCGCAACCAGAGGCAAGGTTGTGATTCCCACCGTTACACATGAAATGCTTGAGAATAACATCGGATACATTAAGTTAAGAGAGTTTGATGACATAACGTATTCTCAGTATTGTGAGGCTTATCAGGATCTTAAGGATCAGGGAATGAAATCCCTCATCATAGATCTTCGTAATAACCCCGGCGGAAACCTTTCGACTGTAGTTGATATCTGCGGCGAGATCGTTCCTGCGGGCGTCATTACTTACACCGTTGATAAATACGGCAACAGGGAAGATTTTAAGAGCGATGGAAAGAACGAAATTGATATTCCGCTTGTCGTTCTTGTAAACGGATACAGCGCGAGCGCATCGGAGCTTATGACCGGTGCCATCAGGGATTACAACAAGGGTACCATCATCGGAACAAATACCTTCGGTAAGGGTATCGTTCAGAGACTTTTATACTTAAGCGACGAGAGCGGTATCAAGATCACAACGGAACGTTATTACACACCCAACGGCGAATGCATACACGGTGTGGGTATCAAGCCCGATATCGAGATAGAGTTTGACAGTGATCTTTATTACAGCGATGCCGCAATTGACAATCAGCTTCAGAAAGCGATCGATTATTTAAACGGAAAATGATCCGAAATTGATGTAAAGACGCCGTGTTTGCGGCGTCTTTATTATTTTTAAGTAATTTACCATTAATTGGTCACCCGGATGAGTTTGATAAGGTGTTAAAAAAGCAGTAAATCTGTTATAATATACGGGTACATAACCTGCGTGATAAACGCAGTGTCCGGGGGAGATGGTTATGCCGCCTGTTGTTTACGCAACTTTATTTTTGTTTTCTGTTGTATTAACGGTGATATACGTTTTTAAGTGGCAGCGCCACTATAATGTCAATATCACCGTTATCTTTACGTTATTACCGGTCGTAGATCTTGCATATCTGATGTATTCTCTTTCGAAAGATTTCCAGTCGGCCATCATATCCATGAAGGCAATTTATCTTGGCGGGGCATTTCTGCCCTTTTTCTTTATGCTGGCGATCTTTGAACTCTGTCAGGTAAAGATAAACAGAGTGATAAGGACCATAGGCATGATCGTTAACTCGCTTCTTTACGGGTGCGTTCTTACGGTTACATATTTACCCTGGTTTTACAAAAGTGTGCGGCTTGCGATGCTTCCCGATAACCGGATCATTCTCGTGAAGGAATATGCGCTGCCCCATACGATCTTTTATGCAGTTTTGTTTTTATATCATATCCTTTCCATAGGCGTCATCATTTATACCATACACAAGAGGGTACAGATACCGAAGAGCGTTCTTTATCAGATGCTTTCTGTTGAGGTACTGTCTTTTGGGGTATATCTGTTTGGCAGATTGTTTATAAAGGATGTGGAGATCACGCCAATTCTTTATGCCCTCAATCAGTTTGTTTATCTGATGATCGTGGATCGGATGAGTCTGTACAGGACAAGCGACATCGTCATTGCGACAATGGTAGAGCACAGTGAAATGGGATTTATCACCTTTGACTACAGACTGAGATATCTGGGAAGCAATGATACCGCAAAAACGATCATTCCCGCACTTGAGACACTGAGTGTGGATCAGTCGATCCTTGACAGTCCGGCATTTAAGGACAATGTTCTTCAGTGGATCGGGGATTTTATCGACGACAACGCCTTTGACAAGAGCGTGTTCAGGATCTATGACCCGGAGGATGAAGAAAACGACAGGATCTACAACATAACCGTGGACTACCTCTATGACGGCAGCAGAAAGCGCGGATATCAGGTATTCATTGAGGATGACACAAAGGATCAGAAGTATATAAAGCTTATCGACAAGTACAACACGGAACTTGAAAAAGAAGTCGAGAGCAAGACGCAGAAGCTTGTTGACATGCACAACAACCTGATCCTCAGTATGGCGACCATGGTTGAAAGCCGTGACAATTCCACCGGCGGTCATATAAGAAGAACAAGTGTCTGTGTGCGTATGCTGGTTGATGAGATCTTAAAGGATAATGCCCTGGGACTTACCGAGGATTTCTGCGAAGATCTTGTAAAGGCGGCTCCAATGCATGATCTGGGCAAGATCGCCGTAGACGACGCTGTGCTGAGAAAGCCGGGCAGGTTTACCGAAGAAGAATTTAACGAGATGAAGAAACATGCCGCAGAGGGTGCAAGGATCGTTCATGAGATCTTAAAGGATACGGACGATGTGCAGTTTCATATAGTTGCGGAAAATGTTGCCCATTATCATCATGAACGCTGGGACGGATCGGGCTACCCCGACGGACTTAAGGGTGAGGAGATCCCCATCGAAGCACGAATCATGGCCATTGCAGATGTATACGATGCGCTTGTAAGTAAGAGAGTTTATAAAGAAAGCATGTCATTTGAAGAAGCGGATCGGATCATAATGGACGGTATGGGACGGCACTTCGATGAACGGTTAAAGCCCTACTACATTAAGGCAAGGCCCAGACTTGAAGAATATTACGAAAGCGTCGAGGGAGGAAGAAAAGACGAAATAAACACGAATTAAAGACGAAATAAGCACGAAATTTAATTATGTGTTAATGCTGTGGGGGTAACATAAACGCGGGTTGGGGAACCCACTATTTGGAAAATATACTTTGGAGGATGGTATATCTGTAATGAAGAAAAAAGGTTTATCTTTTAAAGCACTGTGTGTCATGATCGGCACATTGCCGCTTGTCGTTGTTGTTCTTATCACAACATTGATCTCAGTAAAATCTTTAACAAGTAACATGAAAGAGGACGTATTTACGGAGCTTAAGATCGCGTCCCAGGGACTCAGAGAATATTTCATTTATGATGTCATTGCCAATGGTGCGGTGGATTACGATGAATACGCCGATCACGCATATGTTGAGATGCTCCAGGGCGAAGGCGTTGAGATGACGCTCTTTGTCGATGACACAAGATTCATCACATCACTTAAAAATGCCGACGGTTCCTACAATGAAGGATCCAAGGCTTCCGATGCCGTATATGCGGCGGTCAAGTCGGGACAGGAATACAGATCCGATTCCGTAGTCATCAACGGTAAAAACTATTATGTATATTATCTCCCTATGTATGACGGAAACGGTAATTTCTGGGGTATGGCTTTCTCCGGAAAGACATCCGAATATGTTGAGAAGCAGATAGGAAAGGCAACCGCTCAGCTTATCGTTGTGGGAGTATTATCCTTTGTGATCGCCTTTGTTGTGATCTTCTTCATCGCATTGAAGATAGCAAAAGCGCTTGAAGTCGTTTCAAAGTCTCTTGACACACTTGCATCCGGTGACCTTAATGCAGACTTCACCATCAGCTCTTCGATTAAAGAGTTCGAAGATCTTAAGGATTCGGGATCCAATCTCCAAAACAAGTTAAGCGAGATCATCGGAGATGCAAAGAATACGGCTCACAGACTTAATGAGACTGCAACAACGGTGGACGGTCTTTCACGTAATTCCGCTGAGAGTACCGATCAGATCAGCCGCGCGGTGGGCGAACTTGCAACGACTGCTCAGAGCATGGCGGAAACCGTACAGGATGCAAATGCCGAAGTCATCAACATGGGCGACATCATCGACGTTATTACCGGAAGCGTTGAAACCATGGTTTCCCTTTCAAAAGAAACATCCGAAGGAAATGCAAAGGCTGTTGAAGCTATGGATATCCTTCAGGCTGCATCAGATAAATCCAGTGAATCCATTGATGCCATCAGAAGTCAGATCGAGGAGACAAACGATGCCATCGATCGTGTAAAGACAGCTACAGAGACCATTTCCTCGATCTCCACGGAGACAAACCTCCTTGCACTTAATGCTTCCATCGAGGCAGCGCGTGCAGGTGAAGCCGGAAGAGGATTTGCGGTAGTTGCCGAAAGCATAAAGAAGCTTGCCGAGGAATCCAGCAAGAGCGCAGATGAGATCGAAGAGATCATCGAAAGCATCACCACTCTTTCACAGAAGACCGTTACAATGGCCGGTGAAGTGGGAGTTTTGGTTGAGCAGCAGAAGGAAGCTCTGGCAGATGCCTACAAGCAGATGGAAATGACCAAGGCCAACGGAGTTAAGATGTCCGAAGGTGTTGATACAGTAGGTGAACAGGCCGAATCCCTTGCAAAGATCAAGGAAGGCGTCCTTAACAACATTTCCGATCTGTCGGCGATCTCCGAAGAGAATGCGGCTTCCAGCCAGGAAGTAAGTGCTTCGGTAGAAAGCATTGCGGCAGCAGTAAACGGAACCAAGGACGAGGCTGAGAACGTAAAGGAACTTTCGGACCAGCTTACGGACCAGATGTCCTTCTTCAACTGATAAAGATCTTCACACCGGTCGGGAGAAATATCCCGGCCGGTTTTTTCTTTTTCTTGTTTTGGGAACGAGTCGGTGATACCATAGGTGCATAAGCGTAAAAGGAGGAACCTGCAATGAACTTTCTTGAAGAAAGGATCGTTATGGACGGTATCGTTAAAGAAGGAAATGTATTAAAGGTAGACAGCTTTTTAAACCATCAGATGGACATAAAGCTTTTTGATAAGATGGGAGAGGAATACGCAAAGCGTTTTGCGGGCAAGCCCATAAACAAGATCCTTACCATAGAGGCATCGGGCATCGGTATCGCAAGTGTTGTGGCAATGCACTTTGACTGTCCCGTTGTTTTTGCAAAAAAAACCCAGAGCATAAATCTCGACGGTGAGATGTATACTGCGGAGGTTGAGTCCTTCACCCACAAAAATGTAAATCATGTTATTGTTTCAAAGAGATTTCTCGGACCCGAAGATCATGTTCTTATAATAGATGACTTTCTTGCCAACGGCTGTGCACTCATGGGCCTTATACAGATAGTCAATCAGGCGGGTGCAACGGTTGAAGGTATCGGTATCGCCATCGAGAAAGGCTTCCAGCAGGGAGGCCAGATAATCAGAAATCTGGGTTATCAGCTTGAGTCACTTGCCATTATCGAAGAAATGGATGCTTCCAATGGCGAGATAAAGTTCAGAAGTCAGGATAAATAAGTTAAGTTCCCGGTTCTTTATTTAAAATTGTCGAAAAAAGACGGATAAAGGACCGGGATTTTTATGTAAAAACATATTGCGTTTTAATTCCTTATTTGCTACTCTTACACGGTAAACGGTAAATCCGCAGGGGTTTGCCCAAACAAAAAAACACTTATTCAGGGAGAGGAAAAATGAAAAAGTTAGTTGCATTACTCTTAACACTTGCTATGGTTTGTTCTCTTTGCGCCTGCGGCGGAGCTAAAAAAGAAGGCTCTGACGACACAAAGAAGGCTGTAAAGGCAGGATTTATCTTCCTTCACGACGAGAACTCAACCTACGACCTTAACTTCATCAATGCCATGAAAGAGGCTTGTGATTCTCTTGGCGTTGAGTACATCCAGAAGACCAACGTTCCCGAAGGTCAGGAATGCTTCGAAGCAGCTGAAGATCTTGTTGATGCAGGCTGCACCGTTATCTTCGCAGACTCTTTCGGTCATGAGGATTACATGATCGAGGCAGCAAAGGCTCATCCCGATGTTCAGTTCTGCCACGCTACAGGTACAAAGGCTCACACTGAAGGCCTTTCAAACTACCACAACGCATTCGCTGCTATCTACGAAGGACGTTATCTTGCAGGTATCGCTGCAGGTATGAAGCTTAACGAGATGATTGCAAACGGACAGATCACCGAAGCTGACTGCAAGATGGGTTACATCGGTGCATTCACATACGCAGAGGTTATTTCCGGTTATACATCATTCTTCCTTGGCGCTCGTTCCGTATGCCCTTCCGCTACAATGGAAGTTACCTTCACAGGTTCATGGTATGACGAGACCGCTGAAAAGGAAGGCGCTACAAAGCTTATCAACGACGGTTGCGTACTTATTTCCCAGCATGCCGATTCAATGGGTGCTCCCACAGCTTGTGAGACCGCAGGTGTTCCCAATGTTTCCTACAACGGATCTACCGAAAAGGCAGCTCCCAACACATACATCGTTTCTTCACGTATCAACTGGGCTCCTTACTTCGAGTTCTGCATCAAGGCCGTTCAGGACGGTACCGAGATCCCTGCAGACTGGACAGGAACCATCGCTACAAACTCTGTTCTTTTAACAGACCTTGGCGCAGCTGCAGCTGAAGGTACACAGGCAGCTATCGACGATGCAAAGGCAAAGCTTCTTGCAGGCGAGCTCCATGTATTTGATATCGCTACATTCACCGTAAACGGTGAGGACCTTACTTCTTACATGGCTGACGTTGATACAGACGCAGCTTACGAAGGTGATCACGAGGTTATCACAGACGGATACTTCAACGAGTCCGGCGAAGGCTTCCGTTCTGCTCCTTACTTCGATCTCCAGATCGATGGCATCACCCTTCTTGATACCGCATTCTAATGCCGCGGTAAAAACAAAGGGCGCGAAGGAATTTCATAATGAATTCTTCGCATAAAAGTGTTAAAATAAACGGGAAATGCCGATTTTGGCATTTCCCGCTTTTCCGTTTTATATCACATATGGAGGACACAGGTTTGGACAAGAAAGTTGCTGCGGTCACAATGCGCGGCGTTAGCAAATCATTCGGCTCCGTTATTGCCAATGACAAGGTGGACCTTGATATCTACAAGGGCGAGATCCTTGCGCTTTTAGGCGAGAACGGTTCAGGAAAAACAACGCTGATGAACATGCTCTCGGGCATTTATTTTCCGGATGAGGGACAGATCTTCATAAACGGCGAGGAAGTTGTAATCGCTTCACCCAAGGACGCTTTCAGCCACGGAATAGGTATGGTTCACCAGCATTTTAAACTGGTGGATGTGCTTGATGCCACGGAAAATATCATTTTGGGACTTCCCGGGAAGCTTAACAAAAAGGAAGCTGCCGCAAAGATAAGGGAGATCTGCGACAAATACGGTTTTGACGTTGATCCCGATCAGAAGATCTACAACATGTCCGTTTCTCAGAAACAGACTGTCGAGATTGTCAAAGTCCTTTACCGCGGCGCGGATATACTTATCCTTGATGAGCCTACAGCGGTTCTGACTCCTCAGGAAACGGAGAAGCTTTTTGTTGTTTTAAGAAAGATGCGTGAAGACGGAAAGGCCATTGTCATCATCACTCACAAGATGCACGAAGTTGAGTCTCTTTCCGACAGGGTTGCGGTATTAAGGCGCGGAGCTTATGTTGGGGATATGATGACCAAGGACACCAATGCCCAGGAAATGACGGACATGATGGTTGGTCACTCCGTTACGTTGAATATAGAAAGGCCGGATCCCGTGGATCCTCACAAGCGTATCGCAGTACGCGGCCTTACGGTTCGAAGCCTTGACGGCATACTTAAACTCGATGATGTTTCCTTTGATGCTTACAGCGGTGAGATCCTTGGTATAGCAGGTATCTCGGGCTGCGGTCAGAAGGAACTGTTAGAGGCCATCGCAGGTCTTCAGCAGGCGGAAGCCGGCAGTATTTCCTATGTTTCGGACGACGGAAGAAAGGAAGAACTGCTGGGCAAGGATCCTTTGAAGATCCAGGAAATGGGCGTTACATTGTCCTTCGTTCCCGAGGATCGTCTCGGTATGGGTCTTGTGGGTAACATGGACCTTACAGACAACATGATGCTTCGTTCCTTCAGAAAGGGTTCGGGACTGTTCACGGACCGTAAAGCACCTCACGATCTGGCCGAGCAGGTAATAAGCGAGCTTGAGGTTGTTACACCGGGTGTTGATACACCTGTCAGAAAGCTTTCCGGCGGTAATGTTCAGAAGATCCTTGTGGGACGTGAGATAGCCTCCGCTCCCAAGGTTTTGCTTACCGCATATGCAGTAAGAGGACTTGATATCAATTCTTCTTACACAATATACGATCTTATCAATCGCCAGAAGAAAGCGGGAGTTGCCGTCATCTTTGTAGGCGAGGATCTGGATGTATTGCTTGAGATCTCCGACAGGATCTTAGTCCTTTGCGGAGGAAAGGTCAGCGGAATAATCGACGGACGTACCGCCGACAAGAATCAGGTGGGACTTATGATGACACAGGTGGGAGGTGAAGATAATGGCAGATAATGTTAAAAATACTGCAAAAGATCCTCTTTTCCACATCAGTAAGAGAGACGATTATTCAACGAAAAGATCCTGGGGCGTAAGAGCCATAGCCATTGTAGCGGCCCTTATCGTCTGCGCGATCCTTACCACCTGTCTTACAGGTGACAACCCCATAAAGGTCTATGCCACCATAGTGAGCGGTGCCTTCGGTTCAGCCAGAAAGACCTGGGTCACCTTCCAGAACCTTTCGATCCTTTTGATCATATCCCTTGCTCTGACACCCGCCTTTAAGATGCGATTCTGGAACATCGGAGGCGAAGGTCAGGTGCTCATCGGCGGTCTTGCCGCTGCTGCATGCATGATCTGTTTAGGAGACAGACTTCCCGCAGGATTATATGTTCCGAACGGGGTTGTTGTTCTTCTTATGGTGATAAGCAGTATCGTGGCCGGCGCTGTCTGGGCTTTGATCCCTGCCATTCTTAAGGCAGTCTGGAACACCAATGAGACCTTGTCCACTCTTATGATGAACTATATCGCAACCCAGCTGGTTGCTTACTATATCATCAAATGGGAAGTTCCCAAGGGTTCGGGTAAGATAGGTATCATTAATCAGAACTCAAACCTGGGCTGGCTTGTACAGCTCTTTGGAAACAAATACCTTTTGAGTATTGTTGTTGCTGCGATCCTTACCTTCGCCATGGTCATTTACTTAAACTACAGTAAGCACGGCTATGAGATCGCCGTTGTGGGTGAGAGTGAGAGAACCGCAAGATATGTGGGAATGAAGGTTAAAAAGGTCATTATCCGTACAATGCTGTTATCCGGAGCAATGTGCGGTATCGCAGGCCTTCTTCTTGTAGGAAGCATAAATCACACACTGACCACTACAATTGCGGGAGGTCAGGGCTTTACGGCTGTAATGGTTTCCTGGCTTGCCAAGTTCAATCCCATCACAATGATATTCACAAGCCTCCTCATCGTATTCCTCGAGAGAGGAGCGGGAGAGATATCCACCACCTTCGGACTTAACCAGTCCTTTGCGGATATACTCACAGGTATCATTTTGTTCTTCATAATCGGATGTGAATTCTTCATCCACTATAAGATTAATTTCAGAAAATCAGCAAAGGAGGAAAAAGAAAATGATGATTGATCTTGTGGCATTCATACCCAGGGCAGTTGCTCAGGGAATTCCTCTTTTGTACGGAAGTACCGGTGAGATCATCACCCAGAAGTCCGGAAACTTAAATCTGGGTATCCCGGGTGTTATGTATGTGGGAGCCATCAGCGGCGTTATCGGATCCTTCTTTTACGAAAATTCCGCAAAGGGCGATATAAACGGATTTCTCGCAATTGCGATCCCCCTTCTCTGCTCCCTTTTGGGATCTTTGCTGATGGGGCTTCTGTATTGCTTCCTTACGGTCACTTTAAGGGCCAACCAAAACGTTACGGGTCTTGCCATGACAACCTTCGGTGTGGGCTTCGGTAACTTCTTCGGAGGCTCACTGATCAAGATTGCCAACGCAGATGTTCCTTCCATAGCACTTTCAAAGACCAGCGCATATTTCAGTAAGTCCCTTCCCTTCGCAGACAGCTGCGGATGGTTCGGAAAGATCTTTCTGTCCTATGGATTCCTTGCATACGCAGCCATCATCATTGCTATTGTTGCTGCGATCTTCTTAAATCGTACCAGAAGGGGTCTTCACCTTCGCGCGGTGGGTGAAAGTCCCGAAACTGCGGATGCGGCAGGAATAAACGTAACGAGATACAAGTATGTGGCTACCTGCGTGGGATGTATGATCGCAGGTCTTGGCGGACTTTACTATGTAATGGACTATGCAAGCGGAGTCTGGTCCAATGATGCCTTCGGAGACAGGGGCTGGCTTGCCATCGCTTTGGTTATCTTCACTATCTGGAAGCCCGATCTTGGCATCTTTGCTTCCATACTCTTCGGCGGACTTTACATCATCTATCTTTATATTCCTACAGGTATGGATCACATGGAATACAAGGAGCTTTACAAGATGATCCCCTATATTGTTACCATGATCGTGCTTGTTATCACCAGCATGCGTAACAAACGCGAAAATCAGCCCCCGGCTTCATTGGGACTGCCATATTTCCGAGAGGAACGATGACAATGAAACTACCCCTTTTCGGGGTAGTTTTTTGCATAGCACTTTTAGTATATATTACAGCATTTTTAATGACTTTTAATTTCATAATCCATCTGTTATCATTTGTATATCATGAGCGAATACTATAGAAATACCTACATAACCATCGACAACAAAATAATCGAGAACAATGCAAGGGTATTGACCAAAGCATATCCTCATAAGTATTACATCGCAGTGGTCAAGGGCAATGCCTACGGTCACGGCTACGGCATCATTCCCGCCCTTAAGCGGGGAGGCATCAATGCCTTTGCGGTATCGAACCTTAACGAGGCCCTCAAGGTAAGGGAATATGACAGGGAATGTCCCGTGATAATGCTTGAACCTGTGCATAAGGAGCATTATCCGATCTGCGAAGAAAATGACATATCAGTCTGTGTAAACGACGCAGAAACCTTTGAGGATATCCTTTCATCAGGCTGTAAGTTAAAACTCCAGATCAAGGCGGACTGCGGAATGAACCGCCTGGGCTTTAAGGAAAAAGAAGAACTTGAGGCCATATATAAAAAGGCTGTGTCAAATGAGAATCTTACGGTGGAAGGTCTGTTTTCCCACTTCCATACAACAGGTCTTGCGGATGTGGAGTACGAGCGTGACCTTAAGCGCTTTGAGGAACTGACCGCGGATCTTCCGTTAAAGGATATCCCTATGGTCCACATAGACAAGAGCCAGACAGTAATGGCCCATGAGAAGCCCGGGTACACAACGGCCGTAAGATTCGGTGTTGTTCTTTACGGCTTCAACCTCATGAACAAATATACAGACGATATCAAAGGCCGCTTAAGAAAGTTCAAACATGAATTCAAGAATAAGATCCACGGGGTTAAGCCCTGCAACGAATATCCGGAGCTGGATCTTAAAACGGCCCTCACTCTTTACACCGAAGTCATTCAGACCAAGAGGGTAAAGACAGGGGAATATGTAGGCTACGGTCTGGGCCACAAGGCTGAAAAGGACGAGATCGTTGCCACCATAGATACAGGCTACGCAGACGGCATCAACCGAAAGCGTGTCGGAAGCTTTGTTTCGATAAAGGGAAAGAAGTACCCCATCATCGGAGAAGTCGGTATGGGCATGTGTGAGATCCTTGCGGATGAGACCGTTAAGAAATACGACAAGGTCACGGTCTTCGGCGGTGAGATCCCGATACGTTCCATAACAAGACATGTAATGACAACCATGTATGAATTGATGACAAATCTCGATTCATCCATTCCAAGAATCTACGAGGATTGATAATGCAGCACAAAGTAGTTTTGCTAGGTTCCGATATGAATACTTACTATATGGCGAGATGCTACCATGAAGCCTATGGTGAGAACATCGACGTCATTGCCACGGAACCCATCAGATTTACCCAGTATTCATCCATAATGAACATAACCTACCACCCGGATCTTAAGACCCCGGAAGGCTTTCTAAAGGCCCTTAACGAATATGCGGATGCAAATTTCTCCGGGGAGAAGATACTCGTGATCCCCTGTCACGACGTGTATGTACGTCTCCTGGTGGAAAACGGTGAAGCTATTTCGGAGCGTTTTGTTTTTAATTCCCCGAACCTTAAGATCGTGGATGAATTCCTTGTGAAGGAGACCTTCTACAAGGCATTTGCCAAGGCGGGACTTAAGTTTGCCAAGACTCTTTACTACGACTGCAAGGAAAAAGAAACCGAGCCCATTCCTTCGGATATGTACTATCCCCTGATCATCAAGCCCAGTAACGGTATTGAGTACGGAAAACATCATTTTGCGGGACAGCCCAAGGTATTTAAGGCAACAACTCCCGACAATGCCGTTAACTTCATAAACAAGGTAAAGGCTTCGGGATATGAAGATACGCTCATCGTTCAGGAATTCATTCCGGGAGACGATTCTTACCTGTTTGACTGTGTATTCTACGTTAATACAAAGGGACATGCGGAGCTTGCCACTTTCGCGCAGATAGGACTTCAGGAGCATTCGCCTTCAGCCATCGGAAACTGCACGGTATTGATGAACGGTATCAACCAATTCGGAAAGACGGAGGAGACGGTAAAGGAGCTTAAGTCTTTCCTTGAGAACATCGGATACAACGGTTTTGCGGAATTCGATCTGAAATACGACAGACGTGACGGTGAATTCAAGGTAATGGAGATCAATCCCCGTCAGGCACGTTCCAGCTATTACATCGCAGCTCTGGGACACAATCTTGTGAAAATGCTTGTGGAGGATGTTTTTGAAGGAGCGGAGCATGATTTTGAGCTCTTAACCGACAAGGTACTTCTTTCCATGGTTCCAAAGTCGGTCCTTAAGAAATATGTGAAGAACGACGACTACAGAGCGGAAGCACTCAGGCTCTGGAAGCAGCATAAGAAGGTGGATCCCCTTAAGTACAAGGGCGAAAAGTCCATAAAGCACAAGCTTTATCTGATACTCAGGGCGATCAATTACAGCAAGAAATACAGGATAAACAAAAACACCATTTAGGAGAACTTAAATGTGCGGAATAGCAGGTTTTATTGATAAATTACCGAAAGCGGAAAAAGAACCCATAGCTCATATGATGGCGGACAGGATCGCTCACAGAGGTCCCGACGGAGACGGATTTTTCATTGACGACAAGATCGCAATGGGCTTCAGACGACTGAGCATCATCGACCTTGAGGGCGGTAACCAGCCTCTTTACAACGAGGATGAGTCCCTTGTCATCAACTTCAACGGTGAGATCTACAACTACAAAGAGATAAAGGCTGAGCTTATTAAAGCGGGGCATGTGTTTAAAACAAATTCCGATACGGAAGTCATTGTTCATGCCTACGAGGAATACGGAACGGACGTGGTTGACCATCTCCGCGGAATGTTCGGATTTGTCATCTGGGACAGAAACAAGGGTCAGCTCTTTGGAGCAAGGGATCCTTTCGGAATAAAGCCCTTTTATTATTACACCACTCCCGAACTGTTCATTTACGGATCGGAGATCAAATCCTTTATCGTTCACCCGAACTTTAAGAAGGAACTGAACAAAGAGGCTTTAAAGACATATCTTATGTATCAGTATTCGGTTCCGGAGGACACCTTCTTTAAGAATGTGCACAAGCTAAATCCCGGACACTGCTTTACCTACAAAGACGGCGAGATGAAGATCCGTCAGTACTTCAGGATCGATTACAGGAACAACAACGACGATCTTGATACATGTGTCGACAAGATCAACTCCATAATGAAGGACAGCATCGAGCATCATAAGATCGCAGACGTTGAGGTAGGTGCTTTCCTTTCTTCAGGTGTTGACTCAAGCTACATCGTTGCAAACGCAAATGTGGACAAGGCATTTACGGTGGGCTTTGCGGGAAATATCACCGCTCCCGGCTTTAACGAGATAGGAGATGCAAAGGGCCTTTGCGATATCCTCGGCATGAAGCATCAGCAGAAGGATATCACTCCTGAGATGTTTTTTGATATCCTTCCCACGGTTCAGTATCATTCGGACGAACCTCACGCAAATCTTTCCGCTGTACCGTTGTTCTTCCTTGCAAACATGGCAAGTAAGGAGGTTAAGGTTGTTCTTTCCGGCGAAGGTGCGGACGAGCTCTTCGGAGGTTATTACGAGTATGAGACACCGAAGGAATATGAGCGTTACATGAAGCTTCCCTTCGGTTTCAGAAATATGATGAAGAATATAGCGGTGAAGATGCCAAAGATGAAGGGACGTCATTTCCTTATCCGAGCAGGCTCAAAGCTTGAGGACAGCTACATCGGACAGGCTTTCATCATGAACAATGAAGAAGCGGACCTTCTTCTTAAGCCCGAGTACAGGTCATCAAAGAAGTATCAGGATGTGACGAGGCCGATCTTTGAGGAGATAAAGGACAAGCCCGATCTTCTTAAGAAGATGTACCTCGACATGCATCTGTGGCTTCCCTACGATATCCTTTTAAAGGCCGACAAGATGACCATGGCAAACTCACTGGAGCTTCGTGTTCCTTTCCTTGACAGGGAAGTTTTCAAGGTAAGCGAGGAAATCCCGCTTCAGTACATAATCCATAACTACATTACCAAATATGCCTTCAGAAAGGCCGCAAACAAGACCATTCCCGAGGAGTGGGCAAAGCGAAAGAAGCTGGGCTTTCTTGTTCCTTTCAAGGACTGGATAAAGGAAGACAGATGGTATGCGCAGGTTAAGGAAACCTTCGAAAAGGAATGGGTTGAGGAGTTCTTTAACAAGGACGAGCTCATGCACCTTTTGGAGGAGCATAAATCCGGCCGCTGGAACAACGGAAGAAAGATCTATACCATTTATGCGTTCCTTATCTGGTACGAAATCTATTTCATAAAGAATCAGGTCCCCGAGAGACCCGCTTACGTTTAGGAGGAACAAACAATGAGCGAAAGAAGAAACATCATTGAAGAAAACGAATCATGTGTCAGATCCTACTGCAGAAAGTATCCTGTGGTATTTGAAACCGCAAAGGGATCTTATATATATGACGAGAACGGAAACGAGTATCTCGATTTCCTTGCAGGCTGCGGTGCCCTTAATTACGGACACAACAACGGCGTGATAAAGGGTGAGCTCATCGATTACCTGTTAAAGGACAACATCACCCATGCAATGGATATGTACACGAAGGCAAAGGCCGAGTTTATCGAGACCTTTGAAAACAGGATCCTTGCTCCCAAGGGACTTGAGTACAAGCTCATGTTCTGCGGACCTACGGGAACCAACGCAAACGAAGCTGCTTTAAAGCTTGCCCGCAAGAACAAAAAGAGAATGAACGTGGTTGCATTCATGGGCGGATTCCACGGAATGACTCTCGGAAGCCTTGCACTTACAACCGATGAGACAAGCCGAAACGGCGCGGGTGTTCCCCTTAACAATGTGACCTTTATCCCCTATGAGAGCGGAACCGATATCAGGTTTGATTCCATGGACTATTTTGAAGCAATACTTGCCGACGATCATTCGGGTATTGAGAAGCCGGCAGCAGTGTTTGTTGAGACCGTTCAGGCCGAAGGCGGAATAAACGTGGCAAGCATCGAATGGCTTCAGAGACTTGACCGGATCTGTAAGGAAAATGATATTCTGCTTGTTGTTGACGATGTACAGGTGGGATGTTCCAGAACCGGAACCTTCTTCTCCTTTGAGCGTGCAGGCATCAAGCCCGACATGATCACACTTTCCAAGTCCATCGGCGGATACGGATTCCCCATGTCCCTTCTTCTTATAAGGGAGGATCTTGATATCTGGAAGCCCGCCGAGCATAACGGAACCTTCAGAGGAAACCAGCTTGCATTCGTGGCTGCAAAGGCTGCCATCGATTTCAATATCGACAACAGAGTGGACGCAGGGGTTGTAAAGAAGGGAACCATAGTTGAAACCTATGTTAAGGAGCACATCCTTCCCCTTGATGAGCGTATCAGCCTTCGCGGCATCGGACTTATCTGGGGTATCGATTTTTCAAAGATCGGCGATGCCGAGCTTTCACACAGGATTGCGGATAAGTGCTTTGAAAAGAAACTCATAATCGAGCGTGCGGGCCGTGGGGACAGCGTACTTAAGATACTTCCTCCCCTTACCATCACCGATGAAGAACTCATCAAGGGCCTTGACATCATCACCGAAGCCATAAAGGAAGAATTGAAATAATGAAACTCAGAGATCTTTATCCCTGCGAGTATGACCTGGAGATCAAAACCATTTCCGATGATTCCCGCACAAAGGGCGATAACATATTATTTGTAGCAATAAAGGGCCTCACCGTTGACGGACACGATTACGCGAAGAGCGCGGTGGAAAACGGAGCCGTTGCGGTTGTCTGCGAGCACGAGATAGACGGCATTGATGTACCCCAGGTGGTCGTGAAGGATTCACAGCGTGCGATGAACGAGATCCTTAACCGTTTTTACGGAGCTCCCTTAGGCCAGCTTTCAATGATCGGTGTTACAGGAACCGACGGAAAAACAACAAGTGCCGAGATG
>JAEEIN010000064.1 GCA_016281385.1 Lachnospiraceae bacterium | reverse complement strand
TTCTTCACATCCGGTTTAAGAGACAGGATAGGCGTTAAAATCGATGGTGGAGTCGGTATAGGTGATTACCTGAAGGCAAGTATAAGCTTTGATCCGGTAGATAAAACCGCAACCGTTACCGTACGATCCTTTGTAAAAAACAATAAGTGGGTTCTTAGAGGCAGCTCTTCATCTACCGTTTCAGACCTGCTGGAGAGCACGGATCTCGTGATCAAACTTATAGATAAGGCCAATGATGATAATTTGATATCTTCTGCCCCCCTGGATCTTGTCGATACAAAGATCAAAGAAGCCGATCTGTCTTCGATCACTCTTACGGCTGATTCCAATTCACTGACCTTTGATTTTTCAAAGGTTCCCGAAGCTTCCGAGCAGGGTGGATTTGATAAGACGACGGATGGCTTATACTATCTTGTTGATGTTTCTACAGGAGAAAGCGAGGATAACAAGTCGGATCAGCTGATCAACTCCTTTACAGCTGTGGTACCGGCTTCTGAAAAGAGCTTTACAAAGGTTCTTACGAACAGCCTTGATTCAGTTGAAAATAAGGCTATTACATATAGTGCAAGAGTACGACTTATCCTGACGGATAACAGTGAATCCGTATATTCTTATACTTATGCAGGTATTTCATCAAGTAAGAATGAAGTAAGAAGAACAGCCACTACGGTGCCCAACGACCTGTATGCCAAGTCCATCAGTTTTAAGGAAAATAAAAAGGCCAAGCTCGTTTCCTCATCAGCTGAGGTTAAGCTTGGAAGCGTTTCCTATAGTGGCGATAAAAAGGCAGTAAACAAGGTTGCAAAGATCGAAGTTACAACCTTGAACGGGGAAGTTCTTTTCACATCCGCAGGGGATCCCGAAATCATATGGGAAAAGAATAATGATATATTCTTAAACGCATATGAAGCATATGAAGCCGGCCTTTCCATCGGAAAGTTTAAGATCAATGTCTATGCCCTTCAGCCCAAGGGTGCGGAAGTTAAGGCAACAGCTACACTTACCTTGTCACAGGGTATCATGAGCTTAAGACTTAAAGCACCGGATGTTGCATACAAAAAAGCAGGTAAAGAACTTAAGATCAAGACTGAAGTGATGGTATATCCTTCAGATAAAAAGAATAATAAGCTTTCAAAATCCGTAAAATACTGCTTTGTTGAGCCGAAGCAGACGCAGATCATTAGCAGTTACGATGCCTATGATTTTGAGGATAACTATGAAATCGTAGATTATGGTAAGGACATTACCCTCAAGAATGGTGTTATCACCGTTTCGAAGAAATATGCGATTCAGGGTGATAAGCAGATAATATATGTATGCGCAATGCCGACGGACTGTGAGAATAACGTGGCATGTATTTATGATGTGGCACAGATCGTAATAACGTCAGAAGATTTATCCATTGACAGTGTGTATATAAAAACCAGCAACGAAACTATTAATCTCAAAGAGGGTGAAAGCTATTATTCTTCGGAAGTTTGCGGATACATATACGCCAAGTCGGGTGTAGGGCAGTTAGGTTCTGACAGCATCAGCTGCAAATACACGGGACTCAAAGAGTATAAACCGGAACTTGAAAACACCCCTTACAGGATGTCTTTAAGTTCCATGTCCGATACTATGATATATGCTCCTGCGATTGCCAAGAAGGCATCGGTAAAGGTTTCGAGTAAATACGGTTCAGGCTCAAAGACGATCAATTTCTCAGTCAAGAGTGATGAGGACCTGGACTTCGACCTTTTGGATTCAAAGGGCAACTCCTTTATAAAGGACACTAGGGTACGAAAAAGCGATAGCGGGGCATACATCATTGAGAATAGCACTGTGAATGAAGCCCTGACTCTTATTGTACAAGGTGAACATGAAAGTCTTATCGATCATGGAGTTACGGCTGAGGGCGGTAAGCTTACCCGGAAATCTTCGGGACTTTACCAGATGTTCAGATCTTCTTCAACGCCACGTTCTTCAAGCAATAGCAAGACCACAAGTACCTTCGGTACAGTCTACACAGTAGATCTGAAGGACGATGTCACTCTTTTGAAGATCACCGACAAGACCGAAAAGGATGAGAATGGAAAAGATAAACAGATACTTGTTTACATTATCAATAAAACGCTCTTAACGGATAAATCGGCATCCAAGACCACCGTAACGGCTTCAAATGAATACGTTTCAGCTTATAATACTGCAACCGGTAAAGTTACCAAAAAGGACAACAAGGGTAACATTTTCAGCAGACTGTATTATAAAGATACGGAAGATTACATTGATTACGGAAGCGTTAACAAAGTAAAGTATACGGTTGAAATAGACGGCGATGTGGCCGCAGGTCAGAAGGTACTGATAAGTGTGGGAGATTCGGAGGTTCTTTCGCGTCTCTTCACGTATAAAAATATAGGAAGCGGATCCGGAGGATTAGCACCGTTTGATCCGGTAATACCGTTTAAACCGGGAAACGGATCCGGAGGATTACTACCGTTTGATCCGGGAAGTGGAAGCGGTTCTGCTTTTGTAATTACAAACACTGCTCCGCAAAAGAGATTTTTGGTGACTCTTGATGAAAATGGTCAGTTTACCATCGATTATTCGAATTATGACTACGGCAACGGCAGCATATTAAGTGCTATCATACCTTTCCCGTTATCATCGCAAAAGTACTTCTTTGATATACCGGAAGGAAATTACAGCTTTACGGTTACTCCTGTTACAAATGATTCATCTTTGGCAGATGCAGAAGCCATAGCAAAGACCGCAACCGTTAAATTCAGTGCTAAACCTGCTTCTGAAGGAAAGGTTAAGCTTTCAAAGACCACATTCAATAAATTTGTCGCAACGGCAAGATTTAACTTCGGTACTGTGAACAATGTTGCTGTGGTAACAGATGATAATGGCAAGGTTGCATCTGTAGCTCTGACGACCACTGAGTGTCGTGGAATGAATGTCAACGGAAAGATAAACAAGTTTGGCGAGGCATTTTATATGTACGGTTACAGTGGAGTGGCTACATTGATATGCTGCGAAGATCCCGCAACTTTGGATGAAAGCTACAAAAAGGATCATTCAAAGGGAATGACCGGATATGTCGAGTATACGTGGCGCAATATCGACGGATCCACAAAAACGGGCTGCGAAAAGATAACCGTTAAACCCGTTAAAGGCGGAGATATAATTGCAATCGATGACGGTGAGTAATTGAATTTTCCGGGCCCGGCATTGCCGGGTCCGGTAAATCACTTTATTTACGGAGTAATAATATTGGCAAGATCAACGGATAACGACAACCGATATGGAAACGAGCAGTATTCTTTTCTCCAGAACTTAAGCCACGAGGTCCGTACCCCCATGAATGCCATCGTGGGTCTTTCGGAGCTTCTTTACAGGCGTTCCACGGATCTGGAAGAGAGGGAATACCTTCTTGCCATGCAGGCAGCCACCCAGAACCTTTTGATGGTCATCAACAATGTGGTGGATTATGACGAACTGCAGGCAGGTACTCTTTCGCTGCATATTGAACCCACCAATCTCATCAATGTGATCAGTGAAGTCATCAACATGGCGAAGCTTGTTGTGGGAGACCGGGACGTATCCTTTATTACGGATATCAATCCCCTCCTTCCCATCACAATGGAGCTTGACGGGGCAAGGCTTAAGCAGATACTGTTTTACTTCCTTTCAAATGCCGCAAAGAACACAAAATGGGGCGATATTGCCATTTCGGTGGATTTCGCGGATGAATCAAAGAACGCCGTGCGCTTTAAGGTTGAAAATACCGAGCCCGGTGTTTTTGTCATGGGAGACCTTGTAAGTGCTCTCGGAAGCGAGCTTGTGACCGAGATATCAGAAAACGGTCCCATGACCGTAAGCTTTGACCTTGATATCGTTATCCCGGAAGGAATGGAGGAAGAGGCTCCCATCAAAGCCCCCGGCTCCTATGCCATCTGCTTAAAGAACAAGCGGGAAAGGGATGTCGTCGCTTCCTATTTTGCCCGTACCAATGTAAATCACAGGGTAATGGACAACCCGACGGAGCTGTTCATCATATCAAAAGAGGAACGCCCCGAATATCTGATAACTGATTATGAAAAAATGGCAAAGATCCGTGATGTAAAGGAATTTGCCGATCTTAACGTAAAAACAATAGGTATTGCTTCCCAGACCGAGGATGTTTCAAAGAGTGACAAGGCCGTATTAAAGCGCCCTATATTCTACCCCGATCTTTTAAGGATCTTAACCGAGCAGGAAGCGGAGGAAGAGGATCTTGTTTTAGAGGGAGTAAGGATACTTGTTGTAGATGACAATGCTATAAACTTAAAGGTTGGAGAAGGTCTCATAAGGCCTTTCGGAGCCATAGTTGATACCGCCACCGGCGGTGAAGAAGCAATAAGAATGATCCATAAAACACGTTACGACCTTGTTTTTATGGACCATATGATGCCTGAAATGAGCGGTGTGGAAGCCGTGAAGATCATTAGGGCTGCGGGAGATCCCTATTTCAAGGAACTGCCCATAGTGGCACTTACCGCGGATGTGATCGAAGAGAGCAGGCAGAAGTTCTACGATGCAGGAATGAACGATTTCCTGGCAAAGCCCATAAGGCTTCCGGAACTTGACGCGATCTTAAGAAAGTGGATCGCCAAGTCCAAACAGTCCGAAGGAAGAAAGGCCGAGGAGTCGGAGGAAGCTCCGATGTTCAATATCGACAATTCGAATCTGGAGCATATAAACCTTCAGCTGGGTCTTTCCTATACCGGCGGAAACGGAAGGATGTACACAAACATCCTCGAAGATTTTATGCGCACCGCACCTCAAAAAGCGATAATGCTCACAAAACTTTTGACAGATGAGGATGTTGGGCGATATACTATCGAAATACACGCACTGAAATCCCTTTCAAAAACAATAGGAGCCACGAAGTTAAGCAACCTGTCAGAAGCTCTTGAAAGAAAGGGGCACAAACGTGATCTGGAAGGCATAATCGCCGATCATAATGAGATG
>JAEEIN010000063.1 GCA_016281385.1 Lachnospiraceae bacterium | reverse complement strand
TCCCTGCTGGCTCCCATCTTTGAGGAGTTCACCGTTCGAGGTATCATCCTCGGAAAGCTTAAGAAATACTTCGGACCTGTGGGATGTATAGTGATAAGCGCCATTCTTTTCGGCATATTCCATCTCAATATCATCCAGGGAATATATGTGCTGCCTATGGGCCTGTTCTGGGGCTTTTTGGCTTACAAGTACAAGTCGGTCATCCCCGGCATCATCTGCCACATGGCCAACAATTTCTTTGGCGGGATCCTTACAAACCTTGTAAATCCCCTGATTGTCTTCATAGTATTCGGTGCGCTTACAGCCTTTATAGGTGTTAAGCTCGGCATGTTTGATCTGAGTGAAAAGAAAACGGAGGACATTATAAATGTCGAAGAAAACTAAAAATATAATCGCCATAGTTGCGGCAATGCTTATTGTTGTTTCATTTATATTCATAATCCTTCCGGGACATGGTTACTCAGCAAAGATCCACAATGTTATTGAGGTAAGTGACAACGGAGCCGAGCCTTCGGTATTCCGCACATATCTTACGCTGAAAGAAGAAGGAAAGTATCAGATCAGCGCGAAGTGGTGGCAGGAGGAAACTCCGGGATTTATTACGGCCCTTTCCGTGTCTGACGAAAACGGCAATGAAGTGTTTGAAGTAACCGGCGGATCCCTTACGGCAGATTCCACTATAATGGAGCTTGAGAAGGGAAAATACGAATTCAAATTTACCGCTCTGGGAAGCCTCGAAGCCTACAACGAATATGCAGAGGCCAACTTTGATGATCCCGACAGGGGATCCGTTCCCGCAGACTTCTTTGTACCCGGTGTTTATGAGATGGATTACGAGGTAAGTATTGAGGAAGCCGGTGGAAACTATTACATCATTGGCTTAGGCTGCGGAATTGTATTCGGAATTCTTATCATCGCTCTTATCATCACCGCTGCAGGCAAAGACGACGATGGCGGAAAAAGAAAATACGATGAGCGCCAGATAGCAGCTCAGGGCACGGCTTTCAAGTATGCTTTCTATACCATGCTGATATATTTCATGGTTCTGATGATCGTGTTCGGCACCGGAGTTTCACTGCCTGTTGACAATGCAATGCTTGTTTTTCTTGGGCTCATTGCGGGGGCTGTGGTATTTGGAACCCATTCCATTCTCAACGATGCATATTTTGCGTTGAATGAAAATCGCAGGTTCATTATCATAAGCTTTTCCTTCATAGCGGGTATCAACCTTATAATCGGCGTGGCCCGCATTATCGGCGGAATGTTCCTTGAAGATGGAAAACTTACTTTCAGAAGCGGTGGCAATCTTTTCTGCGCAGTATTTATGTTATTGTTTTTGGCAGTGATGGTGATCAAAGGCATAAGGGATAAAAAGGAAGAGGATTGACTATGAAGAACCTTAAACTCAAAGCCGCCCGGGCAATGCTGGACATGTCCCAGCAGGATCTTGCGGACAAAGTAGGGGTATCCCGCCAGACCATCAATGCCATCGAAAAGGGCGATTACAACCCCACCATTAATCTCTGCATAAGCATATGCAAGGCACTTAATAAAACGCTCGATGAGCTTTTCTGGGACGCGTAAGCGTCCCATTTTTATTGCGGCCGAACCTCGGCCGACCGGGGCGGTGGCTTCTTGGAATTATGATGCAAATTTGTTACAATACTTAACGGACATTGGACAAGAAAGGGTAAAACTATGAAAGAAGCTTATTTTGCGGGCGGATGCTTTTGGTGCGTTACGCCTATTTACAAGATGTATGGAGTTGACAAGGTGATATGCGGGTACGCGGGCGGCGATGAGGTGGATCCTACCTACGAGCAGGTGAAGCACCAGGAAACCGGTCACAGGGAGACCATTAAGCTGGTTTACGATCCGGCGAAGGTGGGCTATGAGAAGCTGCTGGACATTTTCTTTGCAAACGTGGATCCCTTTGATCCCGACGGGCAGTTTATTGACAAGGGTTTTTCTTATACCCTTGCGATCTTTTATTGCTCGGAAGAAGAAAAAGCTCTGGCGGAGGCGAAGATAAGCGCTGTGGAAGCCGAGGCGGACAGGAAGACCTGTGTGGCGCTCCTTCCTTACAAGAATTTCTACGAAGCGGAGGAGTATCATCAGGATTATTATCTAAAGAATCCCGAGGCTTTTGAGAAGGAGCTTATTGAGTCGGGACGGAAAAAAGAATAAACATTGGAGGGCAAAGGTATGGCAGAAGTAATCAAGATCAATGAAAGTACTTATCGCATCGAGGATGGAATGGTGCGGATGTATCTGTTTATCGGAAGTAAGAAGGCGGCGCTGATCGACACGGGAATGAATACGCCTGATGCGAGGAAGACCGCTGAGGGGATAACAAAGCTGCCCCTTGTTTTGGTGAATACTCATTCGGACAGGGACCATGTTTCGGGGAATGCTTCTTTTTCCGAGTTCTATATGAACATCGCGGAGGAAGAGAATTACCGTGCAAACGGCGGTGTTGGAACCATTATTCCCATTAAGGAAGGCGATGTGATCGACCTTGGAGACAGGGAGCTTTATGTCATCGACATTCCCGGGCATACCCCCGGAAGCGTGGCGCTGCTTGATGAGAGGAACCGTATTCTGGTAAGCGGCGATTCCGTGCAGGACGGAATTATCTACATGTTTGGCGCAAGAAGAAACATCGTCGATTTCGTGGAAAGCCTTAAGCATCTTAAGGAGTTTGACGGCCGCTACGATGACATTTATCCCATGCACGGAAACTTCCCGGTGAAGCCGTCGCTGATCGATGACCTGATCGACGGCGCGAATGAGATCATTGCGGGAGCTGCGGAAGGGTCGGAGATCGATCTCTTTGGCAATGCGGTGACGCTTTACAAGTTCCCCTATGCGGGATTTTACGGAGAGTTGAGGTAGGAAGATGATCTATTTGGTATATCCCCTTCTGGGGCTTGCGCTTTTCTGGGGCGCGAAATTCAGTAAAAAGAAAGAGTTCAATGACGAGGCCTTTTCTCAGCATCAGATGAAGATGATGCAGGGTTTCGCGGCGGTATGCGTTCTTCTTCACCACTGCGGGCAGAAGACCAGCGCCTCCTGGATCAACAAGATCTATTACCATCCCGGCCTTGAGCCCTTCGTGCCCATCGGCTACGTGCTGGTGTCGCTGTTCATGTTCTGCTCCGGTTTCGGCCTTTATAAGAGCTTTAAGAACAAACCGAATTACCTTGGTGGGAAGTTCCTGTGGAAGCGCGTTTTATACATTTTCCTTGTGGGCTATGTGATCTCCCTTTTGTTTTTGGGCGAAAGATATCTGCTTAATGAGAAGATCGGCGGAAAGAAGCTTTTTTGGTATCTTTCCTGTATGAAGCTGGCCAATCCCAACGGCTGGTACGTGCTGATCGTTCCCTTCTTTTTCCTGGCTTTCTTCCTGGCATTTAGGTTCATCAAGAACGAGAAGATCGCTTTCCTGGCAGTTCTGATCTTCACCCTTGCTTATCAGTTCATGGGCGCTTCCATCGATCACAACGACTGGTGGATGAGAGGAGAGTGGTGGTACAACTCGGCACTTCCGTTCCCCATCGGCATTCTCATCGCCATGAATGAGGAGAAGTTCGTTGCACATCTTAAGCGTAATTACATCAAGTACCTGATAATCGGCATCGTTGCGCTGGTGGTATTCAATTTTGTAAGGATCTTTAACCTTTCCTTCTTTTCCTATTACGGAGAAAACTGGGGCGCTCCCGACAAGGTCTTCCGCCGCATCATGAGCCTCCTTGGCGAGGAAAGCTTCGCTTTCGCGGTGATCTTCTTTGCTTTTCTGGTTGGCCTCAAGGTCCGCATCGGAAACCGTTTCCTTGAACTCATGGGCAAGATCACCCTTGAATTCTACTTGATCCACGGCCTCTTCTCCGAAGGCTTTTCCTACGCCTTCGAAGGCAAGCTTAAGCCCTTCTACTACATCAAGAACAACGCCCTCTACGTCCTCGTAGTCTTCCTCCTCGGCCTCCTCGCCGCAGTTCTCTTCAAGCTCTGCGAGACCGGCCTTGGGAAACTGGGGAAAAAGGCAAAGCAATAGTGTTTTTTTAGCCCGCACCATATGCGGGCTTTTTTATTCATACGCCTGTGTCAAAAATAAATTGGGTTTCTATTGACGCGGAACAAGGCGATATTATATATTCTATTTACGAGGTAAGTAGGATGAGAAGTGTTATAACCAGAGGAGATATCTGCTTAAAGGACAAGTTTAATCTGACATATAAGGTTGCCGAGATCATATATACTGAAAGAGAAGATGAGAGTTTTACTTATGAGATAAAGCCAAATTACAGCGTTATAGGGCTTTTGACGGCGGATGATTTTCAGGGCATACCGGGGCTTGATCTGGATAAAAAGAAGAAGTCGTATATAAGGAATAATGTAGTGCCTGTATTTATCAGCGAAAGGACTCCGGCTGAGAATCGCGAAGATTTGTGGAAGCTGTTGGGTGATTGTGATATGGATTACTTGAATCGTCTGGAGTGGCTGATAAGGACCGATACGCGTTATTCCGGCGATAAGCTGTTTGTGCAGAGGCCACGGGATATTACCATAGAGGTTGAATCAGTGAATAAACTAGGTTCAAGAAGCGCAGTTATCTGCAGAAAGATGCTGGAGGCGATATGCTATGGTGATTCGGTAATCTCTCCTTCATTCAAAGTTGATGATGAAAACAGAAAGCAATATTACGATCTTTTGATGGCACTTTATCGTACCGAAAAGAAGTTTATTGATGCCCAAAGAAAAGAGGGAATTGCTGATGCCGTTAAGGAAGGCAAGTATAAGGGCCGTAAGCGAATTAAAATGGATAAGCTTGCTGCGCAGGAGATTTTTCTGGATTATGAAGCAAAAAGAATCAGCAGTTCTGAAGCGGCTGCTATGTTAGGCACAAGCAAGTCCACTTTTTTGAGAAGATACAGAGAGTTCAGTACGTCACGTCAATAGATATTAAAATGAATTATGACACGATAGATGATACGTGGAGGTTTGCGCATGAAACGTTTGGCAATCGTATTTCCGGGAATCGGATATCATAAGGATAAGCCCTTGTTATATTATTCAACAAAACTGGCCCTGGCCAAGGGGTATGAGATCATTCATATTGAGTATCACGATTTGCCTGCAAAGGTTAAGGGCGATGCGGTGATGATGAAGAAAGCCGCCGAAATTGCCTGTGAGCAGACGGAGCAGCAGTTAAAGGATATTCCCTTCGATGAATATGATGATATCCTCATGATCGGCAAAAGCATAGGCACGGTAGTAGGCGCCAAGTTCGCCTCCGACCACGCCCTCCAAGCCCGCCAACTCTGGTACACCCCGGTGGAAGCCACCTTCCTTTTCGCCACGGAAGCTCCGATCATCGCCTTCATTGGTGAATCAGACCCATGGTCCGACCTCTCAAAAGTCAGGTCAGAAGCAGCTGTTCACAAAATTCCGTTGTACACATACCCGGCCGCAAACCATTCTCTGGAAACCGGCGACGCACTGACAGATATAGCTACTCTAAAGGATGTAATGGAGCGGACGGAACGTTTTATAGGCTAGAAGCAAGTCTTGGAAGATTATTCTTCCAAGGCTTTTTTGTTCGGTAAACAGGACTGATAAAAGTTTATTATTGAAGTGGAAGGTGCAATAGTAGGAGGATAATTAGCTAATGAAAAAGAGATAGAGAGGAGGTATATTATATTGACACCCTATTCAATAGGGTATACAATATAAGCGCAATTGGGGTATGACAAGAACATTTATAGAAACAAACACTTTTACCGAGAAATGGATTGAATTGGGATTATCTGATGATGATTTAAGATTACTTGAAAGTGATATAATGCAACATCCGAATAAATATCCGATCATTCAAGGCACAGGAGGACTTAGAAAGGCCCGGGTATCTCTTAACGGCAAAGGTAAAAGTGGCGGCGCAAGGGTTTGTTTTGTTGATTTTGTTTTTGCGGAAGTGGTTTATTTTATTACTGTTTACGGAAAAAGTGAGAAAGCTAATTTGTCCAAGAAGGAGAGAAATGATGTGAAACTCCTTATCGATGAATTACAGCGAACTCTCGGAGGTTGAACTTATGAGCAAAAAAAGTGTATATGACAGTATAATTGCCGGGTTAAATGAAGCCATAAATGATGCGAAGAGTGATAAGCCTATTCTTAAAAGAACG
>JAEEIN010000062.1 GCA_016281385.1 Lachnospiraceae bacterium | reverse complement strand
AGTATCCATCCGTAACTCATTCCGAGGTATTCCATCAGATAGAACATTCCGTGGAGCCAGATGAGGGTGCCGGGGAGGATGAGCCAGAGTTTTGACCTTTCTTCGGATTTGGCTAGTTTCAATGCAATGGCGATGATCACTACAAGAAGAAGGACCAGGGAACCGAAGGTTGCACGGTCGGGGTAATGGGGGGAGAGGATCATGGCACCGCAGGCTATGACTGCTGCCGAGGCATAAACTATGATCTTTAAGTCCGCTTTGTTTTTCATTACGCCAAAGTATATTGTTGCAAAAAGAAGGGCAACGATGGCAACGGGGAAGAGGTAGTCGAAGGCTCCGCGGCATTCGGAATAAAGCCTTAAGTAGAGGCGCCAGATGATGCCCTTTCCCTCTTCTGCCGCTTCGGCGCTTCTTACGAAGTTACCGGGTGCGAGGATGCACATTGCGGATCCGATAAAGGAAAGAATACTTCCGACGATCATCCATGACCTGACCTGACGGGCTTTCTTTTTAAGATATATCATCACAAATAAGCTGATAAGCCAGGCGGTGGGGCCCATGTTTTCGTTGCTCCAGCCCGCAAGGATCGCTACGGGAATGATCCAGAAGTTTATACCTTTGAGGAGCGCGGGTTCTTCTTCCTTAAGTTCCCTGACATATGCCCATATAAAAAGAAGAACAAAAATCGTGATATACAGATAATTTGCGCTTCCGGACTGCCAATACATGCTCATGCGCCAGTTTGCATTAAGGCCGTGGAGACAGCCGATGATCATGGTTATCCACAGAACATACTCTGAAAAGCTTTCGATCTTAACGTCGGCAACATCCCTTGCCGCAAGAAGGATAACGCAGGAAAGGATCACCGTTACTACGGTATTTAAGACATCCGC
This sequence comes from Lachnospiraceae bacterium, assembly GCA_016281385.1. Taxonomy (GTDB): domain Bacteria; phylum Bacillota; class Clostridia; order Lachnospirales; family Lachnospiraceae; genus UBA1258. Next base: position 68,012 of record JAEEIN010000062.1, on the reverse strand, counting down.
AAACATCTGACCGTTTATAAGTATCAGCTGGAGGATGGTATGTGTCATGCTGCGGCCGCCCCAGTTTAAGTAATGCCAGAGCTGGGCCATTGGTATGTCGCCTATGCCCGAAAGTGGTTTATCCGAAGCAAGGATCGTCGAGTACCACAGATCGTCCATCATGAAAGGCACCGCTCTGTGGGTCAGGAATACAGTGACAAGCGTCACTGCCGCGAATATGAATATGAATATTTTTGAAAGAACAGTCTTGTTGTTTTTCATCATTTTATCCCATCGTACCAATACGAAAAGTGTGCTTAAAGCCAAAAAAATTATACTAAAATACAATAATCTTTACAACTTTCTTCAAATATAATGTATAATCTATGGGTATGTTATGTTTCAGGAGGTTTTTATGGCAAAGAAAGCATTGATCACCGGCGTTACGGGTCAGGACGGTTCCTATCTTTCAGAGTTTCTTCTTGAGAAGGGCTATGAAGTATACGGAATGATCAGACGTTCCTCGGTGGATTTCCGTGAGCGTATCGCTCATCTTGAGGGTCATCCCAACTTTCATTTAAAGTTCGGAGATCTTTCGGATTCCATCAGCCTTGTTAAGCTCATAACCGAGGTTAAGCCGGATGAAATATATAACCTTGCGGCACAGAGCCATGTTCAGGTTTCATTTGATGTTCCCGAATATACGGCAAATGTTGACGCTACAGGTGTTTTGAGAGTTCTCGAAGCGGTCCGTGTCTGCGGACTTGCGGATACATGTAAGATCTACCAGGCTTCCACTTCCGAACTTTACGGTCGTGTGGAGGAGGTTCCCCAGAGCGAGACCACTCCCTTCCACCCCTACAGCCCCTACGCTGTTGCCAAGCAGTACGGCTACTGGATCGTTAAGGAATATCGTGAAGCTTACGGAATGTTTTGTTGTTCCGGTATTTTGTTCAACCACGAATCCGAGCGTCGAGGCGAGACCTTCGTAACAAGAAAGATCTCCCTTGCAGCTGCACGTATCGCTCAGGGCAAGCAGGACAAGCTGTATCTTGGTAACCTCTCCAGTTTAAGAGACTGGGGTTACGCCAAGGATTATGTTGAGTGTATGTGGCTGATCCTCCAGCACGAGACTCCCGAGGATTACGTTATCGCAACGGGTGTTCAGCATTCCGTTCGTGAATTTGCTACCCTTGCTTTCCACCACGCAGGCATCGAGCTTGAATGGCAGGGCGAAGGCATTGACGAAAAGGGTATCGATAAGAAGACGGGACGTGTTCTTGTTGAGGTAAGCCCCGATTTCTATCGTCCCACCGACGTTGTAAATCTTCTCGGAGATCCCACCAAGGCAAAGACCGAGCTTGGCTGGAATCCTTCAAAGACTTCCTTTGAGGAGCTGGTTGCCATCATGGTAAAGTCGGATATGGCAAAGGTAGCTGTGGAAAGAGCCAATGAACATATGAAAACAAATCTCGAAGAGTATCTTGAGAAAGGTGTCGTGAAATAAGATGATGGAGAAGAATGCAAAGATCTATGTCGCAGGTCATCGCGGAATGGTGGGTTCGGCCATCGTTCGCGAGCTTGAGAGACAGGGATATACAAATATCATAACAAGAACTCATAAAGAACTTGATCTCTGCCGCCAGGAGGATGTGGAGAAGTTCTTCGCGGAAGAAAAACCCGAGTATGTTTTTCTTGCGGCTGCGAAGGTGGGCGGTATCATCGCAAACCAGGAAGCCCTTGCGGACTTTATGTACTACAACATGACGCTTGAGATGAATGTCATCCATAGCGCATGGGAAAACGGATGTAAGAAGCTTGAGTTTCTCGGAAGTTCCTGCATCTATCCCAGAATGGCTCCTCAGCCCATGCCTGAGTCATGCCTTCTTACATCAGAGCTTGAAAAGACAAATGAGGCTTATGCCCTTGCAAAGATCTCGGGCCTAAAATACTGTGAGTTTTTGAACAAGCAGTACGGAACGGATTACATCTCCGTAATGCCCACAAACCTTTACGGTCCCAATGATAACTATCACCCCACCCATTCACATGTACTTCCCGCGCTTATCCGCCGCTTCCATGAAGCGAAGGTAAACGGACTTAAGGAAGTTACCTGCTGGGGAGACGGTTCACCCTTAAGGGAATTCCTTTATGTTGACGATCTTGCAAACCTCTGTGTATTCCTTATGAACAACTATTCCGGCGATGAGACAGTCAACGCCGGAACAGGAAAAGAGATCACTATTAAAGAGCTTACCGAGCTTGTTGCAAAGGTCATCGGTTATGAAGGTGAGATCAAGTGGGATACCACAAAGCCCAACGGAACTCCCAGAAAGCTTCTTGACGTAAGCAAAGCAACAAAGCTTGGCTGGACCTATACCACCGAACTTGAAGACGGTATCCGCTTAAGCTACGAGGATTTCTTAAACAATCCCATGAGAGCCGAGAGATGATCTAAAGAAGAAGATCGTCGAAGAAACCTTCAACCCCTGCGTTGTCTGCATTAAGGCCAATGAGATAGGCTTTAAGCTCCGCAAGGTTGCCGGCGTCAGCGATCATGTCCTTTATGGCATCGCTGTCAGGCTCCGTCACATCGATGAAGAGTTTAAGATATTCGATGTTGTCCTTAAAATCTTCCTTGACCGTCAGCCAGGCGGACTCGTTTCCGCAGCCTTTGGCATGACGTTTGAGGTATTTCTTAAAAAGTGTTCCTGTGTCTTTATCAAGAAATCCGGCATTCATAAGCCGAACGAGGCACAGGTAACACTTATTTTTATTCTGCTCTATTATGTATGAAGCCGATTCTCCCGGAAGTTCTCCGTCCACCGAGCCGATGCCGTCGTATGAGATATCCTCCTCGCCGCAAAGAGCCCTGTCGGAGTAGCCTTCCATGTCGTCCCTTGCAAGAAGATTCGCCAATGCCAGATCCCATTTCCTGTACCAGTTCTCCGTTCCAAGATCCGGATCCCTCAAAAGATATTCCGCTTCAAGGCGGTGCACGGTCATTGCCGCCATGACATCACTGTCGGCATCGGCGTTTGAGTCAAAATGCAGGCTCTCAAGCCTTGTGCAGCCTTCAAACACTCCCTTTCCCAGCTTACCCGCTCCTGCTCCGCCTATGGATACCTCGCGAAGATGTATGCACTGGGCAAAGGCCCAGTCACCTATGGAGTTCACCGATTCGGGAACCGTTACACTTCTTAAACCCTTTATTCCCAGAAATGCCTTTCTTTCCACAGCGGTCACTTTCACTCCGTCTAACATTTCAGGGATCACAAGGCTCGTTCCTATATCGCTTCCGCCGGTTATGACGGCTTCATTGTTTTTTACCGAGTATTCAAATCTCATAGACTGAGTATTTCCTGTCTTAAGGAATCCTTTCTGTCCGTTACCATCAGGATCTCGTTATATCTGTTGTAATCCTCCGAACCAAAGGTCGCAAAGAATTCGGCGGACTGTTTGTGTACCGTAAGTTCTGTAACGGCGATGAGCATCTCGTTGCTCTCGTCTCCAAAGGCTCTGCTCATAAGGGTAAAGAGGTTGTGTATCCTTTCCTGCTCCTTCACCGTCTTTGACTTTAATTCAGAAAGTTTTTCATTGAATACAGCAGTAATGAATTCGCCCTGATCTGCGGGTTCTTCTTCCGTCAGCCTTGTAAGCAATGTATTGTAAAATGCCCTTATGCGCTTGTGCTTGGCCGCTTCATCCGCAGGAAGTGCACCTGCCTTCGCGCGGCTTTCCAGGATCGTTGTCCTTGCACCGATCTGCTTAGAGATCGCATCCTTTATGTCATCGGACTCACGCACAGCTTTAAGCCCGGGACGCATTTCCTTAAGATCCGTTGTGGCATTCATTATATCCTTAAGCTCCGTCTTGACCGTATCAAGAAGAATTCCAACCAGCGAAAGTTTCTCGTCGAGGGGCGCTTCGGAGGCCTTAACGATGGTATCCTCGGGAATATCTCCCTTTAAGATCTCGCTTACGCGGTAGCTTTCTTTATACTTGTTAAACAGATCGTAGTAGGCGCCGAATTCGCGCACGACCTTGTCATTTCTGATGTACTGACCTATAAGTGTCTCGGTTACCTTGTAGCCCGACTCTTCGTAAAGGTAGATTATATCGGAAAGATCCTCCCAGCCACGGGCAGTGGTGTAGGACATGCCCGAGCTTGTGGTCTCCACATGGTAGAAATAATCCTTCTTGATATCAAGGAAATTAAGGATGGAGCTGTGGATCCCCTTATCCGTTGCATAGGATCTCCATGCAGGATAATCCGCTTCAATCTCAAGTACCTTTAAACGGTCAAGGGTTACCACGTCGAATTCACGGACCGAACGGTTAAACTCCGGAGGGTTTCCGGCGGTGACTATCGCCCAGCCTTCGGGGACACTGTGACGTCCGAACTCCTTGTACTGAAGGAACTGAAGCATTGAAGGAGCCAGAGTCTCCGATACACAGTTTATCTCGTCAAGGAAAAGGATTCCTTCCTTAACTCCGCTTCTTTCCATGGTCTCGTAGATCGAAGCGATTATCTCGCTCATGGTGTATTCGGAAACGTCGTAGGTCTTGCCGCCGTATTCTTTTTTCTCAATGAAGGGAAGGCCCAGAGCCGACTGCCTCGTGTGATGTGTCATGGAATAGCTCACAAGGGCAATCCCCAGTTCCGAAGCCACCTGCTCCATTATGGCGGTCTTTCCGATTCCCGGTGCGCCGATCATGAATATAGGTCTCTGTCTCATGACAGGAATCCGGTAATCTCCGTACTCGTCCTTTTTAAGATAGATTGAAACCGTGTTCTTTATATATTCCTTTGCTTCTGCTATATTCATACATCCTCCAATATGACTTCGATGGCCCATCCGGGCAGTTTCGGCCTCATCTCGTTTATTCCGTTAAAAACAAACATCACATCGTAATCAGGGCATCTTTCGGGGTAGATGCCGATACCGTCGGTGAAATAGATCAGTCCCTTTAAATCCTTTAGTTCCTTCTTCTCCCGAAGTTCATCCACGTATTCAAATACAGGGCGGAAATCCGTGGCTCCAAAGCCCTTGATCTCCACATTGTCTTTAAAGGCCTTCAGGTCGCTCTGATTCTTTATCACGGTATCGGATTCGACCTTTGAGTCACACATGACTATGTGGATATTTATATCCGTAAAGAACATTCCCGATACGCTCAGTATATCATAGGTTTTCTGAAGAAAGTCCTTTACCACCTCGCCTCTGCAGGAAGCGGAGGTATCTATCGCAACAACAAACTCCCTGACACTCTTTCGCTCCGCATATTCAAGAGGTTCGATCAGGGGCATGTTTCCATATTCCTTCAACCCGTAGGTGTAGTAGATATAATCAAATTCATCAGGGTTTACCTTTATCTCCTCACCTACTATGGCGAAGCGCCTTAAGATCATTTCGTAGTCGTAACGTTTCCTCGTGGCTTCCTTTAAGTTAGCCTGAACGGAATCGCCGCCCGCTCCACTGTTTGAAAAAGATTCAAGCTCAGCTTTGACTCGCTCGGCTATCTTCTCCCAGTCCGCTTCCGTAAGGATGGTCTCCGGTTCTTCTTTATAGGACATCCTTACCCTGTGCCTGTCAAAGGTGAACAGCCGCCTGTATGAACTTTCGGCATCCATTGAGATGCCGTTTGCTGCGAATTCTCTGTACAGTTTCTCGGCCGTCAGCTCCGGAACCCATTTTTTAAGACGCTGTATGACGGTCCTTTGTTCATCGTCCCTTGTCATATCCGCTCCCGGGACCTTCATATCAAGAATTATATTTTCAACAGCTATATCGGAAGCAAGATTCCAATATGCTTCATTTGTTTTGTCGTAACGATAAGGATGCAAAAAGATCCCGTGAAGCATTACATGCAGATAAAGCCTGATCCCCAAACCCGGCTCCTCTGCGTAATCCGTAACAAGCTTTACAGGATCCACCCGCAATGTCTCGCCGTCCGCAACATAACAGTTAAGCCCCGGCTCCATGACAAGGCTGTACTTGGCAAGTGCGTTGTCAAAAAAGCGGTAACGCACGGTTATGGTGTCTCTGGCAAGACGCATTATTCTTTTGGCATATTCTTCGGCCTTTGCCGTTTCGATTTCCATATATCAATCATAAGGACAAACGCGTTATTTTTCAATCCATAAACTCCACTGCATGCTTTCTTGCCCACAGAGGGAACAGGTTCTTCTGAAGTTTGGGATTTATGCGTTCCTTTATGGCTATGGTGTCAAAGAATACCTTCCAAAGATCCGTATATTCATCACGGGTCCGCTCCGTTCGCTTGAGGGCTTCAAGCTCAATCTCGGATAAAAGGCGAAGATAGAAATCCTCATTGGCGGGATGAACCACCGCCTCAAGATGCACATCATCCACTATCATCCAGTTTTCCGAAGGCATCCGGTCCTGAAAATGCCGTCCCAGTGCAAGCACAAGATTGCTCTTAGGCTCTATATGTGCCACATAAAAGGAATCGTTTACCTTCTGAAACCTGACAGCCTCGGTGAAACGCGAAACTTCCCGGCCAAGGCGGCGCCTTATCTCATTGTTTCGCATCACGTCCTTGAACTGAACCATTTCAAGAACCTTCGGCCCATATGCAAAGCCGAGAATAAGGACGCGATAAATGTTATCCAGTACATCCTTCTCACAGGCCATGGAGCAAAAGGTAAGCTCGTAATAGACATAGGAGGATATCTTCTCAACGATGGCGTCGGCGACGCTGTCGGCCTTGCCTTTGTTTACATCCACATGGATGTATTCGTTAAAAAGGGTATATTGTTCCACCGGCTCAAGTTCAAGCCGGATATTCTGTTGTCCGAGCCGACTGGTCCATGCTTCGTATATACAGGTAAGCATGGCATCCCAGTTGCGGCTGCATGTATATATTCTCATAACGCACCTCACACAACACCGGTCGTTAAATTAAAGTCTGAGAAGAGATCCATCTGTGCGTTTTGGTCATCGTTCCTGATCAAGAGTTTTCGCTCCGATGTTTGCTCCACATCGGCAAGCTGCGAAAGTATGAACCTCTCCTCCATTGGAATATTGAACATCATCCTGCCATTACAGGTAATGAAATACTGGGCACGTTTAAGGACTATGCCCATCTTTTTAAGCATCTGAAAATTTACACTTGAGTACTTTCTGGCACTCATGATCCGCATAACGCCCTTGGGCCCTATACCGGGCACACGAAGAAGTGCATCATAGGAAGCGGTATTCACCTCCACCGGGAAATCTCCCAAATGGCGCACTGCCCAGTCACACTTTGGGTCCACTCTGTCATTAAAGAAGGGCCTGTCCGCCGACAGAAGTTCATCCGCCTGAAAGCCGTAATATCTCAAAAGAAAATCCGCCTGATACAGCCGGTGCTCCCGCTTCATCGGAACCGCCGTGTCCAGGGCCGGAAGGGCCGGATCCTCGTTTAATGGAATATAGGCAGAGTAAAATACCCTCTTAAGGTCAAAACTCTTATACAGTTCCTGGCTTGTACGGACAAGTTCAAGATCCGTCTCACCTGAAGCTCCGATTATCATCTGGGTGCTTTGCCCTGCGGGGGCGAAGGGGCGCTTAAGGAGCGCATCCTTTCTGTCAGCGGGATACATAAAGGTATCGTTTATCGCCGGAAGCTGAGATCCCGCCGTTTCGATCCCGATATGTTCAGCCCCTGCAATAGCCTCCTTGGTGACCTTGCTTCCCTTACCGAAGATACTGTTCACAAGGTGATCGTTTATCCCCGCCCTTTCGAGCCTTGCCTCCTTGCCGATGGCAACACGATGTGCCGCAATGGTACCGCTGATACGGTTCATGGGATTTAATATGTTTAACATATTCTTGTTTGGTGCAAGGGCGGAAAGACTTGCCTGGGTAGGAAGCTCCATATTGATGCTGACCCTGTCCGCAAGAAGACCCGCCGAATATAACAGTTCTCCCGAAGCCCCGGGAATCGCCTTAACATGTATATAACCGTTAAACCTGTATTTGGTACGTAACAGACGCAGGGTCTCACACATCTTCTCCATGGTATAGTCGGGATTCTTAATGACACCCGAACTTAAGAAAAGCCCCTCTATATAATTACGTTTATAGAACTCAATAGTTAAAGAACAAAGCTCGTCGGGAGTAAAAGTCGCCCTCGGGATATCGTTTGATGCCCTGTTCTTACAATATTTGCAGTCATAAACACAGTGATTGCTCATAAGGACCTTTAATAAGGAAATGCACCTGCCGTCCGCCGCAAAAGTATGGCATATACCCGCAGAAACAGAGTTGCCGATAAATCCCTCCTTGCCTGCCCTGTCCACTCCGCTGGACGTACATGCCACGTCGTATTTGGCTGCATCCGACAATATTTCAAGTTTCTCCTTAAGATCCGGTCCGGGTTGAATTTCGTACATACGTTCGCTCTCCTTGATTTTCATTATATGAACATTCGTTCGATTTTTCAACCCCTTTTTGCATAAAAAAACAGGAGGCTCATGCCTCCTGCCGATTGGTCTCCTTATACTCCTCCACCCATTCCCGAGTATACTCGATAAATTTCGCGCAGGCCTTGGAACAGGTCGACATGGATGCGGTTCCGACACTTATGGTTCTTTTTACGGGTTCGTCGAATTCCATGCAACGAAGCTCACAGGGCTTATATGTAAGAAGAAGCTGCGGGAATATGGTATAGCCCAGGCCCTTGTTGACCATGGCCATGGCCGCGTAGTCGTTATCCAGCGAGTAGGCTATCTGCGGAACGATGCCGCGCTTGCTGAAGATACGACCTATACCGGTGTGGGCATCGTATTTCATGGCTATGTAGGGGTGCTTGCCAAGTTCCTTTATGGGAAACTTCTCAAGTTTCGCCAGCGGGTGATCCGGTGCCACAACCGCAAGGAGGTTCTCCTCCATCAAGGGATAATAATCTATATCCGCCGAGACGTTTGTCAAAAAGAAACCGCAGTCCACTTCGCCGCTCAATACCATTTCTTCCGCCCTTGCACTGTCCTCTTCCGTGATCAGTTCAATGTTTATGCCGGGATAATCGTGATTGAACCGCTGGATTATGCCCGGGATCCAGTGAACGGAAATACTGTCAAAGATCTGAACCCTGAGATTTCCCTTCTCAAGCCCATTGAGTTCGCCAACAATCTGGTCAAACTGTCGGTCCCATACCTCCAGCTGCTTCATGTAAGGTATCAGAGCCTCGCCTTCCCGGGTCAGCCTTACACCGTTGTGTTCACGAATGAACAGTGTCAGCCCGGTTTCTTTTTCCATGGAGCCGATTATGTAGCTTATGCCCGCCTGAGTGTAGCCCAAAAGGTCCGCGGTTTTTCTGAAGTTTCCGGTTTCAACAACCGATAAAAATACCTCTGCATTTATCTTGTCCATTTCATTTTCTCCTTGACTTTATTGTAACAACAAACCGTTTTTGCCTCAAGTGTTACTTATCACAAACATAACTTTTTGTCGTTTCACTTTTCGCAGTTCCCATCTTATACTGTAAGTGTAAGAAGAAAACAATTCGGTTTATCCGGGAGGTATACATATGTTAAGTTTATTAGGAAGCATCCTTTCTATAGCAGCAACAATTATCATTGCAGGCGCAGGACTGGTTATCTTCGGTTCCATCGCATGGGATGAAATGAAAAAGACTACAGCACGATAGATTATAGTTCCTTTCAACACGAAGATCCGGCGGAAGCAATTCCCGCCGGATCTTTGTGTTATCCCCTATCTATTGATTTTTTCAGATTATAATGCTATTCTTTAAGTGCAAAAAGGCATTACCTATAGCAAACGGTTCGCCTTAGTTTATAGTTACGAAAAAAAGCAACTTAGTCCTTGGCGAAATGGCGGTTGCTTTTTTTCGTTCTATGTTTTTTACTTCTGACGTCCATGATCCTATAGACGACTGTAAGGATCGTTCCCACAATCGAAGCTACGGAACCAAGTATTGCCAGTAAGTCCATACAACTACTGTAAAGCCTGCCTTTCTTCAGATTTCCCATACGCAACACCTCCTTTAAACTGGGAGTGCGGATACAGTCTATCCGGTGCAAAAGGCGAACCGCTTACCGTTTTAGGTAATGCCCAAGATTATTTTAACCCTGAACATTTGTTCGTGTCAAACACTTTTTAACCATTGCTTATATCTCCTGTGCAAATTTCTCGTATGAAGGATTTGCGCTTCATTTTTGCCCCCAAAATGCGCAATTGCAACCGTCGGTTGACAAATTGAAAAGCCTGATTGTTAGAATGCAACCGGGGATTTTTGTATGATCGCATTGTAAACGAAAGGGCAAAACGTTAAAATGAATTTGCCCGGTGAAATACACAGGGCAAAGCCCGGAAAGGATATAAAAATGATACTTGCAGACAAAATTATTAACGAAAGAAAAAAGAACGGATGGTCACAGGAGGAGCTGGCAGAGATGCTTTCGGTATCAAGACAGTCGGTTTCCAAATGGGAAAGCGCACAGGCGGTTCCCGATCTTGCGAAGATAATAAAGCTTGCCGAAATCTTCGGTGTAAGCACGGATTACCTTTTAAAAGATGAGATTGAGGCTGAACCCGGAAACGTTGCGACAGATGTGTCAGAAATTGTAAACGTAAGAAAGGTTTCTCTTGAAGATGCTTCATCTTATATAGAGATCGTAAAAAGAAATACCCCCGCAGCAGTTATCGCAACAATGCTCTTTGTTTTATGCCCGGTGATCCTCATAGAACTGGCAGGCGTGTCATCCGTTATGCCCAATGTGATCTCTGAAGTTGCAGCCGCAGCTTTGGGTCTGATCTGTTTGTTTATATGTATTGTCGTAGGAGTGATCATGTGGATCACCATAGAAGCCAAGGAAAAGGATATGGCCTTCATGGAAAAAGAAGAATATGACACACTTTACGGCGTTGACGGAATGGTAAAGGAAAAGAAAAATGCTTTTGAAAAGAAGCGCCTTTTACTTACAACACTTGCGGTTGCTTTGTTCATCTTAAGCCCCATCGGTGTTGTTACCTCGGGAATCCTGAGCGCTCCCGCATTGGTGATCGTATCCATGGTAAGTCTTCTTCTTGTTATGGTTGCATGCGGTGTCGGAATCCTCATTTACACCGGAAGGACCGAGGGGATCTATAAGAAGCTCCTTAAAGAGGACATGCCTACTCCCGAACAGAAAAGGGCGGACAGGATATCATCAAAGCTCAGCGGCGCTTACTGGTGCCTCGTGGTTGCGGTGTTCATGGTGTTCGGTCTCGGTTACAACAAGTGGCAGCTTGCAGGGATCATCTTCCCTGTTGCCGGAATCATATATGCGGCATTCATTGGAATCTGTAAGATCTTCATAGAAAAAGAATAATCAAGCATAAAACTTATACAGAAAAAAAGCACCCCGCGAAAGACATTCGCGGGGTGTTTCATTATACGATTACTTGCAGTCTTTCCATTTCCACTCTGCTACTTCGGGAAGGTCTACACCGAAGTCGTGGATGTACTGCTTGTGCTCAACAAGCTTGTCGCTCATCTTCTGGTAGAGGTAAGCGCCCTTGTTTCCAAGCTGAGGCAGGAACTTGAGAGCGTCCTGAACAAGATGGAAACGGTCTATGTCGTTCTGAACACGTACGTCGAAGGAGGTTGTGATGGTTCCTTCTTCTTTGTAACCGCGAACGTGCATCAGACGGTTGTTGTGACGACGGTAGGTAAGCTCATGTACCAGGGTTGCATAACCGTGGAAGTTGAAGATCACGGGCTTGTTTGTCGTGAAGAGCATATCGTACTCAGCATCTGTAAGTCCGTGAGGGTGCTCACTTGCGGGCTGAAGTTTGAATAAGTCTACGACATTTATGAAACGGATCTTAAGCTCGGGAAGTTCTTCACGTAAGATCGATACTGCTGCAAGAGCTTCAAGTGTAGGAGTCTCACCTGCGCAGGCAAATACGATGTCGGGTTCCTGACCCTGATCGTTGGAAGCCCAGTCCCAGATACCGATACCCTGTGTACAGTGCTTTACTGCCTCGGGCATTGAAAGCCACTGGGGACGGGGATGCTTGCTGGCAATAACAACGTTCACATAATCACGGCTTCTTAAGCAGTGATCCATTGTTGAAAGGAGACAGTTGGTGTCAGCGGGAAGGTAGATGCGGACAACGTCTGCTTTCTTGTTTGCAAGGTGATCCATAAAACCGGGATCCTGGTGTGTGAATCCGTTGTGGTCCTGCTGCCATACGGTGGAGCACATAAGGAGGTTAAGAGATGCGATCTCCTCTCTCCAGGGAAGCTGGCTGCAAACCTTAAGCCACTTTGCGTGCTGGGCTGCCATGGAGTCGATGATCCTTGAAAATGCCTCGTATGTATTGAAGAAACCGTGACGTCCGGTAAGAAGATATCCCTCTAACCAGCCTTCACACATATGCTCTGAAAGCATTGAATCCATTACGCGGCCGAATCTCGAAAGATGATCGTCAAGATCGGTCTGATCTGCGTTCCAGTCTCTGTTCTCAACTTCGAATACTGCGCTGAAACGGTTGGAGTTGTTTTCATCCGGTGAGAAGATACGGAAGTTCTTTGCCTCGGCATTAAGCTTGAATACGTCACGGATGTAATTTCCGAGGTTTGATGTATCCTGGCTTTCCTTGGCACCATGGCTTCCGATATCAAATGCATAATTACGGAAATCGGGAAGTCTTAAGTCGCGAAGAAGCTTACCGCCGTTAGCATGAGGGTTCATACCAAGACGTGCATCTCCCTTGGGTGCAAGATCAACGATCTCCTGAATGGGAGCTCCGTTTTCATCGAAAAGTTCCTCGGGATGATAGCTCTTAAGCCAGTCGGTAAGGATTCCGAGATGTTCGGGCTTGTCCATTGTGATGGGAACCTGGTGAGCAAGGAAGTTGCCTTCGATGCGGTTTCCGTCAACAACCTTCGGACCTGTCCATCCCTTGGGTGTACGAAGAACGATCATGGGCCATACGGGACGGGTTGCATCGTTGTTCTCACGGGCATTCTTCTGAATCGCAAGGATGCTCTCGATGACCTTGTCCATGGTCTCTGCCATCTGTCTGTGCATGGTCATGGGATCGTCGCCTTCAACAAAGTAAGGCTCCCAGCCGTTTCCATGGAAGAAATCGGTCAACTCCTGCTTGGAAAGTCTTCCGAAAATGGTGGGGTTGGCGATCTTGTATCCGTTTAAGTGGAGGATGGGCAGTACCGCACCGTCTCCAACGGGGTTGATGAATTTGTTACACTGCCAGGAAGTGGCAAGAGGACCCGTCTCAGCCTCACCGTCACCTACAACAACGGTTGCTATAAGATCGGGGTTATCAAAGATAGCTCCGCAGCCGTGAGCGATGGAATAACCAAGCTCTCCGCCTTCATGGATGGAACCGGGAGTTTCGGGAGCACAGTGGCTGGGAACTCCGCCGGGGAATGAGAACTGCTTAAAGAGCTTCTGCATACCCTCTTCATCCCTTGAAACGTTGGGATAGATCTCGCTGTAGGAGCCGTCGATATAATCGTTTGCAATAAAGAAATTTCCGCCGTGTCCGGGGCCGGAGAGGAGGATCATGTCAAGATCGTATCTCTTGATGACACGGTTAAGATGTGTAAAAACAAAGTTCTGTCCGGGAACAGTTCCCCAGTGACCTACGATCTTCTTCTTTACCATATCCATGGTAAGGGGCTTCTTAAGAAGAGGGTTCTCAAGAAGATAGAGCTGTCCTGCGGATAAATAGTTTGCCGCACGGAAGTACTTGTCCATTTTGGCCAACAGTTCGTCTGTTATAGGGCCTTTTTCTTCGATAATTGAACTCATGATAAACGCCTTTCTTTTTTTGATGGCGACAGTGATATCACTGTCTTTGTTTATAGCGTAATTTTATTGTTACCCGTTGTCAATTTACCCCATAACGAAATATTGGACAAAAATCGTCAATTATTTGTCAATCTTATCAAGAACCCCCTCTATGTATCAATCATTCTTTTCCGGCAAGGCCCTCACTTCACGAAGTGACATTCCCGTCGCTTCAGCGATTTTGGCCGCATCGTCGAATTCGATCTTTGTACGCTTCACTCCATAGCCTTCCGAAGTCTTTGTCCGCATATCCCCAAACTCCGTGCGGATCACTCCCGCCGTCCTTGACAAAACGTATCTCTCACACTTCTTCTCGCGGATACCGATGGTAGTGGTATGTTTAAAGAATGCAGAAACAACACTTTCCTTTGTATCTTCCGTACAGATAACGGTAATGAGCGTTCCCGGACGGTTCTTCTTCATCTGGACCGGGATAGTAAATACCTCTCTTGCCCCTGCGGCAAAGAGCCTGTCCATGGCAAAGCCGATCTCTTCGGCAGTCATGTCATCCACATTTGCATCAAGTTCAATGATGGAATCACCGCTTCTTTCCGACACGGTCTCACCGAGAAATACCCTCACGCAGTTTGCAGCCTCGAAATCCTTCTTTCCGCAGCCGATACCGGTCTTTTCAACCTTCATCAAAGGCTGAGGGCCGAAATCATCCGCAAAGGATTTAAGAAGTGCGGCACCGGTGGGAGTACAGAGCTCTCCCTTTATCTTTCCCTGATATGTGGGCACACCCCGAAGGATATACTCCGTAGCAGGTGCGGGAACCGGCATTACTCCGTGAGCGCAGCGAACCTGTCCCGACCCCACATGTATGGGTGAAACAACAACCCGTTTTGCCCCGATCTCATTCATAAGATAGCAGACGGCAGTAACATCGACTATCGCATCCTTGCTTCCGACCTCGTGGAAATGAACTTCCTCCACGGGCTTTCCGTGAGCATGGCTTTCGGCTTCAGCTATGAGCCCGTATACCTTTATGGCCTTTTCCTTCACATTTTCGGGAACATCCATGGAACGGATCGTATTCGTAACATCCTTCATACTGTAGTGGTGATGGTGATGCCCGTGATCATGATCGTGCTCTTCATGGTCATGATGATGTTCATGCTCGTGATGATCATGTTCCTCGTGATCGTGATGGTGGTGGTGATCATGTTCCTCATGGTCATGATGGTGATAAGCGTGCTCATCCACACTTTCTTCTTCCTCGCCGTTGACGGTCACGATCATGTGGGTGCCTTCGATGCCGCATTTTGTGACCTTCTCGCAGGAAACAGCCACTCCTTCAAGAACGTGATCATTGAATTTTGAAAAAAAAGCTTTCTGCTTCTCTTCGGGAAGCAGCTCCAGCAGTGCCGCAGTCAGCATGTCTCCGGCTGCGCCCATATTACATTCGATATATAAAGTTTTCATTCATGCCTCATTTCACGTGATTGATCATACTTGCCTGATAGGCAGCGCCGAACCCGTTGTCTATGTTGACCACGCTCACTCCGCTGGCGCAGGAATTAAGCATCGACAAAAGTGCGGAAAGTCCGTTGAAGCTTGCTCCGTAACCGATACTGGTGGGCACTGCGATGACAGGACAGTCAACGAGTCCGCCAACGACACTGGCAAGGGCCCCTTCCATTCCCGCAATGGCAATAACAACCTTTGCGCTCATCAGCACGTCAAGCTTGGAGAGGAGTCTGTGAAGACCTGCGACACCCGCGTCATACACCCTTTCCACTTCATTTCCGAGAAACTCAGCGGTTTTTGCGGCTTCCTCGGCTACAGGCATGTCACTGGTCCCACCCGTAACAACAACGATCTTCCCAAGTCCGTCAGGTTCGGGGATCGTGCCGCAGATACCGATCCTGCTTGCAGGGTCGTAGCTAAACTGTATGTCGGGCTGTCCCTCCATCAGTTCCACCGCATCGGGTTTCATCCGGGTGATCAGTATCGGGCGGTCACTCTTTTCGCGCATCGCCCTTGCAATGCCAAGCACCTGCTCGGGTGTCTTGCCCGCCCCGTAGATGACTTCATTCACGCCCTGTCTTAAACCTCTGTGGGTATCGATCCTGGCATAACCAAGATCTTCAAAGGGCGCCTCCTTTATCTTCAAGATGATCTCGTCCTCAGTTACAGCCCCTTCTTTGTAGGCTTCCAAAAGGACTCTCAATTCGTTTTTATCCATAAACAGCCTTTCCGATCAGACGATCCTGTGGTCCTCGCCGATAGTGACAACCCTGTCGGCGATCTCGGTCAACAGTTTTTCATCATGTGTGACTATGATCAGCGTTTTTCCCGCTTTCTTCCATGCTTTTAAAAATCCGAGCATCCATTCCCGGGTCTTGCGGTCAAGGCCGCTCATGGGCTCGTCGATCATAAGTATCTCCGGATTCATGGAAAGCACACAGGCAATGGCGGTCTTCTTCTTTTCGCCGCCGCTTAAATGATATGGCGGTCTTTCTTCAAGTTTTTCAAGACCTATCATGGCGATCACATCGTCAGCCCGCTTCCTTATCTCTTCCTCGGAAAGTCCCATCTGTCGCGGACCGAACTCGACCTCTTCCCTTACGCTTCCGCAGAAAAGCTGGGTATCGGGATTCTGGAAGATATACCCTATCCTCTGATGAAAAGCCTTGGAAAATCGCTCATCCTGAAGAACCTTTCCGTCGATCTTCGTTCCGTTGAAAAGATAAGTGCCGCTGCTTTGAAAAACAAGCCCGTTGAGGAGCTTCAAAAGGGTGGATTTTCCGCTTCCGTTATCTCCCTCCAGACCGATGCATTCCCCCTTCTCCACGGAAAGGGTGATATCTTTCAACGCCACCGAATCTTCATATTCAAAATTGATATCCCGTAATTCTATGAGCATTCGCCTTGTTACCTCAGATACAACAATAGTACTATATAAATCAGCAAAAATACAGAAGGAATAAAGCTTTCGAAACGCAAAGTTTCTTTTCTTCTTTCATAATTTCCGTTAAAGAGCCGGCATTCCATCGCCTGCCTTGTTTCCTCGGACATCTCCGTCGCTTTAAGAAAAACCGTACCAAGGATTCCGGAAAAGCTGCCCTTTTTGTTCCTGTTTCTGCCAATGCTGCGTACTTTCAGGGCTTCCAGCATTTCAAAGGCGATGTTTCCCAGAAGCAGGATGTAGTGGATCGTCATATCCAGAATGAAAATGACAACGTTTGGTATCCTGATCATCCGAAGACTTGCCGTGATCTTGTTCCAGGGTGTTATCCCCGTCAGCAAAGCAAGGGAACCCACGGACAGAAATACCTTGATCGTAATGGTGATAAAGGCATCGGAACCATATGCAAAGTAAGCCGGGAGCATAACAAGAAGTGTAAATAAAGACGCAGAAAAAGAGGATGAGATCACCCTTTTGATGACCTCTATCCTCTGAAAAGATAAATACAGAAGAAATCCCGCCGCCACACATGCGCTGTAAAACAGATTGTGGGACAATGCAAGCATCACGATAACACCTAAGCACAGCAAAAGTCTCATACCTGCGCGCGCATAAGTGACGGAAGAATCCCCCTCCATATGAAAATGTCTGAACAGTTTCATGAACCTGAGCATGCTGCCCGCAAGAAATCCGTCCCTGCCCTTTACAGGCTCATAAACGGTCTTCTCAAGCATCCAGTCCGGAAGTTCATCAAGCTTTTTGTTTCTTTCCATTAAATGCTGCTCCTGCCAAACGGAACAAAATTACCATTACCGCTACTCCTATGATAGCAGAAACAATATATCCCGCAATATCCGGAAGACCGTTTATGGCATAATCCGGTATCAGTGCTTCCATTGAAAAGCCGTTTTCCATTCCGGCGGGTGTATAACCAAGGGCAACTCCGTTTGTCTCAATCTCGGCGATCTCATCGGTTCCCCATTCGCCCCATGCGGTTCCTTCAGCCAGAAGTCCCAAAGGAACAAGAACAATAAGTGCCGCAAGAAGAATGGATATTGCGGTAATGCCCTTCTTCTTTCCCGCATCATCCGCTGTCTCGTTCTTAACGGCTCCGGGAGCTGTCTTTAGTATGTATGCAAGGATCGCCGTTGTAAATACGACCTCGGCAATACCGAACAATGTCAGATGTCCGATCATCATGGAAGGGATGGCAACATCAAGTCCGTAAGGACAATAGAGTGCCTGACCTGCAGCATCCTTGAACAGGTAAGGCTGAACGCCAAACTCAATGGCGGCACATAATGCAGCGGCATTGATGGCAGCGTAAGCTCCGATACCCGAAGCGATCACCTTCTGAGATGAGGTTGCCTCCCGCTTCTTTGCAAGAAGCTTTAAGATCAGCTGATATATGAAATATCCGAAATAGGGAAGGACAAAGGCCATGTTGAAGCAGTTTGCTCCAAAGGAAAGAATGCCTCCGTCTCCGAACAAAAGGGCCTGTAAAAGCAAAGCTGCCGACATGGCAAGGCAGGCTGCCTCCGGTCCCAGTACTGCGGCAATGAGCATTCCGCCGGTAGCATGTCCCGTGGTGCCACCCGGAAGGGGAACGTTGAACATCATTCCTACGAATGAAAATGCTGCGCCTACTCCGATAAGAGCGATCTTCTCCTTGGGAAGCTCCTTTGCGACTTTCTTTACCGAATGTACCCATACAGGTGCCATTGCGGCGGTCATCACACCACAGGTGATGGGGCTTAAGTAATTCTCGGGTATGTGCATAATGTACCTCCAATATTATAGTTTTTTGCAAAAAAAATCACGAAGGCAGGCTGCCCTTCAGAGCAGCGTATACCTTCGTGATATACTCATAGCTAATGAAAAATGTTACTGTAAAACGATCCCTTCTGGGACCTTAAGTACCGCTTGGCGGAACATGATGATTTTATCGCAAAACAGGCTTTCGGTCAATATTTTCGGCCTATTCGTATTCAACCGTAGCCGGAGGCTTGGGTGTGTAATCAAAAAGAACACGGTTGATACCGGGAACCTCGGAGATGATCCTTTTTACAAGATGATCTATGAGTTCGTCGGATAAATGCTCAACGGTAACTTCCATAACGTCAGTTGTATTGATGGCACGGATGATGCAGGGCCAGTCAAAGGTGCGCTTTCCATCCTTTACACCCGTTGACTTGAAATCGGGCACAACGGTGAAATACTGCCATACCTTGCCTGCAAGGCCGTTCTTTTCAAACTCCTCGCGAAGGATGGCATCGGATTCGCGAACCGCTTCAAGACGGTCTCTGGTAATGGCACCGGGACATCTTACTCCCAGTCCGGGACCGGGGAAGGGCTGACGGTAAACCATGTTTGCGGGAAGTCCGAGACGGTCTCCCACTACACGTACCTCGTCCTTAAACAGGATCCTGACGGGCTCAACAAGTTCAAACTTCATATCCTCGGGAAGACCTCCGGCATTGTGATGAGCCTTGATGCCCGCTTCACTTTCCAGAATGTCGGGCCAGATGGTTCCCTGTGCAAGAAACTCAATTCCGTCAAGTTTCTTTGCTTCTTCGGCGAATACTTCGATGAATTCTCCGCCTATGATCTTTCTCTTTGTTTCGGGATCGGAAACTCCCGCAAGCTTGTCAAGGAAACGATCCGTTGCGTCAACGTAGATGAGGTTTGCTTTCATCTGATTACGGAAAACCTCGATAACCTGCTCGGGCTCGCCCTTTCGAAGAAGTCCGTGATTAACATGTACGCAGACAAGCTGCTGACCGATGGCTTTGATCAAAAGCGCCGCAACCACGGAAGAATCAACACCGCCCGATAACGCAAGCAGTACCTTTTTGTCCCCCACCTGCTCCTTTATCTCTTTAACCTGCTCTGCGATGAACGCATCCGCAAGCTCCGGGGTTGTGATGCGGACCATATTGTCCGGTCTTCTTAACTCTCCCATAAAAATACCTCCGTATGTTTTATTTATACATCTATAAATCTACAATAAATGTTTCAAAAAGAAAACAGGAAATATCCTTGTCACGTCATTGTTTCAATAAGTTCCGGCCTAAGGAAACATCTCAGGGTATCTTCCAGCTTTACGGGATCCACGGGTTTGGGGAGAAAACCGTCAAAACCTGCATCCTTAAACTTCCGCTCCGCATTTCCCGTTGCGTTTGCGGTAAGTGCAATGATGACCGCATCCCTTCCGCCTTCCATACTCCTTATCCTTCCCGCAGCCTCTACACCATCCATCTCAGGCATCATATGATCCATAAAGATGATGTCAAAGGGCTTCAGTCTTTCAAAACACCTTACGGAAGCGATACCGCTTGAAACAGAGATTGGCGATATTCCGTAAGCATTTAAAAGACCTTCCGCCACTTTAAGGTTAAGATCGTTATCATCCACCAGAAGGATCTTGGCATCGGGTGCCCTGAATCCCGCTCTGAAGGACTCGGTCCTTAAAGCGGAATAATTGTCTTCTATCGGGCCCATTCCGGCCCAGTTCTCCACCCGGTTTACGACGTCAAAGGAAAACTCCGAGCCTTTACCGAATTCACTCTTTGCATAAAGGTCTCCCCCCATGGCCTGTGCAAGACGCTTTGATATCGTAAGTCCCAGTCCCGTTCCTTCCACCGAACGGTTTCTTTTTGTATCCACCTGGGTAAAGCTGTCAAAGATCCTTTCAAGATCAGCTTCCCTGATACCGATACCCGTGTCGATGACCGAAAAAAGAACACGGCATTTATCTGCCGAAAGCTTCTCATAATTCATCTTCAGGGTTATTGAACCGTCCTTTGTGAACTTGACGGCGTTGCTCAGCAGATTGATAAGGACCTGCTTGATCCTGACATTGTCACCTATGAGTTCTCCCGGTATTTCGGGATCTATGTCCAGATTCAGGCTCACATGCCTGCCTTCAAGCCTGATCATGATGATCATCAATACGTCATTGACCAGTGATCCCATCATGTAACGATCGTCGATGATCTCCATCTTTCCGGATTCGATCTTCGAAAAGTCCAGGATATCGTTGATTATATAGAGAAGGGAATTGGAAGCCTTGAGTATCATCTTCGCATTCTTCTTCGCTTCTTCGTCTTCACTGTCACGCAGGATGAATTCCGCCATTCCGCAGATGGCATTCATGGGAGTACGGATCTCATGTGACATATTGGCAAGGAAATTGCTCTTTGCCCGGTTCGAGCTTTCGGCTTCATATACCAGTTCTTCTTCCTTGGTAATATCCGTAAGGCTCATCATCAGACCATACGGTTCGTTGTAGTTGTCCAGGGCCACACGCAGGTTGGCCATATAGGTCTCGCTACGACCGTCGATCTTTCCTTTAAATCTGTATACATGGTCACGCTTTAATATGTTATAGATCTGCTCCTGAGTCTTATCCAGAACAAGGTGTGTTCCGAATCTGTCGCCCTTTGCAAATCCCAGTTCCTTTTCCGCGTAGTCGTTTAATTCAACCACTTTCCTATCTTCGTCAAATATGACGATACCTTCGTTTAAAACCTTCTGGGCATATTTACCGAGAGTCCTTGAGGAAATCGAAAAGGTGTTGTACTTCTCACAGGCAACATACCATAAGACATAGGAAAGTCCCGCTCCGAAACCGGAAGTGGGAAGACTGTAGCTTAATATGCTTACAAGGAAAGTATCCGGGAATGCAGCCAGCATTATGGCCAGATTTGCAAAAAGAATACCATACATAAGAGTCTTTTCACGTTTGTATTTAACCTGTCTGAACCACCGTATCCAGGCTATGAGCGCGCAGGAAAAAACCGTGATGACAAAACAGTTGTGAAAGGTTCTCTGGGGGCATTGCAACGCACTGAAAGCGGTCCAGTTTCCAACCCTTGAAAAACGATCCACCGTCGGATCCGAAAAAAGGATCCAGTTAACCACGGCAAACAAAGTAAGGCCTATAAGAATAACACGCTGTGTGACCTTTTTTATATTTGCCCTGCTTAAAGCAAGGTTTGTTTCGATTATGGGATACGCAATAACGCCGATAAGGGCGACACGCCTTATATACCCGCAGACAATGAAATTATCCTCAAGCCCCAGAAGACCGTAACCGATCTGCCAGATACCCGATGACAATCCAAGCCAGAGCATGGTAAGTCTGATGCCTCCGGCGTTTCTCTCTTTCCTGAAAAACCTTATCCCGTATACGATTGAGAAAGCGCCCATGATAAGCAGCGCTGCACTTAGATAGATCCACATATGTTATACCCGGTCCAGATTGTTATCAAGAGCGATCTTTACACGCTCCTTTAAATAGATGGGGTTAACGGGCTTTAATATGTAGTCGCTGGCCCCGGCTTTGTTGCATCTTAAAACCACTTCCCTGTTGGCTATGGCGGTAAGGAAGATAACATTCAGATGTCTGTAGCCGCTCTCTCTTAACTTCTCGACCGTAACAACGCCGTTCATGACGGGCATGTCGATATCCATGATGAGAAGATCCGGCTCGCCCTTGACCTTTATATAGTTAAGACATGCCATTCCGCTTTCAAGAAGGGTGACCTTGTATTCGTCGCCGAGAATAGACTGAGCCTGCTTAAGAGCGATGGCACTGTCATCAACAACAACGATATTTATCTCCTTCTGTTTTGGCTTCATGCGGTCTTCGTTGAGGGTCTCCACACCTTCGGAATTTTCCTGCATAAGGATACCGGAAGCGGTAATAAATACCTGCCTGTAATCGGGATCCGAACTCAGATCCACTTCCTTCGCCGTATCGTAGATCTTGATCTTCGGGCGTCTGCCGTCTGAAGTATGTGCAATAACAACCGCCTTCTCGCCGTTTGAAAGACCGATATCCATTCCGGGAGGATATGCGGGGATTACCTTGAGCATGATATCAACCACTTTTCTGTCAAACAATATATCTATACCGCCGGTGAGATATTCAAGGGCATCAACGGGCGCATAAGGCTCCTTATAAGGCCGCCTGCTGGTGAGAGCGTCATAAACATCCACCGCATGGATGATCTTTGCATATAACGGGATCTCATCACCGGTCTTGCCGAGAGGATATCCGGAACCGTTTTCGTTTTCGTGATGACAGATAACGGCCTGGCGAACAACGGAAGAGATCCGGGGGTTATCATAGAGCATGTCAAATCCGTATCTCGGATGGTTCTTTATCTCCGCAAACTCTTCATCCGTCAGCCGGTCCTTTTTGTTTATGATCTCTGTTGGGATCCTTGCCTTTCCAAGGTCATGACACAGGGCTGCTACCGTGATCTCCTGTATCTGCTCCTCGGGAAGTCCCATTCTTGTTGCGACCGCAGCGGCGTAGACCGCAACGTTAACACTGTGGTGATAGGTATAGTCATCGAAGCTTCGAAGATCCAGAAGGTCGACGCTTATCCTGTCAAGAGCGGAAATATCGTTTACCAGTTCGGAAGCTACGTCAATGATGCTTCCCACGTCCGCGTTGGCAACGGCATCGATACCGTCCATGACGTTCTTTTCCTGAACTGTTTCCTGTATCTCAATGTCTTCGGAAAAGGCGTCGGCAATGTAAGCACCCAGATAACCGTTGGATTTCAGGCGCTCTATGTTTACTTCCGAAAGCTCGACGCCCTTTTCCAGCATCGATGTGCTTACCCTGTTTATGATCCTTCGCCCCAGCTTCATGCCGGGCTTTAATTCTTCTACCGGAACAAATCTCATTTATTATCTCCCAATACCCTGATCCTGTCGCAGGACGCAAATACGTCCTCCATAGAAAGGTCTCTTACCGCATTTTCGAGTTTCCCGACCTCGTCCGCATATTTGTCGGGAAGCGTCATGCATTTTATATCACGCATGGAATTCTGAAGAAGGGATATGTCAAAGGAATCCATGCCTTTTCTGACATTATCCACCAGTTCAAAAAAGCGGGATGTGTCAAATTCCGTTTCTTCTCCCGTTCCCGTCAAAAAAACAAGCCGGTCTGCGAGTTCTCTGTATCTTTGTATAAAGATCTCTGTTTTTTCGCTGATGATCACACCGTTGCAATGCCTTCCGGCCTCTTCAAGCATCAGCGCCATATCAAAAAGGTTTGAGCCGATGGATCGAAGTCCCGCCTTCATGGCATGAGCCTGGATCCTGTAAGAAGAATAGCTCTCCCGGCTTGGATCCTCCTCCACCGCCTTCTCGAATTTCTTTAATTCCGCTATCTGTTCATCGCAGGAAGCCACAAATTCCTTGAGGATCTCAAGAAGCACTTCCTTCGTGGGCATATAGTGATATGCTTTTTCCCAGTCTATTCCGTCTACGTGCGGAAAATTGTAGTCCAATCTTAACTCCTTTCACTTCTCTGCTGCCACCCGTCTATCGATATCGCCGGCGCTAAACTCAATAGAAGGAAACCTTCCGGTTTCCTTCTACATTATCCGCTATTTCATTGAAAAATGCACGATTTTTTTAATCGAGTTTAAGTATCATCTCAACAATGCGTTTTGCGCACTTCTTAAGATCGTCGCGGCCGAGGGCTCCCATTGCCATGGCTTTCTTTACACGTTCGGGATAACCGTTGGCCATCTTAACATCGTTTCCGGCAAGGATCTCCTTGTACTGTTCGCCTCTGTTCCACCAGTCGGTGGTTACCGCGCCCTTGAAATCCCACTCACCTCTGAGGATTCCCGTAAGAAGGTCGTATGATTCCGAGGCCCTCTGCCCGTTGATGGGATTGTATGAGGTCATGATCATCCAGGGATCCGCTTCGGCAACTATTATCTCAAAGGCCTTAAGATATATCTCGCGAAGAGCACGCTCCGAAACTCTTGAATCGCAGTTCTTTCGGTTGGTCTCTTTGTTGTTCGCCGCAAAATGCTTTACACAGGCAGAAACGCCGTTTGACTGAACTCCCTTTACAAACTCGGAAGCCATCTTGCCCGTAAGGAAAGGATCCTCTGAATAGTACTCGAAGTTTCTTCCGCAAAGAGGGCTTCTGTGGATATTTACCGCGGGAGCAAGCCAGATCTGTAAGTTATTTTCCTTAAGTTCCTCGCCACCGGCCTTACCTACTGCGTACAGCAGGTTCTTGTTCCATGTGGATGCAAGAAGTGTGGAGCAGGGCCATGCAGTTGTGGGAATGCCGCAGTCCGGGCTTAATCTTATGCCCGCAGGACCGTCCGCCGTAGTTACGTTGGGGATGCCGAAAGCGGGATTGTTTCCTATGCCCCAGGTATTTGAAACACCCACATTGGGCTGTCCTCCGAGGATATCCACAAGATCGTCGTCACTTAACTGATTGATGAATTCGTCAACGGTTATCTCACCCTTAGCCACCGCTTCAAGGGGCTTGACTCCTTCCGCATAAGGGTGCATCAGCATATATGACTCTCTGCCTTTCGCTGCAGGAACCATTCCCTCCTCGGAACCGGGCGTCATCTTTTCAAATATGCATTCGTTTATATTCCGGGCGGCTCCCTGAGGAAGCCCTTCGTATGTTCCGTCGGATGTGAGCCTTTCCTTCAAGGATACGGGCGCAAGCCGGTGGGAAAGCGTCTTTAATACCCTATCCTCCGCAACACTGCGCACAAGATCGAGCTTAACCGCACTTCGTACATCACCGCCGAGGAAGAAGTGGTAATCTCCCGCTTCCATGACATAGGAAGCCTCCGCGATCTTGCCCAGATCGTCGTAAGAAGAAAGCTGATAGTCAAAGACCGTAAGATTCAGTTCTTCGGACTCACCGGGAGCGAGAAGCTTTGTTTTTTCAAAGGCAACCAGCTCTCTTGCGGGCTTTTTAAGCTTACCCTGAGGAGCGGAAGCATAAATGGCAGCAACCTCTTTACCGGGCACTTTGCCGGTATTGGTCACTTTAACGGTAAAACGTGTTGCCCCGGTTATCAGTTCGGAGGAAACACATCTCATTTCAAAATCGGTATAGGAAAGTCCGTATCCGAAAGGAAAAACAACCTTCTGCTTCGCAGCCTCAAAGGTTTCGAAGTAACGGTATCCCACATAAACATCTTCTTTGTAATCCACATATTCGAAGGAATCGTGGAAGCCCTCGGTTGAAGGATAATCTTCCAGTTCGCCCGCAAATGTGTCGGGAAGCTTTCCGCTTGGATTAACATCTCCGAAGATCGCCAAAGCGGCCGCTACCGCTCCTTCCATGCCGCCCTGCCAGGGTAAAAGAGCTGCCTTGACCTTGTGGTTTGCGCAGATCCATTTCGTATCGATCATTCCGCCCACGTTAAGAACAACAATAATGCGGTCAAAGGCTTCTGCTAAATCGGAAAGAAGCTTCTCCTCGCTTTCCGTAAGATAGAAATCTCCCTTGGGGAAGATCTTTCCCGCAAGTCTGGGCATCGTGACTTCCGATTCCCAGGGATTGGGTTCTCCGGTAAATTCCACATCGGAACGGTCCCAGCCTTCACCCGAAAATCTGCTGATGAAAAGGATCGCCGTATCGGAAAACTTCCTTGCGTCTTCTATCAGATCCTTATCAAGTGCGGGCTCTGCCATCATTCCCGGCGCAGCACCTTCTTTATACATTTTTTCAACATAATCCCTGTAAAAGTCGCATGCAGGCTCGAATACTTCGGCTCCGATCTCCTTGAAGCCTTCATAGAAATTGCGCACATACTTTGCATACACGTCGCCGCTTCCGCCTCCGCCCTTTACATAGTCAAACACTGCCTTTCCGAACAGCGCGGTCTTTGTTTTCTTCTCAAGGGGCAGGGTTTTTTCCTCGTTCTTAAGTAAAACGATACCCTCCGATGCAGCCTCTCTTGAAAGCGCTATATGCTCCGCGCTTCCCGTAACATGCCTGTCACCGTATAAGGGAAGTGACGGCTGGTACAATGCTCTTGCCCATTTCTTCATATGATCTCTCCTTTATTTCATCATGTTCTTTCTGTACTCTCCGGGTGTAACCCCGCAGTAAGCTTTGAATATCTTCATGAAATTCTTTTCGTTATCATAACCCACCTGCCTGCTGATCTCATTGACTCTGAGATCCGTGGTCTCAAGCAGTTCCTTGGCTTTGGCTATCCTTATCTCCTTAAGGTAGTTCACGAAGTTCATCCCCGTATACTGCTTAAAGGAGTAAGAAAAAAGCGAATAGTTCATCGAAACGTGATTGGATACCACCGCCATATTAAGATCCGAGTCGTAGTGTTCGTCAATGTACTGCCTTGCCTGTATTATCTTCTGGCGGATATTGATATCGTCGGGCCTGTCACCGAGACGCTTGTTCAGATCCAGCAGCCAGTCCGTAAAATAGTCCCTATAATCGCTCAGGTTCTCGAAAAGATGCATCTCTCTGCACTTTTCCGCAGTCTTTCTGTCCGCCTCCGTTATGTTCTCGGCATATACTTCGAGTATCCGGTCAATGTCCTCGGACAGTTCCGCCGAAAATTCCCACACATTCAGCATTTCCCGCTCGAGAGTCGTAAAAAAGGCTTTCCAGCGCTGTATCACATCATCTGTCTTGTCGGTTCCCAAAACCTGCACACGTTTTGTTCTTTCGGAAGAAGAAAGATATTCCAGTGCTCTTTTCCTTAATTCCTCGTTGACTTTGACCGGCTCGTCCTCGCCGTATACACAGGCTTTTGCGCGAATGAAGGCAAGCTGCCTCATCAACGATGCTTCAAAGAAAGCTTCGTTGAGTTCCGACAGACCTTTATGTCTGCCTCCGAGGCCATAGTCTTTCCCCGACATTTCGTTATTGAGAAAAGCATCCACATTCTCATCTTTAAGGACCGCCAAAGCTCCCGCCGAAGTATCGTCTATCATGAAAGCATCTCCCGCATCGTATTCATCATCGGGACTGAAAATGCAGATCCTGTACTCACCCGTATAAAAATAGGGTTCATACTTGTTTATTATAAGCTTTCTTTCAGCATCTGTAATTGTTTTATTCTCAACCAGTGCACGGATCTGCCTGATCCCAAGTTCGATCTCTTTTGACTGTTCCGTGCTTCTTTCTTCTATTTCGCTGTCAAGCTTCTTTAAGATCTCGGCGATCTTCTCACGTTCCACAGGCTTTAGCATATATTCCCTTACACCGTTTCTGAGCATCTCTACGGCATAAGTGAAATCATCATATCCGCTTATGGCAACGATCAGGGGTTTGTGATCCATTTCATTTACCCTGCGGCATAACTCGATCCCGTCCATCTTCTGCATCCTGATATCCGTAAACATCACATCTATCTTCTGCTCGCCAAGGATCTTTAAAGCATCGTTTCCGTTTGAGCACTCAAGGATCTCCTCAATGGGAACGCCGCTTCGCTGAACCATGGTCCTGATACCCTGACGGATCATTTTTTCATCTTCTACTATCAGCAATTTTTTCATCCGATAAATTCTTTCTCCTGAAAATCATCCTGGGAAGCACCATCGAAACCTTAGTATATTTCATCGGCTCCGAATAGACCTCCATGCCGTATTCGTTACCGAAGGTCATCTTTATGCGGTCTTCAACGTTCTTTAGTCCTATGCCGCTTCCGTCACCGCCGGCTTCATCGATCTCTCCGTGGATCCTCTTTCTCAATCTTTCAAGTTCCTCCGGGTTCATTCCCTGGCCGGAATCCGTTATTTCTATGGTAAAACGTCCTTCCTTTTCCCAGGCCTTTATATACACCGTCGTATCCGAGCAGGATGGTTCGATCCCGTGGATCACAGCGTTTTCGACAACGGGCTGAAGGGACATCTTAAGGATCTCCTGGTCCATAAGTTCCTTGGGAACATTTACGGAAAGGATCACCTCAAAGTCATAACGCAGATTCACAAGAAGAATGTAGTTCCTGATATATTCAAGTTCATCCGCAAGGCTGACGTTTTCGAAATTCCAGCGTATCCCGTAACGCATCAGCTTACCCAAAGATGTTATGGCATCGGATATCTCGTACTTCTCATCGATCTCAGCCATCATCTTTATGGACTCCAGCACGTTATGTATAAAATGGGCATTTATCTGATTGTGAAGGGAACGAAGCTCCGCGTTCTTATCAAGGACCTCCTTCTGATAGCGTCCGATCATCCGGTCTATCAGTACTGCCGCAACAACAAGCACCACCGTCATTATCGCAACAAAAGTGTTCCTTCTGCTATAAACATCCTTTATTTCCCGACTGATATCCCTTACACAATACATCATTCCGTTCATTCCCCTTATGGGATAGCCTGCGATGATGAGATATTTTCCGCCGGTCTTTCTGTAGATCACACTGCTGCCGGAGCCTTCATATTCCTCAGAAAACATGGAAAGAACCTGCAGTTCCTCAAGGGGATCCCCGTTTCCGAAACGGATATTGCCTTCTCTGTCGGCAAAGAAACTCCACTCATCTTCAATATCCGCATAGATCTCGGGAAACATCTTCTCCATGGTCATTACGGATTCTATATAGCCCACAACGCCCCTGTCATAATCCGTAACGGCGGTCACCAGCGACGCAAGCTCCGCTCCCTGCTTGGATATAAGGGAAGAAAAAAGCGTATCGTAATATCCGAAGTGCCAGCCCTCCATATCGTTTCCGTACCATTCAAGCTTCTTCATCCTTGAACCGGTATAAAGGATGGGCATCATCTCCTGAATATTGTCCGTCACCGAATACACCCTTACCGCATAAAGAAGAGGGTTGTTGTTCACAAGACGCTCAAGGTCGGAGATCTTCGAACGGTAAAAATCCCTGATGGTCTCAACGTCGGGATCCGCACCGTCGTACGCATCCTTTAAAAAATCCGACAGTTCTTCGTCCGATAAAAACAACCTGGTTGACATGTTTATGGACTCGATGTTCGTCTCGGTCTGATCGTAATCCCTGGCGATCCTCGCTTCCATATTGTCACGGTTTTCCCTTACCACGTTTACCTCGATATTGCGAAAGAGTATCCCCGAAAAGATGGCTATGGGGATGAATATCAGGGCAATGGTTATGGGAGTGAGCCTGCTATTCAGTTTGTACTTTGCAAAGAATCTTTTTCTCTTCATCGTAAAGGCCTTGCTCACTTTATGCCGAGTTTTTCTTTGTTTTCCTGCATCTGCCTTGTTTCTTCTTCCATGAGTTTCTCATAGCCCAGGGCATTTCTTTCCTCCATATACGCGGAAAGTATCTCATCAAATTCCTCGTCGGAGGAAGCCAGAAGAAGCTTCGGAAGCGTCCTGCCCCAAAGATTTTTGTTGGCGGAATTGATACGTCCAAGCTCCGAATTCTCTTTAATGCTCACATCATACTGACCGAGATATGTTGCGTATGGATAGGTCCATTCCGCCATCTGGCAAAGGGGCTCTTCAAGTCCGATGCCCCATTTAAGCTGCATTACATTGTTTTGAAGCATCCAGTACTGATTGTCCGCTCCGTATATCGAATCATAGGTCTGACGGTCGGTTGAAAGGAGCTTCATTACCTCATCCTTTATTACAACTTCACCGTCAACCACGTCATAAGTCTCTCCTTCGATCCCCAGATATGTGAGTTTCTGTCCTTCCCCACTCATCAGATAATCAATGAACTTTATGGCCCTTTCGGGATCCTTGCAGTTCTTTGAAATGAAAGTAAGTGTCCAGCCGACGATACCGTTCACGGGTAGGACCGGATCATCGCCTTTACTGTTTCTCGGTCCGTCAACAGCGATATATATCCTGTTGGGATCCTCCGCATAAAGGAGTTTCTGCTGATCGGCTATATCGGTTCTTTGATAGAGCATGCAGAAATATCTGCCCTCCGCAACCTTCTCACTGGTCTGCATACGCTGATCCACAAAGATGTCGTTGGCAAGATATCCGTCTTCCGCAAGCTTCCTGAACATCTTAAGCCAGGTGATATATTCGGGATCTGTGTTCCGGTCGTACTTCTTTCCGTCCTTTTCAAAAGGAACGGCAAGAAAGTTCTGAAGATACTGGTCAAAGGAAACGCAGCCGTCAAAATTGAACTCGTGTGAACCCACGGGAATAAGGGGCTTTCCGTTAACCTCCGGGAACATCTTCTTCGCCTTTACCACTGCATCGTAAAAGCCCTCGGGGGTACTCATATCCGGTGAGCCTATGGCCTCATAAATATCCTTTCTTACCAGAAAAGTCTGATTTGAAGCGATATTGTCATTATTTTTTACGTCTTCCGGGGTGTAGCTTGAATTGGGATAGCCGTAGATATTGCCGTCGCTTAAGGTGTACCAGTCCCTCACACGCTCGTCCGTCACTTCAAAAAAAGAAGGATCGTAACGCTCTCCAAGCTCGTTTAGGGGGTAAACCAGATCCCTGTCGATCATCTCCTGTATCTGGGGCTCCCACCAGCCTATGGTAACTATATCAGGCAGGGAGTCGGAATCGATAAGAGTGGTCAGTTTGTTCTCCTCGTTACCCATTGGAACTATGAAATTAAGGGATACTCCCGTCTTCTCGGTGATCGCATCGGAGACCATATTCCCGCCCCAGCCCGCAACGAACCAGGAGTAGTTTACGTACCAGTCCAGGGTTATGGGCTTTGAAGCCGCCTCCTTCATGGCACTCTCGGGACCGGCCTTCAGTCCGCAGCCCAAAAATGTGGAAGCTGCGATCAAAAGCGCAAGTATTCTTTTTACGAAAGCTTTTTTATGCATGTTCGCTCCTTTGTAAAGCCATCCGTCCATATTGATATTTTAAGATATTTTCACCCTTTTTAATAGTAAATATAGTCTCCAATATTGAAGAAATCCGGAAATGACAGGCACTTCCGGATCCTTCAATACAATTTGGGGAGATCATTCTTTGACGGCACCTGCGGATATACTGCTTATTATATACTTTGAGAAGAAACAGAAAACAAACAGTATGGGTACCACGGAGATCGTGACCGCAAGGTAGGTGGCACCCTGGTTTCTTACCATATCCAGGGAGGCCCTCAGTGTCGCCATCATTACGGGGAGAGTGAATTTCTCGTTTTTGTTAAGTATGATCATCGGAAGAAGGTAGCTGTTCCAGTTTCCGATGAAGCCCATGATACCCATGGTCGCCAGCGCAGGTGAAATGATGGGCATCACTATCTTGTGGAAGGAGTACAGTTCATGAGCTCCGTCTATCCTTGCAGCCTCCACAAGAGAGTTTGAAAGGGAGGAAAGGATGTACTGCCGCAAAAAGAAAACCGTACCCGGAGAAGCGATGGCAGGAATGATCAGGGGAATGTAGGAGTTTACCAGATGAAGCTTTGTACACAGCTGGTAAAAACCGATCAGTGAAAGCTGCCCCGGGATCATCATGAATATCAGTATCGCCATAAATATGACTTTGTTGCCTTTAAACTTGTACATTGCAAGGCCGTAAGCCGTAAGTGCGGAGAAATATGCTCCGAGCAAAGTTGCGGGAACAGCCACCAGAAGGCTGTTTAACATTCCTCTGAAGAGGTTGAAGTATCCCGACATTATCTCCCAGTTTTCCACAAGATGATTACTTGGCATCAGTGTGAAAGAGGTCGATATCTCGGCTCCGCTTCTGGTGGAGTTTACCACCATGAGCATGAAAGGAAGAAGGCATGATATCGCAAGTATCACAAGCAATACGTAAAGGATGCCTTTTTTGATCTTATATCCCACCATGTCCTTACTCCTTTCTGTTGAATATCTTTAACTGTATCAGTGAAGCCGACAGAATGATCAGGAAAAGTGCATATGCTATCGCCGATGCAAAGCCCGTCTGTATGGTGCCGGCAGTGAATGCGAATTTGTAAAGGTACATCATTACCGTCTGGATGGATCCGTAAGATGCGGATGCGGCATTGGACATAAGGAACGGAAGGTCGAACATCTGAAGGCCTCCGATCAGGGATGTGATGGCCACGTACATCATTATCGGTCTGATGAGTGGAAGTGTTATTTTTCCGAATATGGTCCATCTTCCCGCTCCGTCTATGGCTGCCGCTTCAAAATAATCCTTGGAGATTCCCTGGACGCCTGCCATGAGCATGATGAAGGAGTTACCGAACCACATCCAGGACTGGATCACCGCTATGGTATGTCCCGCGGTACTTACATTGCCAAGCCAGTCAACGGGCGAGTATCTTGCCCCGAAAAGCTTATAGATCTGAGAGATCATTATGTTGAAGGTTCCGTATCTCCAGTCAAGTAACGTATTGAAAAGAAACGCTACGGAAGTGGCCGCGATAAGGTTCGGCAGATAATAAAGAACACGGAACACCGGAAGTCCGGACATTTTGTATTTGACATCGCTGAAGACCATCATAAGAAGAAATGCGAGTCCCAGCTGGAGTACGATATTCACGCCCCAGATGCGAAGCGTATTTCCCAAAGCCTTCCAGAAAAACTTATCGGTGAACACCCTTTTATAGTTGGCAAACCATATGAATTTGGCGTCACCCATTACCTTAAGATCCGTAAAGCTAAGGTATAAAGTCCTCAATACCGGATATACGCTGAATATAAGAAAAACAATGACAAAAGGCGCAACAAAGAAATAACCCCAATTGTTGTAGGCTGTTAATTTTCGTCTGTTCTTAAACACTTTTATACCTCTGACTTTCTTTACAGGTTATTTGGAAGATCGGGGTAGAACCGACTTTGCCGGTCCTCCCCGATCTTTCAGATTGAGATTATCTTGTTACCGTGATCTCGGGATAAGTAGATTCAACAGTATCATAGAATGTTGCAAGAGCATCTTCTCTTGTAGCCTGACCGGTATTAATGTAACCGATGGATGCACCCCAGGCATCGCCGATGAACTTGTCATAATTTGTTACCTTGGAGTAGTCGATACCCTTTGCCTGCTCAAGCCAGAAGCTGTAAAGCTTTTCGCCGCCGTAAACGGAATTCTCGTCGTCTTTGTGCTTGTCAAGTGCGGAGATAAGGGAAACGGTGTCACCTTCGGATGCTTCGATCCACCAGTCAGCGGTCTCTTCGTTAAGAGTACAGAACTTGATGAAATCCCATGCAAGATCCTTTCTCTCGGAAAGAGAAGAGATACCGATGTAAGTACCGCCGCCGAAACCGTATGCGGGTCCTGCGCAAACGCCCCACTTACCGGATGTCTCGCCTACATTGTCTCTCATGGTAAGAACGCCCCATGAAGGAAGCCCGTATGCAAATACCGTTGTTCTTTCAAGACCTGCGGTTGCTTCTGCGAAGGATTCCGCATCCCATACGTTAACGCTGTCATCTTCGTAGTTCTGGATCTCAGCCGTAAGGATCGGAACATCGCCGCTCATAGCCTGGAACCAGGGAGTTGACCACTGGTTTGCATATGCGGTCAGGTCGTCCTGATAAAGGGAGATAACGAGGTCCATGTACTCAAATCTTGCATCGGATACATTAAGTGCTCCGTCAACAACCCATGCGCTGTCGCCTGAGAAATAGTTGATCTCGGAGTCGGAAGCAAAGATCCTGTAGCCCGCATTCTTTAAGGTCTGAGCTGTCTCAAGGATCGTGTCGTAATCAGCGAACTTCTTTCCGATCTCAACGGGATCGTCGGTTCCGAATACGCTCTGTGCGATATCTCTTCTGTAGTAGATACCTGCGGGTGTGATCTGGTAGGAGATGGCTCTCTGAACGCCGTCTGCGTCCTGTCCGACCTTCCAGACATAGTCAACGATCTTTCCGTCAAAATCCTTTGCGCCAAGATCATCAAGGCTTGCAAAGAATCCGTTGGTGTAGAAGTCCTCAAGCATCTGAGGCTCGCCTACGATGATGTCGGGCTCTTTCTCTCCGCCCATAAGTGCGGTCTGAACCTTTGTGGGATAATCCGCAGGCTCGATGATGACTGTTTCAACGTTAACGCCTGTCTTCTCTGTGTATCTCTCAGCAAACTGCTGAAGGTCTGCTGCCAGTGTCCAGACTACGAGCTTGTCGCCCTTTGCATCAGTCTTTGAGGATGACTGCTCTGTTTTGGTTCCCGCGTCACTGTTTGAACCGGAACCGGTTTCCTGACCGCCGCATGCCGCAAGACCTGCTACCATGACGGTTGCCAGAGTTACTGCTAACAACTTTTTCAATTTCATAGATTTACCCTCCTATAATCCGAGCACGACCTTCGTGCTTCATGGTTCGATTATAGGAGGGTAACAATGGTGAAAAAATTATTCGATTTTTAAAAAGGTGTCATTTTTTTAGTGAGTCATTCAAGTGTTATTTCTATATGATGTCTCACCGTTGAATTCCATGAAGCGATCTCATCCTCAGGGATGCGTATGCTTCTTTCGCCTTTATTTTCTGCCTTTTCAACGCCGTCTGTCAGGCAGGAGGCAATTGTGTATTCACCCGGATCCAGGGCTTTTTTGTTTATGATGTCGATCTTTACGGGCTTGCCCGCAAATTCAAGCCTTATGGATGCAAGGCCGTTTTCATCAAACTGGTCCTTCAACAGATTCGGAGAAACAACAAGGTCTCCGTACTCACCGCCGACACCGAACATGTTCATGACAACGGTCATAAGATACCAGCTTGCAGCTCCCGTAAGGTAACTGTAGAGTCCCTTTCCGCCCCGGCCGAAATAC
Organism: Lachnospiraceae bacterium; assembly: GCA_016281385.1. Classification (GTDB taxonomy): domain Bacteria; phylum Bacillota; class Clostridia; order Lachnospirales; family Lachnospiraceae; genus UBA1258. The sequence continues at coordinate 32,845 of JAEEIN010000062.1, read as the reverse complement.
TCGGGAATGCCGGGATAGATCTGTGAGGTTTCAAAATCAGCGGAAGCCTTATATAAAGCATTAAGGGCTTTGAAGCCTTCCTTGGCGAATCCTCTCTTATATAAAGCGTTGGCATACATCACTGCCATGTGTGAGAATACCGCGCCGTTTTCTTTTTCCCCGAAGGCAAAGCCGAACATTCTGCCCATGTCGGTTTTTACTTCGCCGAAATCGGTATTTAATCTGTAGCCGCCGCACTTCTCGTCAAAGAGCCTTCTGTCGGCGCTTGCGCAGATCTTCTTAACACGCTCGTCGGTGGCGATACCGTTCATTACGGAAAATACCTGGCCGGTGAGAGTCATGTTCTTTTTGCCGGGAACCGAAAGGTCAAGGGTACGGCCGTTATTGTCATAGTAGCCGTTGAACCATCCGTCCTCACCCTCTTCTATCCATTCGGAAGAAGCTATGTGGTTTCTTAACCATGAAGCCTTGCTCCTTAAATTGGAAGAAAGCTCCTTAACATCGATCTCCGACTTGTGATCGGGAAGATCCTTTGCAACCTTTTCAAGATAAGCATCAAGAAGTTCCTTCTTGGCCGCAACATCATCGTATATCCTGTCGTCATCCTCAAGAAGAAGCTCCAGTGCGCCAAGAATCCGGATCTTTCTTTCCGGCAAAACTCCGGAATCAAGGATATCCGCGATGGTCTCCAGATTGCCCGCATATGCGCAGGCAAAGGCAACGCTCTCGCCCCGCTCTCCTGCCATGTCAAGGGCATCGTTCCAGTCGGCGTCACGCAGGCGGCAGATATTGTGCTCGCCCACTTCCCAGAAAGCGGTAAGGTTCTGGACAAGGATGTGCTCAAGGACGGTTCCTTTGTAAAGAGCACCGTTTTCATCCTTCTGACAAGTGCCCTCGCTTTCGGGACGGTCCGACATCTTTCTTCCTCTGAAGATCTGACGGTCGCAGAAATAACCGCATTCTTCCATCAGTATGTCCGCATCGCCTGTCTGTCCGATGTAAAGCGCGGTGGTGATAAGGGGCCATACACCGTGATCCATCCAAACCCTGGTGATGGAATTTCTGTCGGCCTTGAATTCTCCGACACCGCTTCCGATGATGGTGGCATTGGTGCCGTCGATCCTGGTTCCGAGGTAGTTGCCAAGAAGCATGCGCCTTACACCGGAAGGATCCATAAGAAGAAGGGCTAAGCAGTCCTGCCAGAGGTCTCTCCAGCCTCGTCCCCCCTTTCCGTAGTCGTGGTGCGGAAGGAAGGAGCATCCGAAGATCCTTCTGAGTTCCGGCTGGAAAGCTACCCAGCGCATGAAATTGTCAAAATAAGGATCACCTGTCGCGATCTTTATATTTATCTTTTCAAGCCAGTATTTCTTTGTTTTTTCAAAAAGGATCTCAACCTTGTTTAAGGTATCGATCTCCTCTCTTACCTTCTCATATTCCTCTTCATCGGAAGAAATACCGGCATAAACCACATATCTTAAGGAGGTCTGTGACTTAAGCTTCACCGTCTTAAAACGGAAAGCACCGGCGATCTCCTGCCCGTTCACAGAGTCTCCCGGGTGAAAGGCCACGGCTTTATCCTTATTTACCACACTTTCGGGCCAGTCGGGAGTTCCGGAGCCGATAAAATCGTCCAATACAGGGTAGAACTCAATGGGGAGTTCTCCGCCTTCCATATATCCTTCGGCAAAATAGAAAGCATCGCAAAGCCGATGCCCCCTTTCATCAAAGGAGAATGTGGGATGATCGATCATTCCCTTATCAGTGACCTTTGTTCTCGACAGCAGGGAAGTTACATGCCTGTGGTCACGGATATTGTCGGCGCTGCGGCCGTAAATCGGAAATGACGGAATGATATCCAGTTCCTTGTCCGCACCGGTATTGGTAAGGGTGACCACATGGATCTCAACATTTTTATCATAAGGAATAAAGGAAAGTATGGAACTCTTTATGCCTGCCCTTTCATTCTCACGTTCAACCCTGTGCCACATAAAGCCTGCGGTCACTTTGCATTTTTCTTTTTCCCCGGAAAGCCTTTCGGCATTCTGAAGCGCACTGTTTCCGCTTGCGGACCACACGGTCTTACCGTCCATGACACACCAGAAGTTTCTGGTAAGCCTGTTATTGTTTAAATTCTCTATACTTTGAGGTTCCAAAAGGAAATGGTTCTGATCAAGCTTTGAATCACCCGAAAGAAGGGGCGTCACACAGCTCTTAAGGCCGCTCTCGCCTGCGAGAGGGAAATACAGATTGTTGCAAAGATCCGCATCTTCCAGTTCGAAGGTTGCGTTTTGTTCGATAAATACAGGTTTGTTATTCATGTCGTCTCTGCCTCCGTTACTATGGATTTTACCATAAGAACACATCCCAATGATAGAGAAACCTTCTATTGTCATTAAGGTCAGTTTTTTTGAAAAAGTGTTATTTTTTCAGCAAATAAAAAAAAGACACCAACTTATAAAAAACAGCCTTATAAGCTCTTCCTTTTTGCCTTAACCTTAAGCCGTAAAGCAGCCAAAAGGAGAAGGAATCTATGAAAGATCGCGGATTTATGGCACTTGCGGCGATACTGATCGCAATCCCACTGATCTTCCTTGCGGGGATCACAATTCACAGAACGGAGAAAGAAAAAATGAACATCAAAGATTTTCACACAAAGCTTCTCGGAGAGAATGTATTTCTTTTCAGGGAAAGCGACGATCATTCACAAATTCAGAAGATCATCGATTCCGTTTACGGAAAACAGGAAACAAACCAGTTTGGGGAAGAACGCTACGCTTTTTGTTTTTTCCCGGGTAATTACGAAGATATAACCGTAAATGTGGGCTTCTACACACAGGTTCTGGGCCTGGGGCTCATGCCCACGGATGTTAAGATAGGAAAAATAAACTGCAGTGCCACCTGGCTTGGAGACGATCACAATCACAATGCGACTCAGAATTTCTGGCGAAGCGTTGAAAATGTGGAGATCCTTTCAAATACCATGTGGGCGGTCTCTCAGGCCACCGACATGCGCAGGGTTCAGATCGACGGATCTCTCCATCTTCATGACAACTTCGGATGGGCAAGCGGTGGCTTCCTTTCCGACAGCAGGATACTTGCCATGATCGATTCCGGTTCTCAGCAGCAGTGGCTTTCCAGAAACAACCAATATCACACCTGGATGAACGAGAACTGGAACATGGTCTTTGTTGGGGATGAACCTTCCGGCCTCCCCACGGGAACCTGGCCCCTTCTTGCATACACAACCGTTTCCGAGGCACCGACGATTCAGGACAAGCCTCTCCTCCTTTGGCCCGATCCCGAATCCAAGGAAGGCCCCGGAATAATGGTTCCCGCAAGAAGAAACAACGCTGTTGGTATTTCCTGGGCGGATGCAGGCGAAGTTGATTACGATTCCGTCGGATGGGATGTTGACAAGATAAGGGAATATGCCGATTCGATCTCCCCTGAAACAAAAACAAGGTTTTCGGATTTTCCTTCCGAACTTGGCACCATCGGCAAAATGACGGGCTGGTACATCGCCTTTCCCGATGAAGATACCGCCGTCACCATAAATGAAGCCCTGAAGAAGGGAAAGAATATTCTTTTTACTCCCGGGGTTTATGAATTAGACGAACCCATAGTCGCAGATCAAAACGATCGGATCCTTTTGGGGCTTGGACTTGCAAGCCTTAAGGCCGTAGCGGGTAATGTGTGCATAGAAACAAAGGGTGATAACATAATGCTTTGCGGTCTTTTGTTTGACGCAGGTCCCGCACTTAAGGATATCGGCGGAGCTGTCCATGTTTCGGAAAATCTTCTTCACATAGGTCACGGTGAAAATGTGGTACTTAACGATCTTTACTTCCGTGTCGGAGGAACACCAACGGATAAACCGGCTGAAGCAAAACGCTGCATAACTATAGATGCGGACAATGTCATCGGTGACAATCTCTGGGTATGGAGAGCCGATCACGGCGATCAGGTGGCATGGGATAAGAACAAAACCGAAAACGGTATCGTGATAAACGGAAACAACGTGACCATGTATGCGCTTATGGTGGAGCATTTCCACGAATACCAGACCGTATGGAACGGCGAAGGCGGAAGTCTTTATATGTACCAGAGCGAAATCCCCTATGACGTAACCTCACAGGAAGTATGGATGAGCAGGGACGGAAAGCGTCACGGATATGCTTCCATCTTCGTAAACGATGACGTTAAGGACTTTCACGGAGAGGGCATAGGTATTTACCTCTATAACCGCGATGTTCCCGTCCTTCTCGAAAGTGCGATAGAGCTCCCCGACAGGAAAGGAGTTTCCCTCCATCATGTGATAACCGTAATGCTCACCGGAAATCCCGGTATGAAACATGTGGTAAACAATGCCGGAGCAAGCGTCATGACTCCCGGTGCGGAAGCCATCATTCTTGATTACGAAAACGGAGAATTCCGATAAATGGTTCAGAACGATCCCGGGCTTAACACCCCGGCTCTTTTCAGAAACTTTACTTAGATATTTTCCTGTTATATGATAGTCTCTGATAAAACCTTTCGATATCAGGGGAGACCGACGTGAACAACATCGATAAAAAGAACTGTAAAACAACATTCCTCGCCGCAATGATCTGCGGAATATTTGCCCACGGATATGTTTATTTTCATAATTTCCAGATCCATGACAATGTCTACAACTTCTATTTTGGCGGAACCTTTTCCTCCGGAAGATGGATGCTTGGACTGGTATCGGCCTTTCTTAACAAGATAACCGGCAACTGGCTTCACTATCCCGCGCCTTTGTTCATCGGAGTCATTTCCCTTGTTTTTACTGCTCTTTCAGCCGTACTTGTTACGGAGTTTTTCAAAATAAAGAATCCTTGCGGATGTGTCGCCATCGGCGCCGTTATGGTCACCTTCCCCGCAATGATCAGCCTTTATGCTTTTATGTTTACAGCAGGGGTTTACAGTTTCGGTCTGTTCATCACGGTTCTGGGATCTTGCCTTATCTGCAAAAGCGCTAAATGGCCGTATCGGATCATCGGCATGTTCCAGGTTGCCTGCGGTGTCGGAATCTATCAGGCATACATCTCGGTATTTCTTGCCCTTTTCCTGATCTGTTATTTTTATGAATGCAACGACAGCGAAGAAAAAGAAAGCTTTAAGGATCTTATTTTCCGCGCTCTGTATTATATACTTTCAGCCGCCGCCATCATGGCCGTTTACGGCATTTGTCTCTTTGTCTGCCTTAAACACTACAGCACCACTCTCTCCGGTTATCGCGGGATCTCATCCGAAGGAAGCGGAATCCTTTCAAAACTTGGCGGAGTGCTTACGGCTTACAGCCGTTTCTTTATCCCTTCTCATTCCACCGACAATATGTACCCCGGCCTTTTGAGATATCTTTATTTTATTCTTCTGATCGTCTGGATGGTACTGACGGTATACCTTTCGGCAAAGAGGATAAAGAAAAATGCTGCGGCAGGTATTCTGATGCTCATTTCTTCCGCCTTGCTCCCCCTTGCATTCAATGTTGTCTACGTTATCGTTTCGGAAGATATCTACACTCTGATGATGTATTGCGAATGTCTGTTTTTCCCCGTACTCATCTCATTGTCGGAAAGGTCCGGATCGATCCTGTCAGGTCTCAAGCAGGAAAGAGCAAAACGTATAGCCGCATCATCGGTTCCTTGTGTGATTCTTTTCTTTGCACTGATGTATTCCAGACTTTCAAATATATGCTATCTTAAGGCCGATTTCATGCAGGAGGCCGCCGGATCCTATTTCACCACCATGGTGACCCGGATCCAATCCGTTCCCGGTTACACCTCACAGACACCGGTCCTCTTCGTAAACTATGATCACAGCCTTGAAGATACGGTATTCACTTATCCCGAATTTGCTCAGGAGGTGAATGTTTATCCCTACAATATCGATTCTCTTACAACTGACTATAACTGGCTCAATCTTATGACCGTCCTTACGGGCTTTGAACCGGGATTTGCTGAAATATCCGATATCTCCGATACGGATGCCATTGAAGAAATGCCCTTCTATCCCGATGACGGATCTGTAAAGATGGTGAATGATGTAGTAGTCATAAAACTCAGAGCAAAATAGAAAAACGTTCCGGTTTAAACACCGGAACGTTTTTTTCGACCTATTCTTCAAAAAACTGCATCGGATCGACGGCAGCACCGTCTACGATTATCTTAAAGGCGAGATGAGGACCGGTGGAAAGTCCCGTTGAACCGACTTCTCCGACCTTTGTACCCTGCTCTACAGGATCACCCGCTTTAACGCTTAACTCCTCAAGCAAATGGCTGTAAACGATCTTAACGGAGTCATCCACTTTGATGGTTACGCGGTAACCGTCTTCAAAATCCCATCCGGCTTCTTCCACAATACCGGAGCGGGCTGCAAGTACGGCAGTTCCTTCCTCGGCGGCCACATCCACTTCGTCGTGATATTGGGTTTCACCCTCTTCACCGCTAAGTGGCTTTCTTTCTCCGAAACCGCTGGTTATGAATCCCTTAGTCTCCATGGGCCATAGCCATGTCTCATCGGTTGCAACAAGCTCGGAAGGAGCTTCTTCGGGCTCGGCAGTTTCGGTTTCCGCGGCCTCTGCCTCGTCATTCTCTTCTTCCGGGTCATTTTCTTCTTCCGAAACGTCTTCACCCGTGGAAATGTCGCTGCCGGATACGCTTTCTGCTGAGAGGATCGTCGTCTTATCCGACTGTTTTGCAAAAACTTCGGGAGCCTTCAGCATGCAAAGGATCGCCGTTACCGCAACTATAAGGGATGCCACTATGGCAAGTGCGCCCTTTATCTTCTTGTCTTTTTTCATATTCTTTACCCTCTTTTCGATATCGGTCTCCCCGAAGGCAGTGGGGAGTGGGCCGAATACCTTTCCGTTAGATGCAAAGAACACGAGCCACTTTCCGTAATTTTCTATCGCCTTGGTGTCGGCCTTTTTGAGGACTGCCTCATCGCAGGACAATTCCATGTCAAGGTTGAAGAACTTAAACGCAAGCCAGGCCACGGGATTGATCCAGTAAAATGCAAGGATCAGATAGGCCAGAAGCTTAAACAGCGTATCATGCCTCCTTAAATGCACCATCTCATGTCCGATGACATGATCGAGGCCGGAAGCGTCCACACCCGTCGGAATGTAGATCCTGGGAGACAAAATGCCGAATGCCATGGGAGATTCTATATAATCGCATGAATAAGTACCGTTCCCGTTTGCGAATGAAAGCTTCACCCTGCGCTTTAAGCGCACATATCCCATGAGACCGTAGGCGAGTATAAGAATAACACCCAATGCCCAGATGCCGGGGATCACGTACTGCATATAATGATTCCCCGCGGCAATACTTTCGCCGGAAACAGCAATCTTTTCGGAAACAGGCAAAAGTTCGCCGACCTTCCTGCCCACATAAACCGCTTCGCCCTTTTCGACCATCGTTGCGCCGGCTTTATGAGTAAACTCTCCGAGTTTCAGAGTAAAACCGAAATCAAATACCGCTTTGATGCCCAAAAATCCCCAGAGCATATATGAATACTTCTTCGGAAATTTTGTCAATGTCAGCCTTGCGAGCATTATCACCGCGAAAAACAAAACAAATGACACATTCCGGTTAAGATAAGCGGGAACCGCTTCGTTTAAGATCGTATCAAGCCAGTTCATTATTTCCCCTCCCTGTGCATGTCGATGAGGTCTATTAGTTTCTTTGCTTCCTCCTCGGAGATCTTCTCGCCGCCGTAAAAAGCGGTGAACATATCAAAGATCGATCCCGAAAAAGTTCTGTCGACAAAGTCTCTTGAAACCTCGGTCTGCGCGGTATCACGTCCGATAAGGACCGTGATCATCGCATCCTTGTTTGCGATGTATCCCTTCTCACAAAGCTTCTTTATCATCGTATAAGTAGTTGATTTCTTCCACTCGAAGGCGGTCTCGCACATCTTTACCAGCTCTCCCGAATTGACGGGAGCCTTGTCCCAAATAAGCTGCATGAATCTGTATTCGCCTTCAAAAAGCTTTTCGTGTTCCATAATTACCTCCGAATTTCGCAAATGAGCGAAACCTTCATAAAAACAAAAATGGTCTATTGCAATCGACTTAATGTAAGTCTACTGCAATAGACCGGTCCTGTCAACAGGAAATTTTTTAATTCTTCATTTCGTAAAAGCCTTCTTTTTCGAACAGGGCACGATACTCACCGGGGGACATTCCCTTTTCTTCCCTGAATACGCGGTTGAAGCTGGGGATACTCTGAAAGCCCGAAAGCATGGCCACTTCGGTTAAAGTGATCTTTTCCTTCGAAAGAAGTTCCGATGCGCGATCCAGCCTTATCAAGTTAAGCCATTTGCTGTAATTCATACCCGTTACGTTCTTAAAGATACGTGAAAAATAATCACGACTGATCCCCGCCATTTCTGCCATGGTGCCCTGGGACAGATCATCTGCGGTAAGATTGTTCTTTATATATTCCGTAACCATCACCATGCGGTGCATGACATCGCTGTTATAGATCCCCGCATGTTCCTCGTTCATATCCGGGATCAGTTCGTTTCTGTATTCACTCAGTTTAAGCATGAACTCCATAAGGAGCATACAGCATCGGATCTCCCTGTCTTCTTTTTCCGAAAAGAAGGTCTTCTTCATCTGCATGGCTATCTCTTTAAGCTCCGCCGCAAGTTCCGGATGGGAGTTGACGCATACCACATGAAGGTTTCTGTAAAGATGCATTATCCTCCGAAGATCGAAAAGGGAATTCATGAAGGCATTGCTGAACTGAATGACCAGGGATTCCTGTCTGTCCGCATCCACGATGGAATGCATCTCCATGGGCCATGCAAGAACAAAATCCCCTTCCACAAGATTGTAGGTTTCCCTGCCCACCCTGAAGATGTTTGTTTTTCCGGGTCCCACAAGAATGATCTCGCCGTAGGAATGCCAATGATATTTGTAGCTTCGCTCCTTGTAGCCCGTAGACATGTTAAAAGCACTTACATTGTCAAATTCATAGGTTTCGTATGTACTCAGATCCATATATCATTCCAGCCGTTTCGTTGTTTTTACGTAAAATATTATCTCTTAGTACCCATCAGCACGTCAAGTTCATCTTCCGCCAGCATAAGTCCGTCTTCAACGGTGACGCTGTCATTCATGATCTTCATCATCTCACTGCCGAGAATGGTATAAAACCCGGGCCATTCGCTGATGACAGGTCTGTAAATGCCGTTTTCAAGGGCTGTACCGATTACCTCAAGATGGGGATCCTTGGCGATGGCAGCCTGATCCTTTAAGGAAGAATAACGGCAGGGAACGCCCCCTATGTCGATGGTTTTCTTCTGGACTTCCTTATCCATAAGATATGTAAGAAGTTTGCAGGCAAGGTCCTTGTTGGCGGAGTTGTCGGGTATTCCCAAAGTCCATATCCCGTAAATGTTTGAGTTGTAGTTTTCGGAATCATCACTCACCCTTCCCGGGAAAGAGATGTATTCGGAAGAGGTATTTTCAGCTTTGTACCATCCGGGCCAGCCCACTGCCGCAACTGCGTCGCCGCTCTCGATAGCCGCTATAAGTTCATCCTTGGCCATGGCTTTGCCTGTAGCTGCAAGCTTTCTGTAGAATTCCATTGCATTTTTAAAGGTATCCGTATCAATGGTGGGATCATTGTCGTCGTCGATGACCCAGCCGCCGAAGGCTCTTAAGATCGGCAGAAAGTCCACCACCATGTTGTTCTCTGTATCGCCTCTGTATGCAAAACCGCCGTGTCCCGCAGCCTTTGCCGCTTCGCAGAAATCAAGCAGGTCGTCAAGGGAAGAAAAATCATCACTGCCATATCCAAGTTCTTCTGCGATATCCCTGTTATACATCATGACCGTCACATTTCCGTAATAGGGAACAAGATAAGTAGTTCCGCCATGAACGCAGATGGTCGTTGTTGCGGGAATGATGTCATCGTCAAGAGAATAGCCCAGCTTTCCAAGGTCCGCCAGCACACCTTCCGAGAGATATTCACTTACCCAGGAACCGTCCACCATGCAAAGATCGTATGCACCGTGCCGGCTTACAATGTCATTTAACACGTAACTGTGGAGGTCATCCTCGGAAAGCTCAAATACCTCACAGGTAACTCCGTTTTCCGCTTCAAACTCCGCAAGACAGGATTTGATAACTTCGGAATATGTTCCCGCTCTTAAAGCAAGGGTCAGTTTTGTTCCTCCGCCTTTGCCTGCGCAGCCCGTCAGGGATGCGATCATACATATGATGGTAATTATGGATATGATCCTTCTTTTCACTTTTTACACCTCTTTTTATTTAAATTCCTCTATTGCCTCTTCACAGGCCTCCGTGTCCATTCTTTCGATGGCTTTGCAAACTCTCTCAACGCCGGCTTTCCTGTCCTCGGGATATGAATAGCCTGCAAGTTCCTCGCCGCATTTTTCCATGCCGTCCATGTCAAGTTCATCGCAGGCTTCTTTCAGCTTCTCAAAGATCTCAAAAAGCTTTCCTTCCGTTATCATGGGAAGATCTTTCCTTTCCGTCTCTTCGTTAAAGTATGCGGAAAGATCCTCTATGAGTTTGTCATAAACCTGCAAAGCAACGGGATTCAGTTCCCGTATCTTTTCAAGATCACGGCTCTTGCCCGCATACTCAAGCTTTTCGGCAAGATCACCCAGATCGAATGCTCCGATCTGCCTTGAGGTACTCTTAAGGGCATGAGTCTCAATGGCATAATTGGCCCAGTCCTCCTTTTCAAAGGCGGTTACTATGGAATTTCTGATTTCGGGCGCATTTTTATAATATTCAAATACTATCTTCTTAAAGAGAGATTCTGAACCGAGGCCCTTAATGGCCCTGTCACAGTCAAGGCAGGCAAAAAGAACTTCTTCTTCCGATCTTTCCTTTGCAGCCTCGCTCTCGGCCACTTCCTTTATCTTATCTTTGGGAAGCCAGTTTCTTAGCTTGGCGTAAAGCTGTCTTATCTCTATGGGCTTGGGTATCAGATCCACCATTCCCGCTTCAATGAACATGGCCTTGCTGCCTTCCATAACATTGGCGGTCAGGGCTACTATCGGCACATCGGAAACCTCAGGTATCTCTTCTCTGATTGCCTTCGTGGTATCGATCCCGTCCATTCCCGGCATCATGTGATCCATTAAGATAAGATCAAAGTGTTCCTTCCTCAATACCTTGAGTGCCTCGGTTCCGCTCTCAACAAGAACGCTCTCTATCTTAAGAGGCTCCATCAGCCCTTCGACAATGCTTAAGTTCACGGCATTATCATCAACAACAAGTATCCTTGCTCCCGGTGCCTCAAAAGTCTGTCTTACATTGTAGGCATCCCCCTGGTTGTAGGATTCTATGCTCCTGCCGTTCAATACCATGACCATTGCAAGGGTGGTCTGGGGCCTGTGCATGATGATGACGTTCTTTTTCTCGCACTTGAAGTCGGAATCGAATCTTGTAAGAACAACGATCTTTACATCAGGATGCTCTTCTGCAAACCATTCTGTCTTTGGCGACCACAGGATATCTTCTATGAAGAGATAATCCTGCTTACCCGTAGGCTTGTATTCGGAAACATCCTTTATAAGGCGGTTTTCGATTCCCAGTCTTCTTAACTCTTCCGTAAACTCTTCCGTCATGTTTTCTTTTTCATTTATGCAGAAACCGAACTTATCGGAAGCGTTTTCAATAACAAGCTCTCTTGTGGGATCTGAGATCTTCTGAGGAAGTCTGAACCAGAAGTCGGAGCCTTTCCCGTATTCGCTGTTAACACCGATCTCACCGCCCATTGCTTCGCAGAGGCTCTTTGAAATGGCAAGACCGAGGCCGGTTCCTTCAACCGTTCTGTTACGTTTGCTGTTGACCTGCTGGAAACTTGTAAAGAGCTTTTGGAGATCCATTTCCTTAATGCCCTGTCCCGTATCACATATATGATAGGTGAGCATGACTTCATCATCGGAAATGTTCTCGCAATCAAGGGTGATCATTACATAGCCGTAATCGGTGAACTTAACTGCGTTGTTTGCCAGATTGATGAGTATCTGTCTTATCCTCATGCTGTCTCCGATGAGTTCATGAGGCAGATTGGTATCAACGAGGAAAAACAGCTCTATATCCTTATCTCCTACCCTTGACTGAAGGATATTTGCGATATCGTAGATCTCTGAGCAGGGCTCGTATGCGTCGGGGAAGATCTCCATCTTTCCGGCTTCGATCTTCGAATAGTCAAGAATGTCATTTATGATGTTAAGAAGGTTCTTTCCGGAGCTGCTTATCTGCTTTAAGCAATCCCTTGCCCTGTCGGAAAGTTCTTCCTTAAGTGCGATCTGGGTAAGTCCGATAACGGCGTTCATGGGAGTTCTTAACTCGTGGGACATGTTCGCAAGGAAATCCGACTTCATCCTTGTGGTCTGCTCAAGTTCCCTGTTCACCTCCTCGATCATGCGGATCTGGAGGATGCTGTTGGTGGAATCATGAAGGATGAATACCGTTCCCACAAAGTTCTTGCCCTCGCCCAACACTTTCTTGTGCACGGTAAAATAAAGAGTCTTGTCAAGATACCTGTAGGGAAATACTTCTTTGCTCTCAACAGTCTCCGTGTGGCTTAAGAGCTCTTCAAGCTTATTTATGTCCTTTATGTCCTCTAAAAGTTCTGCGGTCAGTTTTGTTTTTATAAGGCTGTTTGCGTGTATGAGTTCATCAAACATGTCGTAGAGGATAAGTCCGTCACTCATCTCATCCGCAAAGGACTCGATAACCCGGTCACGAAGTTTTAACCTTGAATAGGCAAAAACATAATAGTATGTCAGATAGCAGATGGGATTCATCACCATGGTCATGATCCACACCGGCAGATGAAGTGCAGAGCTTATGATGCCCATTGCGACAATGACCATCTGGAATATGGTAAGGACAAGGTATTTTCCTCTGAAGATCCTCTGTGTTCCCACAGTACACACGATAAAAAATACCATCATAAGAATACTGGATGCGGAACAAAGCAGGCCGAATGCGCGAATGCTTATCAGTTGCGGAGGTCCGGCGATCATATCATGGGCCACCCACCACAGCTTTCCGAAAGAGATCTCCCTGTCAAAAGCGAGGACTCTGGGAGTATTGAAGCACAGGATCAGTTCTGCGGTTGAGATCGCAGAATTTATCAAAAACGCAATAAGAAATCCCCGGAAATAGCGTTTGAGAAACATTCCCTTGATAGTCCAGAAGGTTGTGACAAACATCCATGCCTGGATAAAGTAGTATAAGAAGAAAAGCGTCCCCGCTTCCCTGACCGAACTGCACGCGATGAGTCGTATGCAGATGATGTCCATGATTATCAGAAGAAGCGTCGTCACTATGTACCCCGGATTTTTCCGCTGCGCCCTGAGTCCGAATATGACGGCAAGTATGCATAAAACTATCGATACATAAAAGAATACACTGACATTCATAAATTTAACTGTCCCCCGAATCTATACTATCCCACAAAATACTCAATGGTCCCCGTAAGAACACCGTTATCTATCGGTTTGAAAATGCAGCCCTGGGGATCCGAACTCATCACTCCGAATATCTTTGAAAGATCTTTAACTCCGGTCATAAAAACAACGGGCACCGAATCGACACCCTTTATCAGCCGAAGCTTCTCATAAACCTCAGGTCCTTTTTCTTCCGGCATCTCATAATCAAGAAAGATCATGTCAGCCTGCTTGTTTTCAAGATATTTGCAGGCAATGCGGCCGTTTATTGCAACAGCGACATCGTATTTGTCCTGAAGCTGCTCCTTCACCACCTTTAGCATGATGGTATCGTCATCTATGATGAGGATCTTCTTTCGTCTGTCCTCGGACTTTATGCCTTTTAACCGCTCACTTACGGCCGCATCCGGATCGGCGTTGATAACGCCCTCGCACCCATCGGGCAGCGCTTCCGTCAAATCTGCGCCTTTTTCTCTGATCACGATCTTTTTTTCTTCCATATCGGGCCCCTCATGTGATCTTATTGGTATGCCAATACGGGCAGACACCCACTTTATTCAATCATATTCGGATAAACCGTTTATTATAAAAAAGCCCTTTGGATACGATTTATCCAAAGGGCTTTAATGCAGATCATTATTTATTTCTCCGCAAACTCAAACCGGTTTCCCGCTTTTGCAAAAGGTCCGGGAATGATGTCGCTTCCGCGGTGGTTTCCGAAGTAGTCCTTGTCAAAGATAATTTCGGAGCCGTCGGGACTTTCAAAGCGCTGTTCGGGCTCGAATGCACAGCCTAAAACGTCGCTGGTGATGAGGCTGTCTTTGAAGCTTCCGAGAAGATCGAAGACGTTGGTTTCCAGAACGCTCTTGTCTGCATCACACTTAAAGCTTATATCCGCCTTGTCGGAATCGTTTACAAGACGGTTCTTTTCCTTGTCATAGAGGTTACAGCCGTTGAAGTAGGCATTTCCGTCAACCCATACGGGGAGATGTCCGAAGTGAGCCGTTGCAAGGCCTCCCATGTCAGGATTCTCGCCTACTTTGAAGGGTGCGATCCATTCATCGTAGGTGGGGAAGATATTAAAGCATGCGGTTCCTACATGCTGGTAATCGCTGTCAGCGGCGGTCTTTGTATCGTCGGTGATGGGATAGTGCTGAACAAAGATATTGTTGAATATCCTGTCATCGCCGTGAAGTATGGTCATGAAACCCGCAACCTCGGTCCTGTGACGGATGTGGTAAGGGGTGAAACGGGGCTCACGCTGACCGTTAATGACACTGTCAACTCCGGAATTGATAAGTCCGAAGGAACCGAGCATAAGGTTATGAACACATGCGATGCCTTCGCTGGGTATGATGACCGAAACCTTTGAAAGCAGTACGTTGTTGTCGATAAGAGTGGGACCGTGTCCTACCTCGATAAATACGTCGCAGTTAAACATTGCGCCGGGCGCCTGACCGAGACCGTCGGGACGGTGGTTGTCATGCATAAGGTTCTGGGATACGCGCGCTCCCTGTGCTTCCCAGTCAAGCCATACACCCATGATACAGTTGTGGATGTGATTTCTTCTTATGGTGACATCGATGGCGGCATGAAGCTTGATACCTGCGGTCTCAGCTCCGCCAAGCTGCTGGGAGTTACATACGTGGTGAATGTGGCAATCCTCGATGGTTGAGAATACAGCGCCCATTCTGCCTACGATACCGGTCTGCTCGCAATGATGAACGTGGCATCTTCTTACGATGTGATGACCTATGTTTTCCTTAAGCCAGCCGTGGTACTGTCCGCGGCAAACGGCGTCTCTTTCCATCTGTGTGGGGCTCTTTACCCGCTTTTTTGTAAAGTACATATCGTTTTCTTCGTCATAGTACTTACCGAGAGAAATACCGCAGCAGCGGCTGTTGCTGATCTCGCAGTCCTCGATGATCCAGCCCTTGCTCCAGTGGGGACCCACCATTCCGTCCTGATATGCGGCGGGAGGTGCCCAGGTGGTTGCAGCTTTGTTGATGTCAAAGCCGCTTACGGTTATATAGTTTACGCCGTTCTTATCAGGCATGAAGCAGTTTCTTCTTGCGGCAAAATCAACCCTCTCCTTATTGGGATCAAGGCCGTGGAAATTTGCATAAAGAACGGTGGTGTTTCCGTCCTGCTCGGTGAACCATTTATAGGTGGATTCCTCCTCGTTCCATGCGAAAGGATCCTTCTCACCCTTCAGACACTCTTCAAGCGTCACGGTCTCGTACATCATGCGATCGTTGAGATAAACGCTTCCCGTGTGCCTTACCTTGGGAGCGAAATACCAGTCACCGTATACGAAAGTGGTGTATGGATTGTAATCTCCGAAGATGGAATTATCTACGCGTGTTGTCCAGACATCGTCCTTGTAATGATCCCATTTTTCAGGAATCTCGGCACCGGTGATCACTGCCTTCAAAGGCTCTGATGAACGATATGTGATCCTTGCGTCCTCGGTACCTGCGTTCTTAGGATTGACATATTCACGATAGATACCGGGAAGAACAATGACCTCGTCCCCGGGCATTGCGATGTCAGCCGCTTCCTGAATACGCTTAAAAGGTCTTTCCTTGCTGCCGTCTCCGCCTGCAGCCGCGTTTTGATCCACATAATAGTTTTTTGCCATTGTAACCTCCGTATGAAAAGATACTGAATTCTTAACAGGATAATTTTATAGCAGAAAAAAACTGTTTTCTATCTCATTCTTGTCAGAGTTTATGTCATTTTTTGTTATTGCAAAAAGAAAAGGATCAGAAATCGATCTCGATGATGAGCCTGCCTTCTTCGTAACGTGCTTTCAAAGCACAGTCCATACGGGCCGCAAGGGTCTTTACTATGGAAAGACCGAGGCCTCCGGCATTCTTTCTGGCATTCTCAACGGTAAAGAAACGATCAAAGAGCTTGCCCACTTCAACACCCGAGAGAGAAGGAGCGGAATTGGCAATGGTAAAGACTCCGTCCTCCGAAAGGGAGATCTCAAGATCCCCGGCGCTGTATTTAAGGGCGTTGCTTATAAGATTGTTGAATATCCTCTCGGTATATGAAGGATAAAGACTTCTTACCACGCGGCTTTCGGTGATCTCAACCACGGGCTCGATCCCCCTTTCCATGAGCGAGGGATAATAATTCATCACACAGTCTTCAAGCATCCTGTTTAAGAAGATCTCCTGCTTCTCCTCGGTAACTTCGCCGCTGCTGAGTATGGAGAATTCAAACATCTCCTCCGTAAGACCCTTCATATAAACGGCCCTTTCGTCGATGATGCTTAAATACTTTCTGAGCTCGTCGTCCATATCCTTTTTCATGGCGATCTCCAGATATCCGCAGATGGCAGTAAGGGGGGTACGAAGATCGTGTGCGATATTGGTTATGGCTGTCTTAAGTTCCGCATCTCCGAGCATATACTTGTTATGGGATTCCCTTAATCTTACAAGCACCTCATTCATGGAAGACACAAGCCTGCATATCTCTTTATCCCTTCCCGTAACTCCAAGGATAATATTGGAATCCAGCCCGGAAACGGCTGAAAAATCTGTCCGAAGGTTACGGACAGATTTTCTGACAGCCACTATTTTCAGTAAAAACAACAAGTTAAATAACAAACTGACGATCAACAGGTATTTCATAAAACCTCCAAGGGTGTTTAAGATCGGTAAGTTCCGTATATATCAATAAAAACAGTATATTCCTCACCCATAAGCCCTGTAAAGTTGTCCTTGAAATCCCTTTAATTCTTAAGGTCTCTCTTTGAAAGTCCGAAGATACCGGCCAATACAGAAACTGCGAACACACATACAGATATCACGATCTGAGAAGCAGTTCCGGGATTTGCTTCAAGATCCGCAAGCCCCGTGGCGATGAACCACTGCCCCAGGACGTTGATGTTGTAAACGATGCGGGCCACTTTGAAGACGGTTCCGCTTGAAAAGGCTACAAGCGCATTACCGAAAAGTACAAGATTAAAGGTCATATTGAAGATGACAACACAGGTTATCACGCTGCCCAAAAGCTTAGTGATGCGGAAGGATACCGTAGTCATCAAAGCAACATATCCAAAGACTGCGATGATGTAGATAAAGATCCTTGAAAGAGCCTCAGAAGTCATGCTTTCACCTGCGATCAAAAGGCCGAGACCGCCGCCCACAAGATATACCAGTGTCATTATGAATAACGCACTTTCCATGCAAAGAAGCATTGCAAAATAGATTTCTTTTTGCGAATATCCGTTGATGATCCTGTTTCTGATGAAACCATCCGTATACTCCGATGCCATGAAAAGCGGAGTGAAAGCGCTGAAGTACAAAGTGATGGCTGCACTGACAAATACCGTGCTTTCAATCAGCGGATATTTTGCCAGGAAGGGAAGCGTGTAGTTTCCCGAACTGAATAAGAAGGTTACGAAAAATGCTATCAGGCATCCTCCGATAAAATATATGTTTTTTAAAAGTCTTACCATTCCTGCTTTATAATTGTTGAACATAAATGCCCCCGTTTATTTGAATTCTTTTCTGTTAAAGATGATGACTCCCAAAATGAAGGAGATCGCAATAAGTATCGCTGCTCCGATCACGTAGCTTAAAAGATCCCATCTTAAGTAGTTCGTAAAGTGCGCATAGGGAAAGTACCTGTCGTAAAGGGTGTATACCTTAAGCCTGGTTCCCGTTAATGTGGTGACGCCGTTTTCGGGATATAGCTTATCCGCTACCCGCATGCTGATGACCCTGAAGAAGAAAGCGATCACCAGCCCGGGAATATATGCAAAGAAGCTCCCTCCAAAGATCATGACAAGCATTGTTGCGAATGCGCCTACAGCAGCCGAAGCCAGGGCAAGTGCGAGGAAATACTTCGCAATATCGGCCTTTGTGAGTATTTCATACCCCTTTGTAAAAATGAAACCTGCGAGAAGCTCCCCTGCCGCACAGAAGACGGAGGTAAGCACTCCCGCGAACATTCCGCCGCAAACCGCCGAACAGAAGATGTCGCTTCTTTTTGCACCGTTTATGACCTTGTTCTTTATGGTTCCGTCCGAAAAATCCGAAACGGTCAGATAAAGGACTGCCGCCGATACAAGCAGTGCTCCTATGGAAGCGTAACTGAAAAGCGTATCTTCGCCTGCGAGTTCATCGCCCATGTAGGTATGAACCACCAGATAGAGGACCAGCGCCTGAACGACGGGATAGATAAGGCAGAACCAAAGGGAAAACTTAAGTCCTCTGCTGTTTATTATCTTGTGTAAGTCAGAATATAGTATCCTAAGCATGTTCTCCGCCTCCGACCAGGGAGAGATAGAAAGCTTCAAGGCTTTCGTCGTGTTCTTCCATTGTTATGATGTTGCAGTTTGCACTTGCAAATGCCGCTGCGATATCCGAGAAGTTAAGCTCCGTATACACGTCCGCATGGGTATCATCGATGATCTTGTATTCGATATTCTTTTCTTCCATGATCTTTGCAAGGATACCGGTATCGCTTACCGTCATGCGAACCGCTTTGCGGCATTCCTTTCTTAACTCTTCCGCACTCATCTCCCTTACGATATGTCCTTTGTCGATGAAACCGTAGTGAGTTGCCAGTCTTGAAAGCTCGTCAAGGATGTGGCTTGAGATGATGAAGGTGATGCCCCTTTCGCGGTTAAGCTTTAAGATCAGCTCTCTGATCTCGATGATTCCCTGAGGGTCAAGTCCGTTGGTTGGCTCGTCAAGGATCACAAGATCGGGATGTCCGCAAAGGGCGATGGCAATGCCCAGGCGCTGCTTCATACCGAGGGAAAAGTTACGTACTTTCTTTCTCCCTGTATCTGCAAGGCCTACTATATTTAAAAGTTCGTCCACTTCTTTGAAATCGGGTAATCC
Source organism: Lachnospiraceae bacterium (assembly GCA_016281385.1). Classification (GTDB taxonomy): domain Bacteria; phylum Bacillota; class Clostridia; order Lachnospirales; family Lachnospiraceae; genus UBA1258. Next base: position 13,508 of record JAEEIN010000062.1, on the reverse strand, counting down.
GAGAATGAGATGCTGCTGGATAAGGTTATCCCTTGCCGTCATGTCCTTGTAGACTGCGGGAGATTCAACCACAGCGCCGAGACGTCTGCGTTCAAGTGAAAGGGAATTACCTTCATTGGATGTTCCGAAGAGTTCAAAGCTGCCGCCTGTGGGACGCTGGAGTCCGCAAAGAAGACGGATCAGTGTTGTTTTTCCGGCTCCGTTCTTTCCGACGAAACCGTAGATGGAACCCTTTTCCACCGACATGTTCAGTCCGTCAAGGGCTTTGAACTTTCCGTATGATTTTGAAAGATTGTCTGCATTGAAAACATATTCCATTTTTTGTACCTCTCTCTTTATCTGTTTCCTGTTTACATGGACATAATAAGAAACAAAGGTCAAGAAAGCGGCCAAAAAAGTGTCAAGAAATCGTCAAGATTTTTGACGATCAGAGAAAACGGAAACCGATACCGTAGACAGCTTCGATGTGATCCTTGCCGTCGGCGGCTTCAAGTTTCTTTCTGATGTTACTGATATGCTGTTTTAAAGAACGATCCGTACAATCGGGGGTGCTGTCCATTATACGGTCAAGAATGGTGTTTTTACCAAGGGGACGGCCGGCATTTAACATAAGGATATGAAGGATGGCGGTCTCCGTTCTGGTAAGTGAAACCTCCTTACCTGCGCAGGTTGCGGTAAAGAGAGAATAGTCAAGATCCACTCCGTTTGCGCTTATAACGTTTTCCGGAGCGGCAGTTGCCTGGGGAGCCGCTGAGGAATAGAGCCTTAATACCACGGCAATACGGGCAAGAAGTTCCGAAATGACAAAGGGCTTTGTAACATAGTCACAGGCACCTTCATAAAGAAGCTTTACCTTGTGATCCACGTCGGATTTAGCGCTCATTATAATGGCGGGAATACCCTTTATTTTTGAAAGGACATCTTCTCCGGAAAGACCGGGAAGCATTAAGTCAAGCAGGATAAGATCCGGCTTTTCCCGTTCAAGGATCATTAAAGCTTCCGTCCCCGAATAAGCCCGGATGGGTCTGTATCCTTCCGTTTTCAATGCTTCCTCCAGCATATTTCCGATATTTTCATCATCATCCACTATAAGAATGGCTGCGTTTATTCCCATGATATCTACCCTGCGACCTTATCAGCCCTTGACGAAGATACCGCTTTCTTCTGCCTTTCTTCTTACGTAAGAAGAAGCTTCCCTGTAGGATTCATAGTCGGGAAGATGCTCCACGAACAAAGGCGTGTCCGGGCCCAATTTTTCAACCATTGCAAGGATCTTCGGATAATCAAGGGTTCCCTTTCCGGGCATAGTCTCTTTAATGATGGCTGTATATGCCTGCTCCATTAAGGAATCTTTGCCGTGGATACTCTTGATGTATGGACCGAGAAGATCGAAGCAATGCTGTACGAATTTTGTACTGCGGCAATATCTCTCAGCACAGTTTATCATATTTACGAAGTCTAAGTGAACCGCAAATTCATTTCTGTCCACATCTTTTATGAGTTTAAGATACTGCTCGGGAGAATCGGGCAGTACCCAGGGCATGGGTTCAATGGAATAAAAGGTGTTTTTCGGCTTAACAGCGTCGATTATCTCACGGACGCTGTCCACCGCAAGGGCATAGAAATCATCGGAATAATTGTCCGGTGAAAAGCCGTCCCAGGCAGTATCGCTGTGGCTTCCTATGATATTGACACAGCAGTTTGCTCCCATTTCATCCGCCAGGGCAAGCTGGGCCTTGGCATATTCCATTGCAGCCTTGCGTTCCTCATCATTCTTTGAAAGGCAGTTTCTCCATACGCCCACCTCACCGATAAGAAGATCCGCATCTTTTGCGGCCTTTTTGTACTCGGCCCTTGTTGCGCTGTCGCTTTTACTGTCTATTGGACAAAGGACCGCACTGTAACGAAGATCCTTTGCGTAAGAAACCCATTCTTCGGGGTTTTTATAAGGTTTTTCGATTCCTCCGCCTATTCTCATACATTCCTCCAAACCCGCCTTTAGCGTGAAAAACAGGGATTATCCCAGATAACACTGTCATCTATCTCATCTATTGTCTTAAAAGCAGTACGTTCCATTACAGCCTTCAATTCGTTATTCATCGCCATCATCTTGTCGCGGACGCCCTCCGCACCGTTTTCTTTTAACGGTCCCATAATGGCCCGGCCGACGCAGACCGCATCCGCACCCAGGGCAAGAGCCTTGAACACATCCATTCCCGACTCGACACAGCAGTCAACAAGGATCGTCATTTTGTCCCCCACGGCTTCTTTTATATCCGGAAGTACCAAAAGGGGAGGGATCGCATTGTTCATGATTCCGTGGTGATGGGAAACTATGATGCCCGCAGCGCCCATCTCAAGGCACTTTTCGGCATCCTGAACACTGAGGACACCCTTTACGATAAAGGGAAGCTTTGTTGATGCAACGAAAGCTTTCATCTCCTCCAGGGACTTCGGTCTCATGGGAAGGCCCACAACGATATCATAATCGCCGTTTCCGTTGAAAGCGTGGTCGATATCCATTCCCACAGCTATGGCACCTGCTTCTTCTGCCTCTCTTATCTTTGCATAAACCGTGGCATTGTCCGCATGGGGTTTCACGATCTTTATGACCTTTGCACCGGTGTCACACATATCCCGAAGCTCCTGCTCTTCACCCATTCCGGAAAAACAAAGCGCGTCGGCCATCTTTGCACCCAGTGCCATCTTTTTCATGCCTTCCGGCGCCGTATTGTTAAGATGGGAAAGTGCAGCCGTGGTGATGGGAGTTGAGAATCTGTGTCCGAACAGTTCAACCGATGTATCAGGGATCTCACTGTCGATATGCCTCATCTCAATGAGCAGGCTGTCAAAATAATCGCGGGTTATCTGATTGGAATCAAATCTGTAGTTTTCCATATGTGGCCTCCTTGTGGGATCTGCGAGTACGATGCATGTTATTATTTTACATTCGCCGAAGGCTTATTACCATCGATTTTGTGTTGTGAACAGGTGCATTTTTTGTCGAGATAAAAAGGGCTGCGTGTACGAAATGTACACACAGCCCTTAATTTTTTATCGCCTCAATATTCCCGTATCTCTATCTTCTGCTGTACTGCATATGCCACTATCGTGATCGTCGAACAGATGATAAGCGGAATGATGGTCAATGTTATCCCGCAAAGAAGAAATATGAATATCCCAATATAAATGGCAGCCACCGCTTTCTTTTTGTCCGGTCTCACAAGGAATGAGATCCATACAAAAATGTAGATCGTAAGCAGCCCTATATTTCCGAAAAGATATATCAAAAACAGTTCTATGGATAAAAATCCCGGATCCAAAGAGCATATATTCAAGATCATCAGGCTGAAAAACAACGATACCATCACAAGATCAAAGAACGATGATGATCCGAGGTCCTTTTTCTTTTTGCTTGAAAATACATATATCGCCCATGGGAAGATCAGTAAAAGATCTATCAATCCTCCGAATATATTTATTGAACTTAGCTCAACCGTTCCGATGACCTGTACCATTTTGCTGCCTCCTTCTCTCTATCATTAATAACGATTTGAAAGAAGAAAAAGTGACACATTTATTTTTATTATTTTAAACGGAGGGGTGTGCGCGACAAATGATGAGTTCCGACACTTTTCAGTTATATGCTCCCTTCTATTTTCTCACCGGCAGGTGAACCACCACCTCGGTGCCTTTGCCAAGTTCTGAAGTGACGGAGAGGCCGTAATCATCTCCGCAGAGGATACGGATCCTTCGCTGAATGTTGCGAAGGGCGACGGATTCCAATTTCTTATAATCTGAATCAGCGGAATTGATACTTTCCAGAAGATCTGCAAGGGTCCGGCTTCCCATGCCCCGGCCGTTGTCGGATACGGTTATGAAAAGGTCGTCCTTTTCGAGCCTTGCGTTAAGGCATATTGTTCCTTTGCCTGAGGAAATGCCGTGGACGATGGCATTTTCGACTATGGGCTGAAGAAGCATTCTGGGAATGTAAACTTCACTGAAGAAATCCTCTTCTTCCAAATCTGCTTCTATCCTTCCGGGGTAGCGGGTCTGCATGATCAGAACGTACTGGGACAGAACGTTAAATTCTTCCAGAAGGGAAATGTATTCATCACCGCCGTTGGCATAGCGCAAAAGCTTTGAAAGCTCGTCGCAGGTGCTGGCAGCGGATTCTTTTTCACCCTTGTTCACCAGGGCCCTGATAACGTTCAGGGTATTAACCGTAAAATGGGCACTTATCTGCTTCTTTAAAAGGGAAAGGTGCGTACTTTGCATATCAAGTTCATAAGCGGTGAACATATGCCGTCTCATGAACATCATAAATGCAATGAACAAGACTATCAGAAGAGAAATGATCAAGGGCATTGCCACGGAAAAATAAGCCACAACGTTGCGTACCAGCGTATTGTCGCAGAATACCAGAAGCTTAAAGCCTGATATGCCTATTGCCTTTTCCTTCACAAACAAAGCCTTCCCGATGCTTTCCTCTATCTTCTCCTTACTCTCCGTGCGGTTTGAACAGATCATCTCATCCCCCGAGTAAAGGCAGGCTCCGAGATAGTCAAGTTCGTCATAGGCTCCAAGCATCCGTCGTATAAGGGACTGCTCAGCAAGAATAACAACATAGCCCGAAGCCTCACCGTTCTTCACAACCTTCTCGCTGAGACCTATGTATCCTTCTTTTCCCGAAGGGATATTTAAAGTTCTGGCATCATTGTTTCCGGCAAGATAAAAGACCCTGTTTAACACCGTGTTGGGTGCCGTTCCCTTCAGTCTGTAAAACTGTCCGGAAGAATTGAATGCCACCACGTTGTCTATGCTCGTAAGCCTTCCCAGAACCGAATCCATCTTTTCTGCAGCCTCCGCTCCCAGATCAAAGAAATCAACACCAAAAGCACCTACAAGATTCTTGACATCACGGTCCCCTGCCAGCAGATAGGCGGTCTCCTCCAGAGAGTTTAACTCGCTTTCAACCGTATCCATTATGGTCTCTGCCGCCGCCTGGGTCTGAAGCTCCATGTTCTTTCTTATGAAGATCACTGTGAACACAAAGAAGAAACCCATAAGAAATATGATGCTTAAACATATTCCCGGGACGGCTATCTTTATTCGGTTTGTAAAGCCTTTTTCCTTCATATGTTTTTACTGCTCCACAAAATTGCCCGTTGCGTTGCTTATTATCTCAGCCCAGAAATCCCCGAAGAATTTCCTGTTTGCGATGAGATAGTCCTGATCCGGCGTCAGAAGATCCATTTCCTCCATCGATACTTTCGAGCCGTCTTTAACATCCGTTCTGAAGGACCATGTTCCGTCAGTTACGAAAGGTTTGTATCCTTCCCCGTTTCCGTCGGCCTCACCCATAAGGAAACGAACAAAAAGCTTTGCGGAGTTCACGTTTTTCGAATTTCTTGCGATCATCACGGAAAAGGTGACCTTGCAGCCGCAGAAGGGATCAAGCCTGTACACCGGCTCCAGATCATATCCTATCCCTTTGAACCTTAACTTGCTTGAGACAAGAATGCCGAATTCGGCCTCTCCCGCACCTATGGCTTCCACCACGCCGTCGGAACTGTTTGTAAAAACAATATTCTCCGACAGGCTGCGCCAGAATACTTCAGCCGCATTGCTTCCCTCGGGGATCGAAAGGGGTTCACCCGCATAATCCTCGTAGGCTTTTGAAAGTTCATCGGCATGTTCAAAGCTTGCGCCGCAAAACGCATAAGTTGAGAAAGACTGAAGAGGATTGGGCATATAGACCTTTCCCCTGAATCTTTCCTCGGCCAGTTCCCAGATATTCTCAATGGGACAGGTCTCGTACTTTGCCCCATCGTAAAAGAGCATCTCGGCTTCATTTAAGAAAGAACCCATTCCCTCATTTGTTCCTTCTTTTACCTTGTCCTTTATGTCAGCGGGAACATAGGGATATGCGATCTTACGATCCACGATCTTTTCCTTGAAATCGCCGCTGTTGTCGTTACACAGGATAACATCACAGTCCGAATAACCGCGCTCGTAGTTGTCCACAGCCGCTTCAATGAGATTCGGGCTCCTCATGTCCCTTATCTCCACGCATAATCCCGGATATGCTTTTTCAAATGCATCCTTGGTCTGGGTAACCCTTGTTGTTACGGAATAAACAACAAGAATATCCTCCTTAAGGGCCTTTTCGTAGAGTTCCTCCGGGGTTTCCGATTCATCAAGTAAAGCATATGAAAGCCACTCGTCCTTTGAATCGGCTTTGTTTTTACAGCCCGACAGCCCTGTCATCATGATCGCTGCAAGAAGGATCATGCCGGTTCCGGTTACTGCGTGTCTATTCCATTTAAGTATTTTCCCCATTCCGTATCACTCCTTACATCCTTTTTCCCTCTGACAAAATCTTTAAGAGATCTGTCAAGATATGCGGACAATGTTTCGTCATACTCATGAAATACAGGCTCATCATCGCCGAAGTTCGGAAGATAATACCTGTAACTTATCTGCGCCTCTGCATCTATATACTCCGTATCCGAATTTATTCCGTTCCAGGTGACACCCATAAGGTATTTTGCGGGTACTTCCATGGGACCTATTCCGCTTAAATGCTTGTTCTGAAGCGTATTACGGATATAGTTTTTTGTGATTATCGTTGAGGGTGTACCGAATATACTTACATCCTGGCCGGAAGAAAAAGTCCAGTCCACTTCCGGTTCTCCGAACCTGGCAATGAGGGAGGCTTCTTCCGTCATCATCGTATCAAGCAGGAGTTTTGCTTCTTCTTTCATGTTGCTCGATCCGGTTATTATCGCAGCGGTACGTGTTGTTCTTAATGTATAGAGGGCATTGCAGGCCCCCTTTGGTCCTTTCAGTGGAGGAACATGGACATATCGCGCCATGATCTCGGGATTACCCCGGTATACCGCATTTGAAATGGAATCGGTGGTAAAGGCTCCAACCAGTGCAACGGGTGAATTTATGAGTTCACATATATCCCGGCTGGTACCGTAAAAGCTGCGTTCGTCGATGAGCCCCTCATTAAAAAGATCGTTACAATACATGATCCCTTCCCGGTATTCGTCGGTGGATGCCATAAGCTTGTCCGCATCCCTGCCTGCTCCGTATCTGGAGTGGTATGGATCGTTGTAAACAAAGGATTCAAGCAGAAACTCAATGGGATCACAGGAATAATCCCCCACCGCCCCGATAAGGGCTATCTCATCCGCAATACCGTTTCCGTTGGGATCCTTTTCCTTAAAGGACCGTAAGACTGCTGCCAGTTCATCCGTTGTCTTCGGCATTGAAAGCCCAAGGTTTTCCAGCCATTCGTAGTTTATCCACATGATCTCACCGGCTCCGTCAAGTTCCTTCTGACCGTAACCGGTATACCCCGTGGTTTTCTCGGGAATGTAAACTTCTCCGGAAGCGGCATATTTACGTATTTTTTCTTCGTCCGGGATAAAATCCTCTCCGAACAAAACGATGTCAATCTCGCTGTCGGAGTTGAATAATTCCGCAAGATAATCATCGCATCTTCTGTTGTGAACGATGGTAAAGTCAAGTGAAAGACCCGTTTTTTCTTCCAGCCATCTTACGTAATAGTTGGTCTTTAAATCCTGAATATTGTCGGAATAAGGGATCGCCACATGCAAAACAGCGGGCTGTTTTTTACCACAGCCCGCTATGAAAAGACATAACGATAATACAATAATGCTTTTTAAGATTTGATGTGATCTTATCTTCATTCCGCCGAATTTCTCATTTCTTTGGGAGATACCCCGAAATAATTCTTGAACACCTTAAAAAAGTGATAGTAATCGGCATAACCGCACATCGCTCCCACCTGCTTGACAAGAAGTGTCTTCTCCTCAAGAAGCTTCTTTGCATATTCCATTCTCAGATCCGTGAGATAAAGGCTTAAGGACTTGTTGTAATACTTCTGGAACAATGCACAGACATAGCCTTTGCTGAAGCCGAATCTGGCGGCAAGGGGGCCTAACTGGATCTTGCCTGTGAAGTTCTCGTTCACATACTCGATCAGTTCGTTAAAGTTGGGATTGTCCGTGGGATTCCCGGCGGGCTGGGATGGACGATCCTTTGAAAGCTTCATGGAAAGAAGTTCAAGGATACCCCGCATGTCCTCCGTACCTACGGGCTTCAATACATAATCAAAGCCTGTCTGTTTAAAGAAGCTGCGGACATTTTCAAAGTCATCGTAAGCGGATATCATTACAAATTCTGCCTTGCACCCGGCTTTCTTAAGTTCAAAGATAAGCTCGTTTCCGTTTAGATCCGGCATCTTAAGATCCACAAATACCGCATCTGGATCAAGCTCCGGTATCTCCTTTAGGGCATCCAGCGGATTCGTATTCTTACCGCAGACTTCAAAGCCCGCTTCCATCCATGGCGTGATGGCTATCATGTCGTCCAGTATCAGTTCGTCGTCATCAACCAAATAAACTCTGTACATCCTCATCTTACCCCGTTTTTCCGCCATTTTCAAAGGCATACCTGAAATAAATTTACTTTTTCGAGGTAAAAAAAGTAATGTATGATATTAAGATAAATATTGCCAATATTCATCCAGCCTGCCAAGGATCTTTCCCGCTTCTTCCTCCGTCAGAACAAGATCTGAGCCGAATTCAGACTTTGAGACCGGAGCCATTATTCCCTTTACACACACCTGGGCGATGGCATTGGCACATATCCTGCAGTCATATATGTCCTTAAGCTCCGAATACCTTCCCCAGTCCTCATCCCTTGAATTTAAGACAATCGTCATAAAAACATGTACAGCCCTGGCAGCGTTCTTTCTGCGAATGGGCTCCTTAAGGGAATTTACGGAAAACATTCCGGCATAGTATGTGGAAAGATCTTCCCTTTTATCCTTGGAGAGTTTAAGGAGACTTTCCGTAAAAGTTCCGGTATCCATCCTTTACTTAAGGGGTGTGACGATCCATGTCACGTTTTCGAAGGGAGCAAGCTTAGCCACTTTCAGGGCCTTCACTTCTTTTGTTTTCTTGGTCCAGACATCAAGGATCTCATAGCCTTTCGCCGACTTGATACCCTTGACTTTCTTTGCGGCATAAGCCATATCGGCTTCATATCCTTCGGACTTGGACTTGTCGCTTAAGTTGATGAAGCTTACCGCAAACTTTCCGCCTTCCAAGGGCTTCACAAGGATATCTACGCGGTCGTTGTCCCTTACATATCTTCTCACGGGATTTGAAGCACCGGTGGAAGAAAATATACGCCTTGCCTGAACACCCAAAGGATCCTGATTGATGGAGATGAGCTCCTCGTTTGCGATTATATTGTAAAGGTCGTCGCCCTTTTTAACCCTTCTGAAATCAATGCCCAGCATCAGAGGCGAGTTCATCATGCACCACATTGCAAAGTGGGTCTTATTCTGTGCAAGGTTAAGACCTTCCATTCCCACCATCAGCATATCGGGATCGTTCCAGCCCTTGTCAAGGCCGGCATATTCCCCCATGACAACGGCCTTATTGTACTGGGAGGTTACGGAATTGGTATATCCCGAAACCCAGTCGCCGTGTCCGGGATCTCCGTCACTGCCCACACGGAAGGTAATGTCGTTTAAGATCCTCCAGGAATCGCAGACCTTATGTCCCCAGTTGTGAGGCGAGGTCTTTCCCCATTCACAGGCCGAATAAACGATATCCTTATCCGGTGCGATCTCCTTAAGCTGCTTTAAAAGCCTCGCGTATGAATTAAGCGTGTTCTCCTGTCTTCTGTGGTTCATGAGACGAATGACATTTTCACCCTTTTTAAGCTTTATCTTAAGGGGCTTGCTCCATACAAAGGATTCTTCGCTTTCCGTAGCGGGAACCCATCCGTCAAAGATCAGATCCTCACCGACAGCTATCTGAAGCCACTCACCCACGTTTTCACGCTTACCGGTGGCATATTCAACGCTTATTGCTGTTTCTGTATCACTTTTTGCATTCACCTTGCAGATAAGCTCGTTACTTGCCTGCATAGTCGGTGAATATTTGGGCCCGGTCCCGTCGATGGTTCCGATACCGTTAACGTAGCCCGTTGACTGAAGGTGTGCAGCCCTGCCCTTTGCCTTCAGATCCTTAAGGCCGTACTTCTTATCCCCAACCTTAATGCCCTTGATATTGGGAGCAAAAACAAACCGCGCATTCTCGGGATCTGAAAAGGTTGCATTGTCAAAGGGATAGTAGCAGTTATCAACCTTCAGGAAATCCACATCCCATTCGATATAGCTCTTTGCATCGTCAGCTTCATGTCCGCAGGTACCCACAGCGGCGCCGGCGCAGAGATTTGTGCCGATATCGTTGTACATACCGAATTTAAGGCCCTTTTTATGGATGTAATCCGCAAGCTTCTTAAAGCCCGAAGGGAACTTCACTTCTTCGTTTGAAAGCTTTCCGTCCACTCTCTCCTGCTTGTAGCAGCCGTCGTCAAGAACAACAAAACTGTAGCCAAGCTTATCAAGTCCAAGCTCAACCATGCGGTCGGCGGTCATCTTCGTAAGCGCCTCGGTGTTTCCGCTTCCGAAGGCATTCCAGCTGTTCCAGCCCATGGCCGGAAGATTCCCCTTCTTTTTACCGAAAAGGGGCTTTGTATCCTCAAAGGAATCAAATCTCGTATCTCTGGTAAGTTTATCAGGTTTTAATTCTGCCATACTCCCTCCGCTTTAAATGCTCTTTACAAAAATGTCGTCGATATATATGTCACCCTTGCCCTCGGTCTCAAGATAGATGTCCGCGGACTTTAAGGACTCATCAAGCAAAACCTCTGCCTTAACTTCGGTCCAATCATTCTTAACGGAATCCGTTTCCGAAAGAAGAAGGGGTGTCTGTCCGTCAAGTCCGAGACGGATCTTTTCATCCCCGGTCTTAACAAATGCGGTAAATACTATCTTTCTTCCGATGTAGGGCGATACGTCAAATTTAACCGTTGCGTCCTTCTCGGCACGAGTGATGAGGAGGCTGCTGCCGCCTTCGTGTGCCACTTCTTTGTTCACCATCAGCATGGGCAGATGTCCCATACCGCGAACCGAAGCGATGTTCTTTTCTTCTTCGAAGCTCTCCTCCATACCAAGAAGTTCGATCTTTAAGCTGTCGATATAAAGAGGGCTCTGAACCCCTTCCTTTGCTTCCTTTGTGGAAAAGCAAAGTGACAGGGAATTGTAGCTTCTGGGTACCTTGTAGGTAACGTCAAAAGGTATCCACTCTTCCGTTTCCGCGGTTATCTCCGCGATATTTCCCTTGGGCTGATCCACTGCCTCCGCAAGAAGAACAGCCAATGCGTTTGTTTTTACAAGACCGGACAAGTGTATGTTCTGACCGATGAAATCCGAAACGTCAAAGCAGATGCCGCCCCAGTCGCTGAAGCGCTTCTCGGCTGCAAGAGCGTGCCTTCCGGTCTTGAATACGCGGTCCTGAACCTCAACTTCACCGAAGCCTCTGTATTTGATACCGAGAGCCTCAAGATCCGCGGGCTTTCCTCCTGCGGGTTCAAAGGTGTAGTTCCTGTCGGAGATATCCACCTTGATGTCAAGAGGTTCGCCGATGCTTTCGCCGGTGATGACACTTGCCAGAGCATCGAAGGAACGCTTCGTTGACAGATCCTTTCTGAAAAGAAGGGGATTTGCTCCCCTGATCCAGGAATTGTCGTCAGTAAGTCCCCAAAGAGTCACGGATGTAAGGTTCACGCCCTCTTCAACCGCCTTCTTAAGGCCTTCGAAAAGCTTCTGATAGAACACTGCCTGATAGTACTCGGCATTTGCATTGGTACAGGTGCATTTAACGTCAAGCTCCGTGATATGAACCTGAGGGACCAAAGCCGCGTACTCTCTTAACGCACTTATATATTCATCAACATCGTTATTGTCGCTTAAGTGGCCCTGCATTCCGATACCGTCTATGAGACCTTCACCGATAATGCTGCCGTGGCCGTGGCCTTCCCTCTTGAGAGCTGCGATGATGGCAGCTTTCTTCTCACTCTGCCACTCGTTGTAATCGTTATAGAAAAGTGCCGGACGGATGGCCTTTAAGGCTTCTTCGTCGGAAGGATCGATACCGTATTTATCAGCATATTTGACGGAAAGCTCCTGCCTTGCATCGTACGCTGCCCTGAAGGCATGATAGATAAGGTCGTCACCGATGATCTGATACCAGTAGGAATTACGAAGGCCCGTCTCGGTCTTGTCGTTAAGCTCGATGGCTTCGTTCACCACATCCCATGCATAGATGGTATCCGCAAAGCCTTCTTTGTACATATACTCAAGAAGGTTGTAAATGTAGCTCTGCATCCTTGCGATCAGAGTATCCCTGTCGACATAGCAGACAGGATCCAGCTTCTCGAAGAACTTAAGCATGGGACGCTCCTTCAAAAGTTCAGGATCAGTCGGGATTGTAACGGGCTCATAGTTCTTGCAGAACACCTCGTTTGCACACTGGCTGTGCCATACCATGACATGGCCCCTTACATGCATTTTGTTGTTCCTTGCCCAGTTGAGCATATAAAGGGCATTGGGATTTATTACAAAAGGAAGTTTTGTATCGGTGGCTTCAGGGCTCTTTACACCCATGTTGTATGCGGGCTTTAACTCATTGGCAAAGGTCATGCTGTTAAAGTGCTTAAGCATAAGTGCTTCTTTTTCCGGATTTCCGATCTCGTTATTTGGGAACTTCTCCTTTACCCTCTCGCAGGCCACTCCGATCCTGAAAAGATCTCTATACAGTTCTTTTAATATAAGGTCTTTCATATTCTTCTCCCCGGTGCGCGGTTTTTTGTTTTTTTCAGCATACCCTAAAAATATTTATCTTTCTCCCCATCAATGGTATATTTATCATTAGATATTGCTATTGTTAAGGGAAAATGAGGTATCAGATGATCGACGGATTACGGACTCGTATAAACGAATATTTTGTGGGCAAGGATGATGTTGTCGAAAATGTCCTTATCTGCCTGCTTGCCGGCGGACATATCCTTCTTGAGGACGTTCCCGGTGTAGGAAAAACAACACTTGCGAAAACACTCGCCCATTTGGTTGGCGGAGACTTCGGGCGCATTCAGTTCACCCCCGATACCCTTCCTTCGGATGTTACCGGCCTTACGATCTACAATTCAAAGACCGGGGATTTTGAATTCAGAGAGGGTGCGATAATGCACAACTTTCTTCTTGCGGACGAGATAAACAGAACCTCTCCCAAGACTCAGTCGAGCCTTCTTGAGGCAATGGCGGAGGGACAGGTCACGGTGGATGGCAGGGCATACCCCCTTCCCGGGCTTTTCATGGTCATCGCTACTCAGAATCCCGTGGAATTCTTAGGCACCTATCCCCTTCCCGAGGCGCAGCTTGACCGTTTCATGATGCGTTTATCCATCGGATATCCGGAAAAAGAAGCGGAGCTTACCCTTACGAGAAACGCTCTTGAAAACAGGACTCCCGAATCCGCATCCGCTGTCTGCACCGTCGATGATATCTGCAAGGCCCGGTCGGAAGTCGGAAAGATATATATAAGCGACGGAGT
>JAEEIN010000007.1 GCA_016281385.1 Lachnospiraceae bacterium | reverse complement strand
GAATATATATTTGCCCTTACTGCGGACATTCCTTTTTCTTTTGCCAGACGGAGCATTTCTCCGACACAGCGTCTTCCGATATGTCTGTTCTGAAATTCTTTACAGACAACTATGGCAACTTCGCCATTATCTCTTAGCGAAACATCTCCCACAAGTTCTCCGTTGTATTCAATGTAGTAACAATCACCGTTATTGCATAGATAGTCATACATACGATGCAGAAGGTCAAGATCATACGGTTCGTCCCTGTTATCTACCTGTTTGCATACATCAGGATCCTGATACCAGACAAGTGAAATCTCATCATTTCTGTAATAAGGAATCAGCCTTACTTCATCATCTATGCTTATTTCTGACATTTTAAGCAATCTTAATACACGAAGTTCCCTTTTGATCATGACTTCATTAAAAAAGACATCGCTCTTATAAATGTCATTTGCCTTGATGGCAGTATCAAGATCAACAATCCTTAAGACAAATTCAGCGTCCTGTTCATACGCATCCAGTTCCTGATCGACAAGTTCATCCTCTACATTGCAGAAATAATAGTAGTTTTCCTGTTCAAAAACAGTATTCTCGTCTTTATCGCTTTTTTGCCTGCGTAGTACACTTCCAAATTCCCGGATACTTTCAGGAACAACAACCATTCCGACCTCTTCCCTGACTTCACGTATCAGAGCTTCCTTTTTATCCTCATCGTCATGTATTCCACCACCGGGGAATTTATAGTATTTTTCCTTCTTGCTGTATACAAGAGCGATCTTATCCCCTCGCATGATCACAGCACGGGCCGAAGGTCTGCGAAAAACAGAATCGGTTTCTTTATAATCTTTTAAATCTATATCAAATAATCTTTTCATATTATCAAATCAGTGCCGCTAACATCAACGCAAGCACAATCCCGACTTCCAACAGTGCAGTGACCAGTCCCATCCACATCTGCTGTTTGTCAGATTTTTCCTGTTCTTCATTTTTCAGGTCTTCATCAGTACCGTAAAAATCGAGTTTCTTTCTGTGAAAGAAATATGAAAATAACGGTAACGGCAAAGCTATGAGCAATCCCAATTTGCTTCCATACTCGCCGGTACCAATATGCATGATCGAACTGTTCTTTATCGTAGTCGGAATGAATAGCCAGATAACAGATCCGACAATGATTCCCGCTATAACAACCAAGTTTCTGATAATCCCCAAACGCTTTGCCATATTTACCCCTCCTTTGCGTTACCTTTCCGCAATTCTCATTATACCATTGTTGCTATCTCTAATGCCAAATAGAGTTTCCCGAAATCATGGTTTGCTGCGTGGAGTGCAGTTACTTCATAATTGCTTTCAGCAAGAACATCTCCTGCCTCAAGGAAATCATACAATGTCAAGCCATAAAAGTCGCATAAAGCCTGCACTCCCGCCAGTTCCATTTCAACTGCTATGCAGCCCTCTTCTTTCCTTTTGGCAACCAGGCCTTTCGTTTCCCTTAACATGGAATCAGTTGTCCACACTCTTCCCTTTACGTAAGGCGCTTTGAGTTTAATGAACAATTTTTCCAGCTCATCACAGCTTTTAATGTCAATATAATCCGCCGCAGGGGCATAGTAATAAGACGCGCCCTCTCCTCTGTAGCTTTGAGTGGGGATTATAAATTTTCCAGTAGTCTTCTCCGGATCCAGGTTTCCGCAAGATCCGAACATAATAAACTTCGTTGCCCCGGTAAGCCAATGTGCCTCATAACAAGAACCCGAAGCCATAGCGGATCCTATACCGGTAAGGTAAAATGCTACTTTTGTTCCTTTGTACTCCATTGAATAAATCGGGATCTCGCCATTGCAGGCACCCATCGCACCTATCTTTTCGCACTCAAATTCCTTCAATAAGTGCTCATAAATCAATTTGGAGAAAATGATCATGCACTTATCTACAATGTGCTTTTGTTCACCATAAAACGCTTCAATATTTACGATCGGTTCTGTAGTATCATAAAAATCTTTTAACATACCCCATTCCTCTCTATTACCTTACTTATCCATTCAATTCTTCTGTCCATGCATCTTTTCACAATTGAACTTTTCAAGGCAGCCTCATAACCGTGACAGGCCCGTTCAACCACATGTATTTCCGCAGGAACTCCTACTGACTTCAATCTATCAGCAAACTCAATTCCTTCGTCTCGCAGGCAATCGTATTCCGCAACTTCAATATACGTTTGCGGGAAATGATCAACCGATTCGATCTCAGAAATTGAGAAATAGTTCTTCCGGTCCGCATCATTCTCATCAAGATACATATCCCAAAACAATTTCATGCAGCGTGAATCCCAAATCGGCGTATCCGTGAATCTTTTCATGGATTCTGTTTTCATTCTTTTATCAAGAACGGGATATATCAACATTATGCCTTTTGGAAGGGAAAATCCTCTGTCATTAAGCATAGCGGTAACCGCACCTGCAATATTTCCTCCGCCACTGTCTCCCGCAACAATGATCTTATCTTTATTAATGTCCATTGCCTCGGCATTTTCAAGCAGCCACAAATATGTATTATAACAATCTTCAACCGCAACGGGATATTTGTTCTTGGGCAGTAATCTGTAATCAGGCATTACCACTTTGCAGTTTGCCCTTTGGGCATACCACTTTGCAATCTGATAATGTGCACTTGAAGCACTTAGCAGAAATCCTCCCCCATGGAAAAACAACACGCATGGAAGCTTTCCATCATACTGCTGGGGCTCAATTACCAAAGCAGATATCTTCTCCCCTTTATATCCGGGGATTAGATATTTCCTTACATTAACGTATTGATCAGACTTGCATTTCCTCAGTCTGTATCCAAAGTTTATAAGCGGATACAGCCGTCCGACTGCCGAGCCACTGAAAACAGATAAACTCTTAAGTTCATCGTCAATATAATATTTCATTTTTTGATATCTTTTCTTTCTCAGTTATTCTTTATTATTATCTTGGTGCCCGGCTGGTGTTTGGCTAGGAGTAAGGCGCCTATTATAGAAAGCAAAGGGCGCTTTCTATAATCGTCCCGCTGTCGCGAGACGTCAATCTAATAATTAAAGCTCCCTTTATTATGCAAGCATATAAAGAGAGCTTTATTATTATCTTGGTGCCTTACTCCTAGCCTACCAGCCAGTCGTACATTTCCTGATACTTTAACGCCGATTTATGCCAGGAGAAGTCAGCGGCCATTCCTCTGTCGATTATTTTGTTCCATTCGCGTTTGCGATCGTAATAGATACGCTCAGCATTTCTTATGCAGGCAAGCATCTCATGGGCATTGTAGTTGGAGAAGGAGAAGCCCGTGCCGGTGCTTTCGTATTCGTTGTAGGGTTCTACCGTGTCCTTCAGACCGCCGGTTTCGCGGACGATGGGAACGGTACCGTAACGAAGGGCGATGAGCTGGCTGAGTCCGCAGGGCTCAAAGAGCGAAGGCATTAAGAAAGCATCGCTGGATGCGTATACCTGATGCGCAAGCTCATCGGAATAGTAGATGTTTGCGGAAACCTTGTCGCCGTACTTCCATGCAAAGTGGCGGAACATGTTCTCGTAACGCTCCTCTCCCGTTCCCACAACAACAAACTGAATGTTGTCCTGGCAAAGCTCATCCATCATATAAGCCACAAGGTCGAGACCTTTCTGGTCCGTAAGCCTTGAGATAAGACCGATCATCATGGCCTTGGGATCCTTTTTAAGGCCCAGGCTTTCCTGAAGTTTGATCTTGTTCTTCACCTTCTCCTTTCTGAAGGTGATGGCGTCGTAATTGTTTGTAAGGTTCTTGTCAGTCGCAGGATCGAACTCGGTGTAGTCGATACCGTTTACGATACCGCGAAGGTCGTTTACCCGGGCACGAAGAAGTCCGTTTAAGCCTTCACCGTAGAAATCCGTCATGATCTCCTGGGCGTAGGTCTCGGATACGGTGGTGATGGCATCGGCGTAAACAAGACCGCCCTTTAAAAGGTTTGCATCCTTAAAGCTCTCAAGCTTGTCGGAAGTAAAGAAGTAATCCGAAAGACCGGTAATGGACTTAACTGCCTTGATGTCCCACTTGCCCTGGAATTTCAGGTTGTGGATGGTCATTACGGACTTGATGTCATGATAAAAAAGATCCCCCTGGAATCTCTCTCTTAAATAAACAGGGATAAGTCCCGTCTGCCAGTCGTGGCAGTGGATTATATCGGGCTGGAAGCCTATGAGCGGAAGCGCCGAAAGCACAGCCTTTGAAAAATAAGCATATTTTTCGATCTCAAATAAAACGTTGTCCCCGTAGGGTTTGAATCCGTTGAAATAGTATTCACTGTCGATGAAGTAGTAGGTAATGCCTTCAACCTCGGCCTTAAGAACCCCCACATACTCATTCTTCCAGTTGTAATCCATATAGAAATGGGTTACGTATTCCATCTTGTCTTTCATTTCCTGTCTCATGCAGGAATACTTGGGAATAATGACGCGCACGTCAAAATATTCCTTGTCCACGCACTTGGGCAATGATCCGACAACGTCCGCAAGTCCTCCCGTTTTGATAAAGGGAACACCCTCGGATGCCGCAAAAAGAATCTTCTTCATTCAATAATTCCTCCCCATCGGTTAGAATACTTTCACCCTTCAATATATCACCTTTACGGTATAAAATCCACGAAAAATCTTATATGAAATATGTCACTCCCGAAAACAGAAGAACAAAATACCATATTCCGCTCACAGCGTGCCACACCAGAGTAAAGGTCGCGACGCACAGATATATCACGTCCAAAGCCTTCTTATCCGTTTTCTTTTTATAGTCAAAAACAAGCTTAACCATTGAAACAAGAAACAGAACAAAAAGGGCGATGGAGTATCCCCACATGAAGTTCGAATCTCCGCCTCTCGTGCCGGTTTCCGTAAAAAGAAAGACCTCCGAAAATCCCATGAGCCACACAAGAAGGCTGAAGGAATAAAGCCTGTCCCTGTAGAAATCACGAACATGCGCAAGAAAAACAATAAGCGGGAACAATACCGAAAGGATCAGCGTAACCTTCGGATGGTCCCCCCTCTGCATAAGTGCGGTAAAGGGGCTTATGGCATAGCCGTTTCCCGTATCGTCTCCGAAAAGAACAAGGCTCTGCCACAAAAGAACAATAAGCGACGGGATCACCGAACAGCCGAAAAAGAACAATGTCTTAAAAGGCACTTTCTTCACAAGGTCAATGACCAGTTCAACCGCCATGATGGGTGCAAAAACAATAAGAAAGCTTGGCTTTACTGCCGTTGAGAAAGCAAGAAGAAGTGAAAAAATGATCCAGTCCTTCCAACCCACCGCTTTCTTCTGCGCGATCTTTAAATAGGATGTCAGCACAAGCACCGCCGCGAAACGCATGACGATATAAGTGGAATTGTGCCACATGTTGGCGTTCTGATAGCCTATGTAATGCTGTACATTTGCGGCCTTAATGTAGAATCCCATAACAAAATTGGAAACAAAGGCAAGAACATATGCCACAAGATCGTCAGGCTCGCCGCCCCATATCTTTATGCACTCATTCACAAGACCGGCAGTCAAAGGAACCGTCACAGCAGTGATGGCACCTAAGAAAATCGCGATCAGAATATTGGCAAAGCTGAAATGACTGCACAAAAGATAAACAAAGGCAGTGATACTGTAATAAAAATGATCCACTACAGCCATGCTTACATGCACGGGAGTGTCCGCTTCGAAAAGTCCGGTGCCTTCCGCGTAGTTCTTAAGCTGAAGGTAATAAAGAATACAACACAAACAGCCGTAGATAACTACGGCTGTGATAAAAACGGGTTTGCATTTCTTTGAAAATTTAGCGGTGTATGAAAACATCTATCTCTTCTCTTTGTCTGCGTTGTTTTTAAGTTCTCTTGCGTTGTTTAAGGCAGCTTCGCTGCTCTCATCTCCTCCGAGAAGCCTTGCAAGTTCGGAGATCTCTTCAATCTCATCAAGTGCATTTATGCCCGTAACGGTCTTGCCGGAAACCACCTCTTTGCTGATAAGGAAGTGCCTGTCGGCCATGGCCGCGATCTGGGCAAGGTGGGTTATGCAGATGACCTGATGTTCTCTTGAAAGTTCGGAAAGTTTCTTAGCCACCTCTTTTGCGGTATGTCCGCTGATACCGGTGTCAATTTCATCGAAGATCAAAGCATCGATATCGTCCTTCTTGGCAAGGATTGTCTTGATCCCCAGCATGATCCTTGAAAGTTCACCGCCGGAAGCCACGTTTCGCACGGGACGTACAGGCTCGCCGGGATTGGTGGATATCATGAATTCAACTGTATCCATACCCTTTGAGGAAACCACCGAGGTATCTGTATTCAACTGTACAAAGAACTCTACCCCAAGGAAATTAAGTCCTTCAAGAGTTTTCTTTAAATTCTTCGAAAACTCATCACAGGCCTTCTGACGTTCTGCGGTCAGTCGTTCACAAGCCTTTACATAAGCCTTCTTCGCATCTTCGGTCTTCTTCTCAAGGGAAGCGATGTATTCCTCAAGATTCTTCAGTTTCTCAAGCTCCGCCGACTTCTCGTCATAATACTCAAGAACCTTCGAAACCGTGTTTCCGAATTTGGACTTAAGGGTATTGATAAGGTCAAGTCTCTTCTCTACACGGGAGAACTCCTCCTCGTCAAAGGAAAGGCCGTCACTGTACCTTGAAGCGGAAAGAGCAAAATCCCCAAGGATCTCCTCCGCGTTCCTTAACATCTCTTCAAGTTCCGAAGCACCTTCATCCAAGGATGCAGCCCTTGATATACTCTGGATCGCCCTGGATATCAGGGCACCTGCATCCTGAGTTCCGTCTCCGCTTACCAGCTGTATCGCCTCGGACACGCTCTCCGCAAGCTTTTCAGCCTGCGTCATGCGCCTGTACTGCTCCTCCAGCTCGTCATCCTCGCCGGGAACAAGTTCCGCGTCGGAGATCTCCTTGCATTCATACTCAAGAAGACTCATCTCCCTCTCCCTGTTTGAGGACTTTTCCCTTATCTTATCAAGTTCCTCAAGGGCTCCCTTATAATCATGCGAAGCCGCAGAAACAAGCGCCAGTAACTCATATATCCCTGCCCCTCCGTAGGCGTCGATCATATCACGCTGACGAAGGGTATTGAGAAGTGACTGGTGCTCATGCTGACCGTGAATATCAAGAAGCTCCGAAGCAAGATCCTTCACCTGCCTGGAGATCACGGTCTCTCCGTTGATCTTAAAGATGCTCTTCTGTGGGGTTATCTTCCTTGAAATGATGACGATATCGTCGTCCGCGGGAAGATCGGCTTCAGAAAGAAGCCTTCTTACTCTGTCGTTTGCCGAAAAGACAAGCTCCACACTTGCCTCATCGCATCCGCTTCTTATGACGCTTTTGTCACACCTTGCCCCCAATGCAAGATTAACCGAACCGAGTAAGATTGATTTACCCGCGCCGGTCTCACCGGTTAAGATATTCAGTCCCTGCGAGAATTCGATCTCGCATTCCTCGATCAAAGCCAGGTTTTTAACGTGTAAACTTTCTAACATAATCCCTCTTCTTTCTTTCGGATTATATTACTCATTCACAAGGTCTTTGATCTTCCCCATCAAAGCCTTTGTATCCTCCACTGTACGTACAGCCATCATAATGGTATCATCTCCGGCTATCGTACCAACAATTTCCGTAAAGTCCATGGAATCCACCGCAGCCGCAACCGCCATGGCCATTCCCGAAACGGTTTTTATAACAAGAATGTTCTGCGCCATATCCACAGAAACAAAACCGTCCCTTAATACACGCCTGTACTTGGAATCAAGCGTGTGATCCTTGCTGGTGTCAACGGCATATTTCTGTTTGCCGCCCTCCAAGCTCTGCTTGTAGAGATGAAGAGCCCTGATATCTCTCGATACCGTTGCCTGCGTCACCTCAAAGCCCGCCTCGGCAAGCCTTGTCACCAGTTCTTCCTGTGTATCGATACTGAATCTGTCGATGAGCTCCAGTATCTTTTCATGCCTTCTGTTCTTCATCTTTCCCCTCTCTTATCTTAACTTCTTTGAAAGTACTTCAAGGAAGCTTACACTGCTTAATTTAACTATCTTCGTTCTCATGTCGCTCTTTTTAAGAACAAAACTGTCCCCGGATTCAAGGTCAAAATTCGAAGCGGAATCCGCCGAAGCCAGCGCCTTTTGAAATGCTCCGTCCTTGGGTCCTTTAAGTTCTATCCTGATCTCATCCTTCGCCGAAAGGATGATGCTTCTTGCCATAAGTGTATGAGGGCTCACGGGAGTAAGAACAAGCAGATCCGCCCCCGGCTCAACAATGGGTCCCCCGGCAGAAAGGTTGTATCCGGTAGATCCCGTGGGAGTGGAAACGATCACTCCGTCCGCATTATAGTCCTTTAAAAATCGGTCATTTACATATATGTTAAGCCCTATGGCCTGGAAAGGATTCTCTTTTAGAATACTGATATCGTTAAGAGCCCTCACATGACCTGCTTCCGTTCCCTGACGAAGGAAAGTTCCCTCGATCATCATGCGCTCTTCGATGGTGTAATCCCCCTTAAGGATCTTCTCAAGGGCCGGGATCACATTATCCTTCTCAACCTCCGTAAGATACCCGAGGGACCCCAAATTTACTCCCAGAAGGGGCACATTCACATACATAAAGTCCCTTGCCGCACGAAGCATGGTACCGTCTCCGCCCAGAACAATAACAAGATCGGGCTCAGCCCCGGGATCGAAGGAAGCCGCATGCTCCTCCCCGAATATCCCCGCTGCATCCATTGACTCAATGCTCACCGACTTTTCATGTGATCTCAAAAAATCAGCGATACGGTTCGTTATCTCAAGTCCCGGATCCTTTATTTTGTTGGTACGTATCAGAAAACGTTCCATTATGCGTCCAATTCTCCGTGAGCTGCTTCCACGGTCTTTGTTATGTCAACTGACACAGAATCCATATCCTGTGCTTTTTCTATAAAAAGAAGATACTCTATATTGCCCTCAGGTCCCTTTATGGGTGAATACTCAAGCCCGAGAACAACAAAGCCTATTGTTTTTACATAATCAACGATCTTGCTTACAACCGCTTCGTGAACCTTCTTATCCCTGACAACACCCTTCTTTCCCACCTCTTCACGGCCGGCTTCAAACTGGGGCTTGATGAGGCATACCATCTGTGCGTGGTCGCGGATGATGTTCACCGCAGGTTCTAAGATCTTGGTAAGTGAAATGAAGGATACGTCAACGCTTGCAAAGTCAGGAGCCTCACCGATATCTTCGGGAGTACAGTACCTGAAATTCGTCTTCTCCATACAAACAACACGTTCGTCATTTCTTAAGGACCAGGCAAGCTGTCCGTGGCCCACGTCTATGGAATAGACCTTCTTTGCGCCGTTCTGAAGCATACAGTCGGTAAAACCGCCGGTAGAAGCTCCGATGTCCATGCAAACACAATCCTTAAGATCGATGGGGAATACGGAAAGAGCCTTTTCAAGCTTCAGACCGCCGCGGCTTACATACTTAAGCTTTGCGCCCCTGACCTCTATATTTATTTTCTCCGGATCAAAGGTGGTTCCGGGCTTGTCCTCACGCTGTCCGTTAACGAAAACATCGCCGCTCATGATCACGGCCTTTGCCTTCTCACGGGAGGTCACATGCCCCTGCTCCACCAGAAGAACATCCAGTCTTTCTTTCATTTAAAGATTCTCCAGGATCCTTTTTGTAATGCCGTTCTCGTCTATTTCGAGGCTGGCCTTTAATACATCGCAGTTACCGTGTTCGACATACATGTCGGGGATCGAAACGGTTATGAGCTTTCCCTTGTAGCCTATGGAATCAAGGTACTCCCTGCACTTCTCTCCGAAGCCGCCGGAGCTTACGTTTTCTTCCATTGTGACGATCATGTCGTGTGTCTTGGAAAGGCCTGATAACAGTTCCTCATCAATGGGCTTAACGAATCTCGCATTAACAAGAGTACATGAATGACCTGCGTCCGTGACCTGCTTTCTTACGCCTTCTCCCGTCTTGACCATGCTTCCCACAGCCACAAGTGCAATCTCCGATTCTTCGTAAATAACCTCGGACTTTCCGTACTCAACGGGCGCTCTGAAGCCCTCAAGGCCTTCGTAAGCCGTACCTCTGGGATATCTCACGGCAATAGGTCCGTCAAAGCCCACCGCAAACTTCATCATATCCGAGAGTTCCCACTTGTTCTTCGGAGCCATGATGGTCATGTTTGGTATGGAAGAAAGGAAGGAAAGATCGAAGATGCCCTGATGAGTCTCTCCGTCGCTTCCCACAATACCCGCCCTGTCGATTGCAAAAACAACAGGCAGCTTCTGTATGCAGACATCGTGAAGGATCTGGTCGTAAGCCCTCTGCAGGAAGGATGAATAGATGCAGACAACAGGCTTAAGTCCCCCTGCCGCAAGTCCTGCCGCAAAGGTAACCGCATGTTCCTCAGCGATACCAACGTCAAAAAATCTCTCGGGATAAGCGTTTCTGAAACGCTTAAGTCCCGTACCGTCGGCCATTGCCGCGGTGATGGCCACAACATCGGGATTACGCTCCCCAAGCTTCACCATAACGGTTGAGAAAATATCCGTATAATTTGCCTTTGTCTTCTGAGTACTGGGAATACCGGTCTCAATGACAAAGGGTTCCGTTCCGTGGAAACGTGAAGGATGTCTCTCGGCGGGTGTATAGCCCTTTCCTTTTTCCGTAAGGACATGAACAAGAACCGCTCCCTTACACCTCTTCGCATCCCTTATAGCCTCACGGACGGCATCTATGTCGTGTCCGTTTACGGGGCCCAAATAGGTTATTCCCATATCTTCAAAGAACATTCCGGGAATGACCATGCTTTTTAAGGTACTCTTTGTTTTTCTGATCTTTTTAACGAGACCTTCACCGCCGGGCATCTTCATGAGCTTCGTGAAGACGTTCTCCTTAAGATCAAGGTAACCGTCAGCGGTACGAATGCCGTTTAAGTACTTGGACACTCCGCCGACGTTCTCGGAAATGGACATGTTGTTGTCATTAAGAACAATGATAAAGTTGGTCTCAAGCTTTGAAGCGTTGTTAAGAGCCTCATAAGCAAGACCGCCGGTAAGGGAACCGTCACCGATAACTGCTACAATGGTTGATTCCTCACCCTTTATATCCCTGGCCTTAACAAAGCCAAGGCCCGCGGAGATGGATGTAGAGCTGTGACCTGTATTGAAAACGTCGCATTCACTCTCACACCTTTTGGGGAAGCCCGCAAGACCGCCGAACTTCCTTAATGTATCGAAAGCATCCTTTCTTCCCGTAAGGATCTTGTGGGTATAGGACTGGTGGCCTACGTCCCAGATGATCTTATCGTTTGGAAGGTTTAAGGATAAATGAAGCGCCATTGTAAGCTCCACCGCACCGAGATTGGATGCAAGATGACCGCCGGTAACGCTTAACTTCTCGATCAGAAACTCACGGATCTCGTCTGCAAGCTGCGGAAGCTTCTCCTCAGGGATCTTCTTTATGTCATTTTCGGATTTTATGATATCAAGCAGCATATAAAACGCCTCTATTTGTTTCGATTGATAAGACTTTCAACAAGTGTTTCAAGAAACTCGTTTCTTCTTTGGAAGCTCTTAAGTCCGTTAAGGGCCTCGTCGGAATAAGCGGCCACATCCGCCTTTGCCTTTTCAAGACCGTATAAAGTCACGTATGTCACTTTACCGTTCTCGGCATCCGATCCGATATCCTTGCCAAGCTCCTCAAAGGAACCCTCAACATCAAGGATATCATCCCTTATCTGGAAAGCGATACCGATACCGGAACCGATCTCCATGAGCTTTTTAACATCATCATCGGACGCTCCCGCAAGTACTGCACCGATCATAAGGGAGCTCTCGATAAGCGCTGCGGTCTTGTTTTCGTGAATAAAAAGAAGCTTGTCCTCCGTAAGACGCTCCCCGTCCTTCTCGGACTGAACGTCTGCGGCCTGGCCTCCGATCATTCCGAAGATACCCGCCATCTTGGCAAGAATGGTGATTGCCTTTCCTACCTTTGCCGCATCATCGGTCACATTGAAAGCCCTTGTAGCGGTTTCAAAGGCAAAGTTCAAAAGCCCGTCCCCCGCAAGAAGCGCTGTCGTCTCACCGTAAACCGCGTGGGTTGTTTTTCTGCCCCTTCTGTACTCGTCGTTGTCGATACAGGGCATGTCGTCGTGGACAAGGGAATAGGAATGGATAAGCTCGATGGCAGCCATGAAATAGGGCAGTTCCGGAACCGGGTCCTTAAAGAGCTTGCAGCTCTCTAACATAAGTATCGGACGGATCCTCTTTCCGCCTCCCATAACGGAATAACGCATGGCATCCATTAAATACTCCGCATATCCCGTATCCACCGAAAGAGCTTTGGTAAGAAGCTCGTTTACATCACTGACTTTCTGTTCAAGTTCATCATGAAAATTCATTTGTCTCTCCGTTTTCGGAAAGTGCCAGCACTTTCTTTTCGACTGTATCTATTTCCTTTTCGCATTTCTGAATGAGTTCAACGCCGTTTTTGTAAAGCTCGAAGGACCTTTCCAGAGTCACATCCTCGCCTTCCATCTCCTTTATCGCCTCATCAAGCTGCTTAAAGGCTTCTTCTATGGAAAAATTCTTTTCTTCACTCATTTATCACGGTCTCCTCTGTTATCTCAGTTACCGTTGCTTTCGCCGTTCCGTCGGTAAGATTCACTGTTAAGCTTCCTCCGACAGCCACATCCGAAACGCTCTTTACGGCCTTCCCTTCACTTGAAACGTAGGCATATCCTCCACCAAGCTTGTTAAGTGGTGACAACCCGTTAAGCTTCCCCGCCGTAAGCGACAGTCGGTTCTTGTACGCAACAAGAACACGTTCCATCAGGTCATGAAGCCTTTGGTCGTAAGTTCCGAGGCGGTTTCTTTGAAGGTTTAACTTGCTTTGAGGGCTTGCCAGCCTGAGCTTGTCCCTGTAATTTGCCAGATGGGTTCTCTGATTTGAGATTCTGCCGCGCATAAGCCTGTTAAGACGAAGCCTGTAATCCTCAAGATTTTCAAGGGGTATATACACGTCAGATACCGCAAGTTCCGCCGCTGCCGAAGGTGTGGGGGCACGTAAGTCGGATACGAAATCCGCAATGGTATAATCCGTCTCATGTCCCACCGCAGAGATCACCGGTACGGTACAGTTAAAGATCGCATGGGCAACACCTTCGTCGTTAAAGCACCAAAGATCCTCCATGGAACCGCCGCCGCGGCCCACTATGATACAGTCGACACCGTAATCTTCCAGGGCACGAATACCCTTTATGATCTGAGGCGGCGCATCCGGGCCTTGAACCAGTGACGGGAACAGAACGATCTGAATTCCGGGATTTCTGCGCTTTGAGATATTGATGATATCCCTTACCGCAGCTCCCGTAGGTGCCGTTACGACTCCCAGAGTCTTTATATGCTTCGGGATCGGGCGCTTATATTCCTCATCGAACATTCCCTGCTCTTTAAGCTTCTTCTTAAGGGCCTCGAAACGCTCATAGATATCGCCTATCCCGTCCTGCTCGACCTTGCTGCAGATGAGTTGATACCTGCCCGCAACCTCATAGACTTCCACGCTGCCGGTGCAGACAACCTGCATACCTGTCTCAAGCTTAAATCCTAAGGCACTCCTCTTTGAAGCCCACAGAACGCACTGGATATTGGCATTCTCGTCCTTTAAGGAAAAATAAACATGCCCTGAAGCCTGATAGGTACAGTTACCCACTTCGCCGCGAATGCTGACCTTTCCAAGCATATAGTCGTTTTTGAACATTCCGGCGATATATTTATTTATCTGTGAAACACTGTAAATACTATTCGTCAAATTTAGCCAGTACTCCGTTTACGAATGCTCCGGATTCATCACGGCCGTACTTCTTTGCAAGTTCAACGGCCTCGTTGATTCCTACTCCGAGAGGTACCTTTTCATCATAAACGATCTCATATACGGCAAGCCTTATAACGGTAAGATCCACCTTACCCATTCTCTGGACCGTCCAGCCCGTTGCCTTCTCGGAGATCATCTTATCGATCTCTTCCATATGGTTGCAGACATCCGTTGCACGGGAAATGATGTATTCCCTGTCCTCGTCGGAAACCTGCACTCTGAGATCCTCGCCCTCTGCATCGAAAAACATCTGCATCTGTTCGGGCATATCCTTAAGTTCATTAAATTCCGCACGGAAAAGCAGTAAAAAAACCGCTTCCCTGATCTCACTTCTCTTCATTTTCTATGATCATTCCTTATTTAAGCTGATTCCTGCTACCCTTACATTGACATCCGCAACCGTAAGTCCCGTCATGTTCTCAACGGTCTGCTTAACACGTGCCTGCACCTTCTGACTGATGGCGGGGATATTCCTGCCATACTCGATGGTAATGGCTATGTCGATGGTTACTTCCTTGCCGAGAACATCGATCTTTACATACTTTAAGAGGTTCTTCATTCCCACCTTTCCAAGGATCTCGGTGGTGATGTTGTTGCCCATTGCGGACACGCCTTCAACTTCAAGTGCGGCCATAGCGGCGATCTTACCGACCACATCGTTTGCGATCTTAATGTTTGATGCGCAGCCGTAATCTTCTGTCTTTTCCATTTTGTTTTTCCTCCTAATTCCTTGCAAACTCGGAAAGCTCCAAGCCCTTGTTTCTGTCTATGGTCATCTGTATGCTCCAGGAGTTGATAAAAAGAAGAAGGGGTCTTCCCTTTAAGTCCGTGACCTTCTTCATATCAGAGGTTCCCGTAAGCTTCGCTACATCTATATCCTTGTTCTCTATCCACCTGATGTGCTCGTAAGGAAGGGGCTCAAGGCGGATCTCAACATTGTATTCGTTCTCCAGTCTGAACTTAAGAACGTCAAACTGCAGCACACCTACAACGCCGACTATGATCTCTTCAAGACCGGAATTAAGTTCCTGGAATATCTGGATCGCACCTTCCTGGGCGATCTGGTTGATACCCTTTACGAACTGCTTACGCTTCATGGTATCCATCTGACGTACACGGGCGAAATGCTCGGGAGCGAAGGTGGGGATACCTTCATAAGTCACTTTCTTCCTGGGTGCGCAAACCGTATCTCCGATGGAGAAGATGCCGGGATCGAATACACCGATTATGTCGCCTGCGTAGGCTTCGCTTAATATCTTACGTTCATCGGCCATGATCTGCTGAGGCTGTGAAAGACGCATTACCTTTCCGCTCTGTACATGGCAGACTTCTTCGTCCGCATTGAACTTCCCGGAACAGATCCTCATGAATGCAAGACGGTCTCTGTGAGCCTTGTTCATGTTGGCCTGGATCTTGAATACAAAGGCCGAGAAATCATCGGAGTGAGGATCCACAAGTCCGTCGGCAGTCTGTCTCGGAAGAGGCGTTGTAGCCATCTCTAAGAAGTGCTTTAAGAAGATCTCAACACCGAAGTTTGTAAGAGCCGATCCGAAGAACACGGGAGTTAACTTACCTGCGCGAACTGCGTCGATGTCAAACTCCTCGCTTGCTCCGTCGAGAAGTTCGATCTCCATAAGGAGCTTCTCAGTAGCTTCATCTCCGATCTCAGCGTCCATTGCTGCTTCATCGTCTATGGAAATAACCTTCGTCTCACCTTCCTTGGTACCCTTCTGGGTATCGGAATAGGTAACGATGCTTCTTGATTCCCTGTCGTAAACGCCCTTGAACTTCTTACCCGAACCGATGGGCCAGTTAACGGGACATGTGGCGATACCGAGTTCTTTTTCTATATCGTCGAGAAGCTCGAAGGTATCTCTCGCATCACGGTCCAACTTGTTGATAAAGGTAAAGATGGGAATGCCTCTCATGCCGCAGACCTTGAAGAGCTTTCTTGTCTGGGCCTCAACACCCTTCGATGCGTCGATGACCATCACGGCTGAATCCGCAGCCATCAGCGTTCTGTAAGTGTCCTCCGAGAAATCCTGGTGTCCCGGTGTATCAAGAATGTTTATGCAATATCCGTCATATTCAAACTGAAGCACTGAGGAGGTGACGGAAATACCTCTCTGCTTCTCTATCTCCATCCAGTCGGAAACGGCGTGCCTTGCGGTGGCCTTTCCCTTTACGGAACCTGCCAGATTGATCTGACCTCCGTAGAGAAGGAATTTCTCCGTAAGTGTCGTTTTACCCGCATCGGGGTGGGAAATAATGGCGAAAGTACGCCTTCTGTCTATCTCTTTGTCAAAAGTACCCACTGATATATCCTTTCAAACCAAACAGGTATATATAATCAAAATTCTGTAAAATCGTTAAAGTACATTATACCACATCACTGCTTTTTCTTAAAGCGAAACAGATAAGCCGTTTCTTCTTCCTTGTATACAAAAAGAATAAGTATGCAAAGGAGTATTGCGGAAACAGTGACGTAGCAGTCAGCCACATTGAATCTGGGGAAATTGATGGGAACGAAATAGAAAAAGTCCACAACATATCCCTGCCTTACACGGTCTATCATGTTGCCGACGGCGCCTGAAATAAGAAGAATAAAGGCCGTCTCCATGGGGATATAGCGCTTGTCAGAAGGTGTCCTTATGAACTCAACAATGACAGCTGACAGAATGATCACCGTAAGAACAAGCAAAAAGCCCTGCTTTCCGGAAAAGCTTGAGAAAGCCGCTCCGTCGTTCTCTAAGTATTCAAGCTCAAATATTTTCTTTATCCAGACTATATTTTCCCTGCCCTTTAAGTTGGCAACGATCCAGAACTTGGACCATTGATCCAGTGCTATAAGTATTATCGCAAGAAAAACAAAAATGATCTTTCTTTTCATATTAAGATTCCTTAAATAAACAAAACGCCATCTGCGCATTTGGCGCAAATGGCGTTTCACCTTTACTGATTACTGAACATCCTTCATGGAGAAGCTGATACGTCCCATCTTGTCCTTGCCAAGACAAACGACTGTAACCTTGTCTCCCAATGTGAGAACATCCTCTACATGCTCGATCCTCTCCTTAGCGATCTTGGAGATGTGAACCATGCCTTCTTTTCCAGGTGCAAACTCGATAAATGCGCCGAATTCCTTGATGCTTACGACTTTACCGCTGTAGATCTTTCCTTCTTCGAAGTCGGAAACGATCGTCTGAATGTACTCAACGGCCTTGTCCATCATTTCCTTCTCAACTCCGCAAACGGAAACGCGTCCTTCGTCGGTGATATCGATCTTGACTCCGGTGCGGGCAACGATCTCGTTGATGACCTTACCCTGCTTACCGATAACATCGCCGATCTTATCGGGATCGATATCGATGGAAATGATCTTGGGTGCATATTCGTTAACTGTAGGACGGGGCTCTGAAATAGCCTTCTTCATACAGTTGTCCATGATGAAGAGCCTTGCTTCGCGACATCTTGCGATAGCGCCTTCAACGATGGGTCTTGTAAGTCCGTGGCTCTTGATATCCATCTGGATAGCTGTGATACCATCTGTGGTACCGGTTAAAT
>JAEEIN010000061.1 GCA_016281385.1 Lachnospiraceae bacterium | reverse complement strand
GTTGTTGAAGGATGCCTGAATATGTGCCTGTCCACGTTCAACGTTTTTCTTAACGCGCTTTTTTGTTACTTACTTTGCAACTTTAGCCATTTTTAAACTAACCTACTTTCTCTCTGAATTCACAATTACTTCTTCTTATTAGCTACGGTACGCTTGGGTCCCTTACGGGTACGAGCGTTTGTCTTGGTCTTCTGTCCGCGAACGGGAAGGCCCTTACGGTGACGGATACCTCTGTAGCATCCGATCTCCTGAAGTCTCTTAATGTTAAGAGCGGTCTCACGACGAAGGTCACCTTCTACGAGATAGTGCTCCTCGATAACCTCACTGAGCTTCTTAACTTCTTCGTCTGTTAAATCCCTAACACGTGTATCAGGGTTAACCTTTGCTGCTTCAAGAATCTTGTCGGCACTTGATCTACCGATACCGTAGATGTAAGTAAGTCCGATCTCAATTCTTTTTTCTCTAGGTAAGTCAATACCTGCGATACGAGCCATTTACGTTTCCTCCATTTCTTTCTGCGTGACTCACACGCTGTGTTTGCCGTTATACGGCAGCGCATTCTGCGCAATACTGATTGATTGGGGATCATACAGATCCCGGCCGGACCGGCGTCCGACTTTTCCGACAAGGTACGAGCTCCCGTCTTATGAGCTCTTGCGGTATCAAAAGTACAAATCGTAGGCTCTACTACGTCTATATACTTTAAATCCGTAAATTATAAAGCGGATCAACCCTGTCTCTGTTTGTGCTTGGGATTGTCACAGATGATTCTGATCTTTCCCTTGCGCTTGATAACTTTGCACTTTTCGCAAATCGGTTTAACTGAAGATCTTACTTTCATAGTTGCCTCCTTTCAGTTCTTCAATCCATTAAGCCACAAAAAAGGCCGAGTATCATTGTACCACGGCCTTTTACGGATTGCAACAATTATTTTAAAGATTTTTTGAGCACGAAACCTGCTTATTATTTATCTCTCCAGATGATGCGTCCCTTGGTAAGATCATAGGGCGATAACTCAAGTGTTACCTTATCTCCGGGAAGGATCCTGATGAAGTTCTGACGAAGCTTTCCGCTGATGTGAGCAAGCACCTGGTGTCCGTTCTCAAGTTCTACCTTAAACATTGTGTTGGGAAGTTTTTCCACAACTGTTCCTTCAATTTCAATGACATCTGCCTTAGACATGCATATCTCCTTTTATCGGTTGAATGTGTTTTCTGTTCTTTTTCTTTATATTGCCCTTATCATCCTCAAGCAGAACAAAACTGCCGGATTGTTCTTTTATCCTGTATACCTTGCCTTTGTCGTGTCCCGCTTTGGATCTTGCAAACAGATACTTCATCGGAATCACCTTTCGATCGTAAGGATCTCAGGCTCACCGTCCGTAATAAGGATGGTGTTCTCATAGTGTGCGGCAAGACTTCCGTCTTCGGTAACAACGGTCCAGTCATCATCAAGCCACGAAACTTCCCAGCCGCCTGCGGCGATCATGGGCTCAACGGCAAGTGTCATGCCGGGCTCAAGTTTGATGCCTCTCTTACGCTGTCTGAAATTGGGGATCTGAGGATCTTCATGAAGAGAAGTTCCGATCCCATGTCCCACCAGGTCTTTTACGATACCGTAACCGTAAGGTGTAACATAATCGTCTATGGCTGCGGATATATCATAAAGATGATTTCCCGCCTTTGCCTTCTTAATACCTTCAAAGAAGCTCTGCTTTGTAACATCGATCAACTGCTGCGCTTCGGGAGTGATCTCACCTACGGCATATGTCCTTGCCGCATCGGAATGGTAACCCTTGTAGATAAGTCCGCAGTCAAGGCTTACGATATCGCCTTCCTTAAGCTTGCGGTGCTTGTTGGGAATACCGTGCACAACTTCGTCGTTTACCGAAACGCATATAGCTGCGGGATAACCTTCGTAATGAAGGAAATTGGGTACGCAGCCGAAGCTTCTGATGACCCTCTCACCCACCTTGTTTATATCCATGGTGGTGACACCGGGCTCGATCATCTGAGACATTTCTTTGAAAACTTCACTGAGCAGCCTGCAGGATTCACGCATGAGTGCGATCTCGGCAGGTGATTTTATCGATACTGACATTGCAACCTTCTTTCTTAGCCAAGAATTGCGGTGATGGCATTAAACACTTCATTCATGGCAACAGTTCCGTCTACCTCTTTTAAAATACCCTTTTTTGAATAAAAGTCAATAAGAGGCTGTGTCTGCTTGTGATAAACGTCAAGACGGTTCTTTACGGTCTCGGGCTTATCATCGTCACGAAGTATAAGGTTTGCACCGCACTTATCGCAAACGCCTTCAACCTTCGTGGGATTAAATACTACATGATATGTAGCTCCGCAGCTTACGCAGGCGCGGCGTCCCGACATACGATTGATGATGTTGTCATCGGGAACATCTACATTGATAGCGAAATCAACCTTATCGCCAAGCTTTGTAAGTTCTGCGTCAAGAACTTCAGCCTGGGGAATGGTTCTGGGAAATCCGTCGAGAACATAGCCGTTTTTGCAGTCATCCTGCGCAACTCTGTCAAGAAGGATCTTTACCGTAAGTTCATCGGGAACAAGCTGTCCCTGATCCATATATTTCTTAGCTTCCTTACCAAGTTCCGTTCCGTTTTTGATATTTGCACGGAAGATGTCTCCTGTTGAGATGTGAGGTAAGCCATATTTTTCCGAGATCATTTCTGCCTGTGTGCCTTTTCCTGCACCGGGCGCCCCTAACATTATTATCTTCATATACTGATTCTCCGTTTTTTGTGCGTATTAACGCAAAATGCGGGGCAGGGCATAAGCCCTGCTCCGACTGCTTTTACATTACTGATTTAAAAATCCTTTGTAATTTCTTACCTGCATCATATTTTCGATCTGAGTAAGTGTCTCAATGATAACGCTTACGATAATGATAAGGCTTGTGCCGAGGAATGTTACCTGAGCCTTGAATACACCGTAGAAGATGTAAGGAAGAACGCCTACGATAACAAGTCCGACAGCGCCGATGAATATGATGGCATTTAAGATGTTCGTAAGGTAATCGCTGGTGGGCTTACCGGGTCTGATACCGGGGATAAAGCCGTTGGATCTCTTTAAGTTGTCTGCAAGCTCCATCGGATTGAAGGTGATGGATGTGTAGAAATATGCAAACACTATAACGAGAACGATGTAGATCAGCAAACCTATCGAATAGATCGGATAGTCCTTATTTACCCAATAAGATGAACTTAATGTGTGTAAAATATGGGACCATGCTCCGGTTCCCTTATATCCTGCAAGGGAGGAGATGATTCCGGGTGTCTGCAAGATAGATGATGCAAAGATGATCGGAATAACTCCTGCCGTGTTGATCCTTATGGGAATGTTGGAAGCTGCCGCTCCGCCGATCTTGCTGCTTCCCTGACTGCGTCTTGCGTACTGTACGGGGATCTTACGAAGTCCCGAGTTAAGAAGTACAACAAGCATGATCATGAGTACAAGGAGTGCAAGAATAATAACTACTGCAAGAATTGCGGATGCAATCCTCTTTCCTGTTACGAACTGGTCGAACAGTGTTGTAAGGTCCTGAGGGATTCTTGAAATGATGTTAACCAACAGGACAATGGATATACCGTTTCCGATACCCTTCTCGGTGATACGTTCACCGATCCACATAACGAATGCACTACCTGCCGTTAATGCAACAACAGCAGTGATCACGTTTAATGCATTGAACTTCTGTAAAAGATTCTGATTACCGAAGGTGATGGTCATTGCCAGTGCTTCGATAAGTGCAAGTGCAACCGTTACGTAACGGGTAATGGATGCGATCTTCTTGCGGCCTTCGCCGCCTTCCTTCTGCATCTCCTCAAGTGCCGGAATGGCAATGGTGAGAAGCTGCATGATAATGGAAGAAGTGATGTAGGGTGTAATGTTCAATGCCAATAATGACATATTAAGAAATGAACCACCTGTAAATGCATCCAAAAAGTTAAAAGCGTCGCTGGTCTGCGCTGCAAACCACTCGGAGAAATACTCTCTGTTTACACCGGGTACGGGCATCTGACATCCGATACGGATAACGATGATCATAAGCAGTGTGTATAAAAGTTTCTCTCTTATTTCTTTAATCCTTAATGCATCTCTAAGCGTCTTAATCATTAGATCACCTCAGCTGTTCCACCAAGTTTCTCAATCTTTTCCTTAGCTGTTTCGCTGAAAGCATTAGCCTTTACATTGAGCTTTTTGGTAAGTTCGCCGTTGCCGAGGATCTTAACTCCATCGCGGGGATCCTTGAAGATTCCCTTTGCGATAAGGGCTTCTGCATCAACTGTTGCACCATCCTCAAATGCTTCTAATACACTGATATTTATAGCTACGATCTCTTTATGATTTCTGTTCTTGAAACCTCTCTT
Source organism: Lachnospiraceae bacterium (assembly GCA_016281385.1). Taxonomy (GTDB): domain Bacteria; phylum Bacillota; class Clostridia; order Lachnospirales; family Lachnospiraceae; genus UBA1258. The sequence goes on along the minus strand of JAEEIN010000061.1, from coordinate 2,644 downwards.
GGGAAGACGTCTGTAAAGTGGCATCTGACCACCTTCGAAACCGATCCTGGGAGCTCCGGAACGAGCCTTCTGACCCTTGTGACCCTTACCTGCGGTCTTTCCGTTTCCTGAACCGTGTCCGCGTCCTCTTCTAAAATTATCACTGTGCTTTGAGCCTTCTGCAGGCTGTAAGTTTGATAATTCCATTGCTTTGACACCTCCTTCTTGTTTTAAGCTTCTTCTACCTTAACTAAGTGTCTTACCTGCTGGATCATGCCTTTTGTTGCATCATTGTCAGGAAGCAGGGCAGAGCTGTTTAACTTATGAAGGCCTAATGCTTCAACAGTTGCCTTATGCTTCGGAATTGCTCCGATAGTAGACTTTACTAAAGTAACTTTTAACTTCTTTTCTTTCTTTGCTGCCATTTTCGTATCCTCCTTAAGCCATTACTTCATCGACGGATTTACCACGATTTAAAGCAACCTGCTCGGGAGTCTTTAACTGGCTTAAACCTGCGATGGTAGCAAGAACAACGTTCTGCTTGTTGTTGGAGCCTAAAGACTTGGTACGGATATTCTTGATACCAGCAAGTTCGCAAACGATACGTGCGGGACCGCCGGCGATGATACCGGTACCTTCTGTAGACTTCTTAAGCAATACAACTGATGAACCAAATTTACCGGTGAAGTCATGTGTAATACTCTTGTGGTCGTCCAATGCAACGCTTACAAGATTCTTCATTGCATCTTCCTTACCCTTACGAATAGCTTCCGGGATTTCTGCAGCTTTTCCGAGGCCGGCGCCTACGTGACCGTTACCGTCTCCGACAACAACCAAAGCTGTGAAACGCATGTTACGTCCGCCCTTAACAACCTTGGTAACACGCTTGATGGAAACTACCTTTTCACTGAACTCTATGCCGGTTGTATCTATCATAGTACGTTTCATGTGTGTGTTTCTCCTTCCTAGAATTCTAAGCCAGCTTCTCTTGCTGCCTCTGCCAATGCTGCTATCTTACCCTGGTAAATAAAACCGCCTCTGTCAAAAACAACGGTCTTAATTCCCTTGTCGAGGGCGCGCTCTGCTACGATTTTTCCTAAGTATGCTGCAGCTTCAACGTCATTTGTCTTCTTGAGCTCAGCCTTAACATCCTTTTCTACTGTGGATGCTGCAACCAGTGTTTTTCCAACTGTATCATCGATAATTTGAGCATACATATGGTTGTTGCTGCGGAAAACTGCAAGACGGGGTCTTTCAGCGGTTCCTGCCAAATGGTTGCGCATTCTGTTGTGTTTCTTAACACGAATTTCCTGTCTGGATTCTTTGTTAACCATCTTTACACTCTCCTTATCTATTTCTTACCGGTCTTGCCTTCTTTACGTCTGATAACTTCGTCAGCGTACTTGATACCCTTGCCCTTATAAGGCTCAGGACGTCTCTTGTCTCTGATCTCAGCCGCAAACTGGCCAACCTTTTCTTTATCAATACCCTTAACGGTGATGATGTTACCGTCAACAACTGTCTCGATTCCGTCAGGATCTTCCATCTCTACGGGATGAGAATATCCGAGGTTTAATGTTAACTTCTTACCTGACTTCTGAGCTCTGTAACCTACGCCGTTTACCTCAAGCTTCTTTTCGTAGCCGTTGGAAACACCGATTACCATGTTGTTGATGAGTGTTCTTGTTAAGCCGTGAAGGGACTTCATCTTTTTAAGATCGTTGGGTCTGCCTACAACGAGTTCGGCACCCTCAAGCTTTAACTCCATCTCCTTGGGTAATACTCTTTCAAGAGTACCCTTGGGACCTTTTACAGTCACTTTGTTATTTTCTGCGATATCAACGGTTACACCTGCAGGTATCGCGATTGGCATTTTTCCTATACGTGACATGCCCGTACCTCCTGTAATATTTTAAATGTGTTTATCTTACCAAACGAAACAAAGAACTTCGCCACCGACCTTAAGCTCACGAGCCTTCTTATCGGTAACAACACCCTGGTTTGTGGAAATGATAGCGATACCAAGTCCGCCCAAAACCCTGGGAAGATCTTCCTTACTTGCATAAACGCGAAGACCGGGCTTGGAGATTCTCTGTAAACCGGAGATGATCTTTTCATTCTTATCTGCACCGTACTTAAGAGAGATGCGGATGGTCTTGAATGCGCCGTCGTCTACAACGTCAAACTTCTTGATGAAACCTTCATCTAACAGAATCTGAGCGATCGCTAACTTCATCTTGGATGAGGGAACATCTACTGTATCGTGTTTAGCAGTGTTTGCATTACGAATTCTTGTAAGCATATCTGCAATGGGATCGTTAACTGCCATTTGATTGTCCTCCTTCCTTATTCCTTACCAGCTTGCCTTCTTAACACCGGGGATCTGACCCTTGTATGCGAGCTCACGGAAGCAGATTCTGCAAATTCCGTACTTTCTTAATACTGAATGGGGTCTTCCGCAGATGCTGCAACGTGTATATTCTCTGGTAGAGAACTTGGGCTTCTTCTGCTGTTTAAGCTTCATTGCTGTCTTAGCCATGAATTAATTCCTCCTATTTCGCATACGGCATGCCGAATAATCTTAATAATTCGCGTGCCTCTTCATCTGTCTTAGCTGTAGTTACGAAGATAATGTCCATACCACGAGTCTTGTCAATCTTATCGT
>JAEEIN010000060.1 GCA_016281385.1 Lachnospiraceae bacterium | reverse complement strand
GTGATCTAAGTGAAGGGCGATCGGGATATCGGGATTCTCGATAACTGCTGCTTCAACTAACTTTACAAGGTATGTGTGGTTAGCATAAGCACGTGCACCCTTGGAAACCTGAAGGATAACAGGGCTCTTTAACTCACCTGCTGCTTCGGTGATACCCTGAACGATCTCCATGTTGTTTACGTTTAAAGCGCCGACTGCGTATCCGCCGTCATAAGCTTTCTTGAACATCTCTTTTGTTGTAACTAATGACATCAGAAAGTCCTCCTTAGATTTATTTTTTAAAAGTTTGATAACTTTTTATCATCCTAATGGATTTTAACCCATATTTATGGGGAAGGTCAACAAAAATAACACGCGCGCATCAGATTTCTGTATTTTTCTTTCTTAAAATGTCCCCAACCGAAGGCTTCACGGATAATCTGACGTGGAGTTCCTGCCTTGAATGAGGTGCGCTTTCCTGAGGATTTCCCTCGCTGTCACAGATGGAAAGCACCCTGACGGGAACGTTTTCCCGGCCGGGCTTCATGATCTCTATCTCCTCTCCTACGCAGAATTTGTTCTTCTGCTCGAAGACAACGCCCTCGCCCTCTTCTTTTTCCACGGTTCCGAGATAGATGTATTCGTTGATATATGTATTGTTGTCGTAAACCTGGGATTCTTCGTTTGGTTTTCCGAAGTAGAAGCCCGTGGAGAAGTTCCTGTAGGTGCACTTTGCGATCTCCTCAAGATACAGATCCATATTGGCGCGATATTTCTCCTCGGATTCAAAGTAATCGTCGATGGCCATTCTGTAAGTACGGGCAACGGTAGCCACATACAGAGCCGTCTTCATGCGGCCTTCGATCTTGAAGCTGTCGATCCCCGCATCGACCAGTTCAGGGATATGACCGATCATGCAAAGATCCTTTGAGTTAAATATGAAGGTTCCCCGCTCGTTTTCGTAAACGGGAAGATAAACTCCGGGCCTTTGTTCCTCAACCACCGCATATTTCCAGCGGCAGGGATGGGTGCAGGCTCCGTGATTGGCATCACGGCCGGTAAAGTAATTGCTTAAAAGGCACCTTCCGGAATAAGAGATGCACATCGCCCCGTGGATGAAGCACTCGATCTCCCTGTCCTCCGGAATATGCTCCCTTATCTCCTTTATTTCCCTTAATGACAGTTCTCTCGCAGAAACAACACGTTTCGCGCCGAGTCCGTACCAGAAATTGAAGGTGTCATAGTTTGTGTTGTTCGCCTGGGTCGAGACGTGGATCTCGATCTCGGGGCAGATCTCCTTAGCCATCATGAACATTCCGGGATCCGCGATTATCAGCGCATCGGGCTTAAGCTCCTTAAGTTCATGAAAATATTCCCTTGCGCCTTCAAGATCATAGTTATGTGCAAGGATATTGGCGGTAACATGCACCTTAACCCCATGCTCATGGGCATAGCGGATACCCTCCGCCATCTCATCGTGACCGAAGTTCTTTGCCTTTGCGCGAAGTCCGAAGGCTTCGCCTCCTATAAATACGGCATCTGCGCCGTAATTCACCGCGGTCTTCAATACCTCAAGGCTTCCCGCGGGTACCAGTAATTCAGGTTTCTTCATATTCTTCTTACTTTCTTACGCTTATGGTGACGCCGTCACCCACATCAAGTATCACGGTCTCAAGTTCGGGATCGTGAGTCAGTTCAAAAAGATAATCACGCATCCTTGCATATATGGTGCGGTTTCTTCTTTCTACCGCATATCTGGACTCAAGGATATCTCCTTCCTGCATTACATTGTCGGAAAGAAGAACACCTCTCGGAGCCAAAAGACGTTTTATGTCCGGAAGGAAGTTGATGTACTGGCCCTTGGCCGCATCCATAAAGATAAGGTCATAGGTGCCCGTCAGTTCCTTAAGTATGTCCGTTGCATCTCCCTCAAGAAGGGTTATGCGGTGGGAATAGCCGGACTTTGCAAAATTCTCCTTTGCAAGAGGGATCCGCTTCTCATATTTTTCGATGGTGGTTATCTTGCAGGAATTATCCGTATTTTCAGCCATTAAAACAGCCGAAAAACCAATGGCAGTCCCCACCTCCAGAACGGACAGCGGTTTCTTCATCGCAAGAAGGAATTTCATCAGCGACTGCATTTCCTTTCTTACGATAGGCACATTGGTTTCAAGTGAAAATCTTTCAAGTTTGTCAAGAAAATCGGAATTCGGCGACGCAAAGGAATTTATAAAAGACGCCATTCTTTCGTCACTGATCATTTGCCTTCCTCTTCTTCCTCGGGATGCTGGGAAGGAGACATCTCATACATCATCTCTTCAAGAGTCATTGATGTGCTGAGTGTATATACTCCAGGTTCAAGGGTTGACTTATATTCGGAACAAAGGATCTGAATGTATGCAAGGTTCGCATCTCGCACAAGACCTTTTTCTTCCAGTGTACGGGCAAGAGCCTTCTCCGTCTTTCCCTCGGTCATTGCCACCGTCACTTCTCGTCCCGGCGCGGGAGATACCGGTTCCTCGGTAAATACCCGATAGCCGAATGCATATGATTCAAGGGCCTTGGTGTAGATAAAGTTCACAAGCCACATGATGACTATGATCTTTACTACAGTCCCCAGTATTGTTGATAAAATCTCTCTTATCTGTGCTGCTTTCATCAGTCAAACTCCAATCCGTAGGTTACGGTATTCGTGAAATCCTGGATCATCTTTACAAATGCCGCCTCCGCTTCGATGAATTCGGTGACTATGGACATACCGATGACATCTTCGTATTCGTTTGTGAGTGCGTCCATAAGTTCCATCATGTCCTCCTCATCCTTTTGCTGGATCAGGAAATTCTTTTCACGCATTTCGTTCACTCTCTGATAAAGCCGGGGATCTCTCTGCAGCTCCCTGAGTGTGCGATAGTAATCCTTGTATTCGGGAGTGTCTCTTAAGACCTTCAGAACATGCTGTTCCAAATCCGTTAAATCCGTCATAAAAACCTTTCACCTCAGACTTCCATGATTATAGGTAATATCATAGGACTTCTCTTGTATTTTTTCCAGAAGAAATCGTTAAGAGTGTCCTTCATAATACCCTTAAGCTTTCCCCAGTCGGTGGTTCCCTTATCAAAGGCACGGGTAAGGGCTTCCGTGAGGACTTCGGTCGCTTCGGATATTATATCGTCAGATTCCTTTGTGTAAACAACTCCCCTTGTATAAACTTCCGGGCCCGCAACAAGGCTTCCGGAATAACTGTCAACCACCATCGTCGCAACAACGATACCTTCGTTTGACAGTCTCTGTCTGTCTCTGATGACGGAGGTTCCGACGTCTCCGACGCCAAGTCCGTCAACATATAAGCTTCCGCAGGGTACCTTGCCGGTGACCTTTGCGGATTCTTCATCTATCTCAAGCACTTCTCCGGACCTTAATATGAATACCTTGTCCTTGGGTACTCCCAGAGCCTCGGCAAGCTTGCCCTGTGCCATAAGATGCTTGTACTCTCCGTGAACCGGGATGGCATACTTGGGACGCACCAGTGAATAAAGAAGCTTGATCTCCTCCTGACAGGCGTGGCCCGAAACATGTGCATCCTGGAAGATAACGTCCGCACCCTTTAAAAAGAGCTCGTTAATGATCTTTGTAACCGGCTTCTCGTTTCCCGGAATGGGGTTTGATGAAAAGATGACCGTATCTCCCGGTCCCACCGATACCTTCCTATGGGTTCCGTTGGCCATTCTCGAAAGAGCGGCCATACTCTCGCCCTGACTTCCCGTGGTTATGAGAACCGTCTTTTCAGGCGGATAGTTCCTGATCTCGTCAATGGTTATCAGCGTATTGTCCGGAATGTGGATACGGTTTAACTCGGTGGCGATATCGATGATGCTCACCATACTCCGGCCTTCCACCGCAACCTTTCTTCCGAAACGGTAAGCAGTGTTGATGATCTGCTGAACCCTGTCCACATTTGATGCGAAGGTGGCGATGATTATCCTTGTATTTGCATGCTCCGTAAATATCGTATCAAAGGTGCGGCCAAGACTCTTTTCCGAGGGAGTAAAGCCGGGCCTTTCGGCGTTTGTGGAATCACACATAAGTGCGAGAACGCCCTTTTTGCCGAGAGCAGCAAATCTCTCAAGATCGATGGAGTCTCCGTAAACGGGAGTAAAGTCAACCTTGAAATCACCGGTATGAACAACAACACCCGCAGGTGAAAAGATGGCAAGTGCTGCAGCGTCCACAATGGAGTGGTTTGTTTTTATGAACTCGACCCTGAAAGCCCCTAAGTTGATGGACTGACCGAATTTCACCACCTTGCACTTGGTCTTCTTTGCAATGTCGTTAAACTCTTTTAATTTGTTTTCGATGATGCCCACAGTAAGCTTTGTTGCGTAAATGGGCACATTGACTTCCCTTAATACATAGGGAAGCGCTCCGATATGATCCTCGTGTCCGTGGGTTATGATAAAGCCCTTTACACGATCGATGTTTTCTTTTAAATACGTTACGTCGGGAATAACGAGATCGATACCCAGCATATCGCCTTCCGGAAATGCCAGACCGCAATCCACCACAATAATACTGTCCTCGTACTCGAAGGCAGTAATGTTCATGCCGATCTGCTCAAGTCCGCCCAAAGGGATTATCTTAAGCTTTGATCCCGTATTCATTCTTTTTTCTTTTTCTTTCACTAAATCTCCTTACCCGATAAGATCGACATCCTCAAGCAGGCTCTTAAATACCTGACCCACTGCTTCAAGTTCGTTCTCATCATCAACTATGGCATATACCCCTTCGGCTTCCTCGGTCTTCGAGAGATCCTTTAAGACATACGCTTCCCCGTCTTCCGATTCACTCTCGGTAACGAGCATATAATCCACACCACCCAAAGTGGTCTTCTCTATCACGTAAAATTCGAGAGCATCGCCCTCATTGCCTGTAAATACGATCTTTTCCATTACTTTTTGTTTCTCCCGTATTCAAGATAGCCCTCTAAGATGATCTGTGCGGCTATCATATCAACATACTCCTTGCGGTCCTTTCCCTTAATGCCCGCCTCGTTCATTATCTCATCGGCTTCCACCGTGGTCAGACGTTCGTCCCACATGACAACGTTTAAGCCCGTGCGACGTTCAATCATCTCCTTAAACTGCCTGGAAAGAGCGGCCCTGTCTCCCTCGGAATCATCCATGTTAAGAGGAAGGCCCAGAACGATCTCCCCCACTTCATATTCGACGATAAGCTCCTCGATCCTTGCCAGGGTTTTTCTTAACTTGTTTTCTTCTTTCCGCCTTATGATCTCAAGACTCTGTGCAGTCATAAGTAAAGGGTCGCTCATCGCAACCCCCACTGTTTTTGATCCGAAATCAAGTCCCATTATACGCATGGACGATCAATCCCATCCTTTACTCTTTACATATGCGGAAATGAGCTCCTCGATGATCTCATCGCGCTCAAGCTTTCTTACCGTCTTTCTTGCGTCGTTGTAGGAAGTGATATATGTAGGGTCATCGGATACAAGATAGCCCGTGATCTGGTTTACGGCGTCATATCCCTTTTCCTTGTTCGCCTTGTAAACGATCTCAAGTACCTCCTCGGCACTCATGGGCTTGCCGGGAACTACCTTAAGTACCCTTGTTTCGCTTAAATCTGCCATGGTTTTCTCCTTTTCCCCTAAAAACTATAATAATCTTATATTAATATCGGTTGTTTTTCAAGTTTAGCAAGATTTATTTAACATTGAATTAAACAAATCCTAAAACATTCTCATCATCAAGGAGTTTCGAAAGAGAAACCTCCCTTATCTCGTTCTCCAAAGCCTCGGAGGTATCCACGCAGACCCTTATATATTCGGGGGTATGGCCAACCAGATATTCTTTACCGCAAACCTCGGCCCTCTCTTCAAAAAGAACGGGGCGGGTCTTTCCCAGATAGCTTTCACGGAAAGCCTTTGAGTTTTCCTTCGTCAGTTCTATCAGGCGGTGACTCCTTTTTGTTTTTTCTGCATCCGTAAGCTGATCGGGGAGTCTGTCGGCAACGGTGCCCTTTCTTCTTGAATATTTGAAGATATGGGTCTCGTAAAACCCGATGCTCTTTACAAATTCGTAGCAGGTTTCAAAGTCAGCCTCCGTTTCACCGGGGAAGCCGGCGATAACGTCGGTGGTAATGGCGGGATCGTCAAAATACTTGCGAAGAAGCTCGACTCCCTTTCTGTATTCCTCCGCCGTGTAGTGCCTGTTCATTCTTTTTAAGGTCTCATCGCAGCCGCTCTGAAGGGAAAGATGAAAATGGGGACAAAGCTTTTCAAGGGCCGAGATCCTCTTTACAAATCCCTCCGTCATGACCCTGGGTTCAAGAGAGCTTAACCTTATCCTCAAAACTCCGGGAAGTCTGTTGATGGCTTCAAGAAGATCCGCCAGTCTGTTGTCCTTAAAATCCGCGGTTCCCGAAACACCGTAGGAGCTGACATGGATACCCGTAAGAACAAACTCTTTGTAACCTGCCTTTGAGAGACCGTCGATCTCCTTTAATATATCTTCCATGTCCCTGCTTCTGGACCTTCCCCTCGCAAAGGGAATGAGGCAGTAAGAACAAAACTGGTTGCAGCCGTCCTGGATCTTAATATATGCACGGGTGCGCTCCGCGGTCTTTTCAAGGAACATGGATTCGTAAACATCCGTTTTGTTTATATCGATTATATCAAAGCAGCTTTTGTGTTCTTTTTCTTCGTAATAGCGGTTCAGGATTTCGATGATGTCCGCTTTTCTGTTGTTTCCGATGGCGATATCTATGCATTCGTCCTTAGCGGCCGCCTCGGGTGAAGTCTGGACATAGCAGCCCACGGCGATGACCACGGAATCGGGATTTTCCTTCTTTGCACGATGTAACATCTGACGGCTTTTTCTGTCCGCAATATTGGTTACGGTGCATGTATTTATGACATAAACGTCCGCTTTTTGATCAAAAGGCACAACAAGGAAATCGTTTTCCGTGAATTTTTGTTGCATTATGTCCATCTCGTAATCATTAACTTTGCAACCCAGATTATGAAATGCCACAGTTTTCATTTTTTCTGTCCTTTTTTTTGTAAATCTTTCAGAATTGACAAAATAATGCCTTTTCTTTATGATGATGTTATGGTTGAAGTATAAAGCAAACAGGAGGTAACTTTATAATGAAAACAATTCAGATTTCTTTAAATTCCATCGACAGAGTAAAGTCATTCGTTAATGACATCACCAAGTTTGATTATGACTTCGATTTAGCATCAGGCAGATACGTGATCGACGCTAAGTCCATCATGGGTATCTTCTCACTTGACCTTTCCAAGCCCATCGACTTAAACATCCATGCCGAAGGCGACATCACAGAGGTTCTTGAAGTACTCAAGCCTTACATGCTGTAAGATATATCAGTAAATAACTGTGGGGCGCAGGTTTGCGCCGGCGCCCCCGTAACTATTAACCACTTCAACCAAATATGTACTTTGAGGACCGAAATTAAGTTTTCGGTTCTTTTTTTATTCTTTATTCCTCGGTAACGATGATGGTCTCCCTTGTATCAAGGGCTGTCTTTACCATCTCATCTATTTTTTCTTCCAGATTCGTCTCATGCTTCTTGATGATTCCGAGATTGGGCTTTGTAACGGGATGTTTTGCCACAAATATCGTACAGCAGTCCTCGAAGGGAAGGATACTGGTCTCGTAGGTGTCGATCTTCTTGGAGATCGTAACGATATCTTCCTTATCGAAGGCAATGAGAGGTCTGAACACGGGAAGCTCGCAGACTTCGTTGGTAACCGCAAGGGACTGTGTGGTCTGGCTTGCAACCTGACCGATGCTCTCGCCTGTTATAAGGCACTGGCACTCTGTTTCCTTAGCGATCTCCTCGGCGATCCTCATCATATAACGTCTCATGATGATGGTCAGCTCGTCATGAGGGCACTTTTCATAGATATAAAGCTGAATGTCCGTAAAGTTGATCACATGAAGATAAATAGGACCTGTATAAGCCGAAACCTTCTTCGCAAGATCAACGACCTTCTGCTTTGCACGCTCGCTGGTATAAGGGGGAGCATGGAAATAAACCGCGTCGATCTTAAGTCCTCTCTTCGCAACCATCCATCCCGCAACCGGAGAATCGATACCACCCGAAAGAAGAAGCATTCCCTTTCCGTTTGTTCCCACAGGCATTCCGCCGGGACCGGGAATGATCTCGGAATAGATATAGATCCTGTCACGGATCTCAACGGTCAGAGTGATCTCGGGGTCATGTATATCAACCTTAAGCTCCGGAAATGCATTAAGAAGTTCCTCACCTATCTTCTTGTTAAGCTCCATGGAATCAAGGGGATAGCTCTTGTTTGCACGACGGGCAGCCACTTTGAAGGTTTTGTTCTTATCGGGATATACCTTGTCAAAAAAGGTGATGATCTCCTTGTAAAGGGCCTCAGGCTCAATAACATCGAGCCTTACAACGGGACAGATGCCCCAGATACCGAAAACATGGGAAAGCTTCTCTATGATCTCGTCATAGTCAAAGTCTCCGTCCGCATCCACGAATATCCTTCCGGGAGTCTTGCTTAAAGTGAATTCTCCCGAGCATTTTTTTGTTGCATACTTTATCTGACGGACAAGGGCATCCTCAAAGAGGTATCTGTTCTTTCCCTTTATTCCGATTTCAGCGTATTTGATGAGAAATGATGAAAACATTTTATTCCTACTTTCTGATAAATCTCGCATAGAAGGGGATAAGCTCCCTTAATGCATCCAATAACGTGTCGATCTCTTCCTTTGCGGTGAAGCCGCTCATGCTGATGCGGAGGGCTCCGTCCATTCTCTCTGCGTCCGCTCCCATGGACTTAAGGGTTGAGGATTCCTTCTTTGAATGGGAAGCGCAGGCGCTGCCCGCAGAAACAAAAATACCCTTATCCTCCAGTGCGTGGAGCATGACTTCGCTTCTTACACCCATTACGGAAATGTTCATGATATGGGGTGCGGTCTTCTCAACATCGAAGCCGCCCGCTTCATCCCTGGGACAGCCGTTTATAACGATCTTATCGATCTTTGCGGCCTCCGTAAGGAAGTATTTCTTAAGTTCGTAAAGCCTTTCCCTCTCTGCCTTAAGATCCCTGGTGATCATTGAGACCGCAAGGCCTATACCTGCTATACCGGGAACATTCAGGGTACCGTTTCGAAGTCCCTTCTGCTGGCCTCCGCCGTAGGAGATGGGCTTTATCTTTACCTTTTCGTTGATATAAAGGATACCGATCCCTTTGGGGCCGTGGATCTTATGGCCGCTGATGCTTAAGAGATCAACATTCATCTTCTTAGGGAAGATTTCGGCCTTTCCGAAGCCCTGGACCGCATCCACGTGGAAAAGGATATTGGGGTTAAATGCCTTTATGACATCTCCCGCTTCCTTTATGGGCTGAACCGAGCCAACCTCGTTGTTCGTATGCATTATCGAAACAAGAATGGTCTCCGGCTTTAAAAGACTTTTAAGTTCATCTATGGAGATCACGCCGTATTCGTCAACTCCCAGATAATCTATCTCAAAGCCTTCCGATTCAAGGAACTTAACCGTGTTTAAGATGGCGGGATGCTCGATCTTTGTAGTGATGATATGATTTCCCGCCCTCTTATTTGCAAGGGCACATCCGATCAGGGCAAGATTGTCCGATTCCGTTCCCCCGGAAGTATAGAAGATTTCTTTTTCCTGTACCTTCAGGGCATTGGCAATGGACTTTGTGGCAGCGGTAACATACTTCTCGGCTTCCACGCCCTTCATATGAACGCTTGAAGGATTTCCGTAATCCTCCAGCATTATTTTCGTCACAAGCTCCGCAACCTCGGGATAGACCTTTGTTGTTGCGGAATTATCAAGATATATTTCCATTTGTCAGTTCTTTCTTGCGGTGATGCCTACCCATTCGCCCTGGTGATCGATGGCGAGTATCTCAAGGCCTGCTGCCTTTATAGCGTCGGCAACTTCCTTCTCCTTGGTATTGATTATCCCGGAGGTGATGTAAACGGCTCCTGTCTTCATCTGATTTACGATAACGGGAGTCAGGGGCTCTAAAACATCTGCAAGGATGTTGGCGGCAACGATGTCGTACTTGTCGTATCCCACCTTATCCTGAACTTCCTTCTCGCTTATGATGTTGCCGATCATGACCTCCATCTTTGCTGCGTCGATACCGTTTGCTTCAAGATTCTCCTTTGTAGCATCGATGGCGCAGGGATCGAGATCCGTTCCCACAGCATGCTTCGCTCCGTACATAAGGGAAACGATGGAAAGGATTCCCGAACCGGTTCCCACATCCAGAAGCTCCGTGTCGGGAGTGATGTATTTCTTCAAAGCTCTGATACAGAGCTGAGTGGTCTCGTGCATACCCGTTCCGAAAGCGGTACCGGGATCGATATGAAGGATCTTTTTGTCCTTATCCTCGGGCTTAACCTCCTCCCAGGAAGGAATAACAAGAAGATCGTCGATATAAAACTGGTGGAAATACTGCTTCCAGTTGTTGATCCAGTCAAGATCCTCGGTCTCGGAGACCTCAACGGTTCCCTCACCGATCTCACAATATGCGGAAGTCTCTTCAAGAACTTCCTTAATATCAGATAAGATCTTGTCCCTGTCCACATCGTTGTCATCTTCAACAAAGCAGCTGATATAAGCAATGTCGTCATCATCGGGCATATCCGGCAGGATATCCACAAACATCTGCTCCTTTTCAAGGGCGGTAAGGGGAACCTTGTCCTCGATCTGAGCGCCTTCAAGACCGATGTCGTAAAGATTGCTTATGAGGATGTCCTCAGCCTCGGTTATTGTCTTTATCCTGAATTTTATCCACTTCATTTTATTTCTCCCGTGTACATATCCACATTTCTTCTGAAAAGATATCTTAACATAGAAAAGGGATTTTGTGTATAATAGTTGCGAGGTATAAGGCTATGTATCATTTTTTTGTTGAGCCCAAAGCTATCGAAGATAAAAGGATAACCATTACGGGCAAAGATGTCAACCATATAAAGAACGTGCTTCGCATGAAACCCGGGGAGGAGATCTCCGTCAGCACCACCGATTCTCCTTCCGAATACAGATGTATCGTAAGGGAGCTTACGGAGGATGCCGTTATCTGCGAGCTTGCATTCATAAAGGAAGAAGGAAACGAGCTTCCCTCAAAGATCTGCCTTTTCCAAGGTCTTCCCAAGGGCGACAAAATGGAATTCATAATTCAGAAATGTGTGGAGCTGGGTGTATTCGAGATCATTCCCGTGGAAATGAAGCGCTGCGTAATGAAGCTTGATCCCAAGAAAGCTCCCTCAAGGATTCAGCGCTGGCAGGGCATTTCCGAAGCCGCCGCCAAGCAGAGCAAGCGCACCGTTATCCCCGAGATCAAAATGCCCATGAGCTTTAAACAAGCGGTGGACTATGCCCGTGATATAAACGTTAAATTCCTTCCCTACGAGCTTTCCGAGGGAATGCCAAAAACAAAAGAACTGATCCGCGGACTTACGCCCGGCGAATCAGTTGCCATCTTCATAGGTCCCGAAGGCGGTTTCGAAGAATCCGAAGTGGCCTATGCCAAAGAGGCGGGCTTTGAGCCCATAACCCTCGGCAAGAGGATCCTCCGCACCGAAACCGCGGGAATGGTTGTTCTTTCATGGATCATGATGGAACTTGAATAAATACTTAAGTGGTCCATGTACAGGGAAGAAGCGTATTGTAATCATATCCGTAATACAATCCTCTGAAATACATAACCCCTGCAACAAGATGTATAAGGAATAATACCCAGCAAAGGCCCGTTAATACGGGCTTTTGCTTTTTTATCGTCCTGTCCGTCAGTTTTATGGCGGCAACAAGTTCAAAAAAGAATATACCATGCATATATCCCCATCCGAAATTGAAGTCAATGAATCTCTCGCCCTTTTCATACAGAATACCGGCTTCAAGTACGGAAACCAGGAAGAGAACTATCGAGAAGCGATACATTGCATCTTCTTTTACATCCTTAAGAAAGCACAATATGCAGAACAGTGCAAATGCGTTGGCATAAAAAATAGCGGCAAGAACATGCTCGTTATAAACTTTCCAGACGTCAAACCAGCCAAAGCCTATACCGTGTTCCTCATTGGGATTTCCCTCGCCGAATACCATAAAAAACTGATAATAAAGGTCTGCAAAGGTCGGAAGAAAACACAGTGTCAGAAGCATCGTGTTCTTAAAATTTTTAAATCTGCTCATTATCAGTCTGAATGCCATGACAAGACCGGCAGTTGAAACAAAAAGAAGCGTAAAACTGGGCTTTGCCATCGTTGATAAAAGAAGGCTGATCCCAAAGAGCACCCCGTCCTTCACTTCAAATTTATCTTCATATGTATCCAAAAGGGAAACAAAGGAGAAGAAAGCCGCTATGGCAAAAGGTCTTGTGGCGATATAGGTCGAATTGTGCCAGGGATTACCCGAATAGGTTCCGAGAAATACCTGATATTTTCCCGGAAGATGAATTGGAGCCAGCCTCGGGAGCCACCACATTGAAAGAAAGAAACATGCTATCGTTACAAAGGAAACGAACAACCGGGTATACCACTTGTCAGTTGCCTTATATTTTTCAAAAACTATCTTGTCAAAAAAATACTTTGTTATGATCACGGCGGCTGCGTTCAGAAGCACTTCCACCCAGGTTATCGCATAGTCCACAGACATGAACTTTGAAAACAGCCTGCCAAGCCAGAAAAAGATGGGATAAGAAATGATATATCCCGAATCCTTTCCCTCCACTATATAAGCCATATATGCCACGATATCCGATCTGTAACCGTCGGTGCGCCCCGCATAAATGGTCTGGCAGTAAACAAGCCTGCCGAAAAAGTATGAAAAAATGACAAGCGCTGCAGCAAAAATGATAAGGTCTGTTATTCTTGAACGAATATCTTCTTTTCTCAAGCATGCCTCCTGTAAACGGTTACTTCATTTAACAGATTATCATTTTTATACAACGTGGTCAAAAAATACCTCTATGCCACCAGATTGTGGATCCAGATACGCTTCTTAAGCATCAGCGCTCCGATGAGAACCTTGATGAAATCAAGGGAGAGAACGATGATGTAAAGAGGGATGACGTTGAGGTCCGTAAATCTGCTGAGTACGTAAGCTACCGGCCACGCAATGACCCAAAGATATGCCGAGTCAAAAAGGAAGGTAACAAAAGTCTTTCCTCCGGAACGGATGGTAAAGTACGCCGCATTCAGAAAGGCTCCCACGGGCATGAAGGCCGCACCGATCCAGATAAAGACCACGGCAAGGTGTCTGATATCCTCGGTCGTGTTGTATAAAAGCGGGAACAAGGGCGCCAAAAACGCCATTATTATCGCCACCGACGTTGATGAAAGCACCGCAAGGGTAATGAGCTTTCTATCAGTATCCACAACATTCTCCATATCTCCCGAACCGAGAGTCTGGCCGATTATGATAGCCACAACCGATCCCATGGAAATAAGAACAACGTTGAAGAGATTTGTTATCGTATTCGATATATTGAAGGCCGCAATGACCTCGAGGCCTCTGGTTGAGTAGCACTGAGTCAGGGCAGACATACCCATTGACCATAAAAACTCGTTTAAGAAAAGAGGAGTTCCTTTTACTATTATCTTTTTCACAAGATGTCCGGGAATGTAGAGACTTTTGTAAAGTCCCACCGCAAATGCGTTTCTTTCTTTATGGCTGTGAGTCCAGCCGATAACGATCGCCGTCTCGATATATCTTGAAATAACCGTCGCAAGGGCAGCTCCCGCAACTCCCATTTTGGGTGCACCGAAATGTCCGAAGATCAGGATATAGTTAAGAACAAGGTTCACTGAGACCGCCGAAAGGCCTGCATACATCGGGATCTTTGTTTCTCCAGATTCACGAAGGGTTCCCGAATAAGCCTGGGTTATTGCAAAGGGGAAGATACCAAAGAGCATTATGGCAAGATACTCCTTTGCATACTTAAGGGTTGCCTCCAGATCCAGCGCTTCCGTCTGCTGATGCAAAAACAAAGAGATCAGGTAATCCTGCATGGTTAAGAAAGTAACAACGCCAAGTACGAATATGGAAAATGCCATTATGAGCTTGAAGCGGACGGTATATCTGATACCCTCATCATTCTTCTGACCGACATACTGAGCGGTAAAGATACCGGGTCCTGAGACCGCACCGAATAAAGCCAGGTTGAATACAAACATCAGCTGATTAACGATGGCAACGCCGGACATCTGCTCCGTTCCGACCCTTCCCACCATAATGTTGTCAAGCAGGCTTACAAAGTTTGTTATTCCGTTCTGAATAAGTATGGGCAGCGCCACAGCAACTACCATTTTATAAAATTGTTTGTCACCGAAATATTTATTCTTTTTCATAGCAAGGGATAAAGTACCAAAAAAAGAGGGCTTAGTCAATACTGAGCCCTCTTTGATAACTGTAAAAAACTATTTCCAGAATTTCTTCTTTGAGCCTTCTTCGGAAGCCACGTTTTCGGCACGCTTTGCCGCATTAAGGGAATCTCCCGTAAGAGCATCGAACTGCTTTAGAAGTTCCTTGGCTTCATGAGAAAGCTTATCAGGTGTCTGGATCACAAGAGTTACATAGTGATCGCCCCTCACATCCTTATATCTCGTTGAAGGAAGTCCCTTTCCTTTAAGCCTGATCCTGGTATCGGTAGGAGTTCCGGGCTTAACGGTGTATGCGATACGACCGTCAACCGTATCTATAAGAACCTCTCCGCCGAGAGCAGCAACCGCATAGGACATGGGAACCGTTGAGTAGATGTTCTGATCCTGTCTCTGGAAGATGGGATGGGAACTTACAACAACTTCAACAAGAAGGTCTCCTCTGGGTCCGCCGTTAACACCGGGCTCGCCCTTTTCACGGATCCTTATGCTCTGTCCGTTATCTATACCTGCGGGAATGCTTACAACGATCTTCTTCTTGGAAGAAGTGTATCCGGTTCCTGCGCAGGCAGGACATTTTTCCTTTATGATCTTTCCCGAGCCGTGACAGTCGGGACATGTCTGAACGCTCTGCATGGTACCGAACATGGTACGCTGTGCATACATTACCTGGCCCTTACCGCCGCACTTAGTACACTTTTCGGGTTTGGTACCGGGCTTTGCACCGGTTCCCTTACAGGTGGTACATTCATCCTTTAAGATGACCTCGATCTCCTTCTCGACACCGGTCACCGCTTCCATAAAGGTTATGCGCACAGTGGCATGAAGATTCGCACCTCTCTGAGGACCGTTGTTCCTGCCGGAGGATCCGCGTCCGCCGCCGAAGATACCACCGAAAAGATCACCGAAAAGATCGCCGAAATCCATACCGTTAAAGTCGAATCCGCCGTATGCTCCGCCTGAACCCGGATCAAAGGCCGCATGTCCGAACTGGTCGTACTGGCGCCTCTTATCAGGATCGCTAAGGACCGCATATGCCTCGCCGGCCTCTTTAAACTTGGCTTCAGCCTCTTTATCACCGGGATTTACATCGGGATGATACTTCTTGGCAAGCTGTCTGTATGCCCTTTTTAATGTTTCGTCATCGGCATTCTTGTCAACGCCGAGGACTTCATAATAATCTCTTTTTTCTGCCATTATCCGTAAACCTCAATTTGGGGCGGTGGTAACTCACCGCCCCGCTTTGTTTTTATCTTTATACCTCTCTGTAGTCTCCGTCGACCACATCATCGGATGCACCTGCATCGGATGAAGGACCTGCCTGTCCGTTAAAGCCTGCACCGCTCATGTCGGGGCCTGCGCCCTGAGCGCCCTGTGCCTGCTCGTAAACCTTTGCGAAGAGAGCCTGAGCGGAAGCCATGAGCTTCTCTTTTGCAGCCTTGATCTCGTCAACCTGGCTCTCGGAAAGTTCCTGATCCTTTGTGGAATCAAGAAGTGACTTAAGAGCGTTGAGGTTAGACTCAACTTCTGACTTCTGTGAAGGATCAACCTTGTCGCCTACTTCGCCTAATGCCTTCTCTGTCTGGAATACGAAGGAGTCTGCCTCGTTTCTTGCATCGATGGCTTCCTTACGCTTCTTATCCTGAGCTTCATATTCCTGAGCTTCCTTAACTGCCTTTTCGATATCATCATCAGACATTGTTGTGCCTGCGGTGATGGTGATGTGCTGCTCCTTGCCGGTTCCGAGATCCTTAGCGGATACGTTAACGATACCGTTTGCATCGATATCGAAGGTAACCTCGATCTGAGGAACACCTCTCATTGCCGGAGGGATACCGTCAAGACGGAACTGTCCTAAGGACTTATTGTCCTTCGCAAACTTTCTTTCACCCTGTACTACATTGATGTCAACGGCTGTCTGGTTGTCGGCAGCTGTGGAGAATACCTGGCTCTTCTTTGTGGGAATGGTGGTATTTCTCTCGATAAGAGGAGTAGCGATACCGCCCATTGTCTCGATTGAAAGGGTAAGAGGCGTTACATCAAGAAGAAGGATGTCGCCGGCGCCTGCATCACCTGCAAGCTTACCACCCTGAACGGAAGCACCGATGGCTACGCATTCATCGGGGTTAAGGGACTTGGAAGGCTCCTGGCCTGTAAGCTTCTTAACCATATCCTGAACTGCGGGGATACGTGTTGAACCACCTACAAGAAGTACCTTACCAAGATCCGATGCGGAGATACCTGCATCTGCAAGGGCCTTTCTTACAGGCTCTGCGGTTCTTTCTACGAGATCGTGTGTAAGTTCGTCAAACTTGGCACGGGTAAGTGTCATATCAAAGTGCTTCGGTCCATCCTGTGTTGCGGTGATGAAAGGAAGGTTGATGTTGGTTGTTGTTGCGCTTGAAAGCTCCTTCTTTGCCTTCTCGGCTGCTTCCTTAAGTCTCTGAAGAGCCATCTTGTCGGTTGAAAGATCGATGCCTTCAGCCTTCTTAAACTCGGAAAGCATCCAGTCGGTAACCTTCTGGTCGAAGTCATCACCGCCAAGGTGTGTATCGCCGTTTGTTGCAAGAACCTCGATTACGCCGTCGCCGATATCGATAACGGATACATCGAAGGTACCGCCACCAAGGTCGTATACCATGATCTTCTGCTCTTTTTCGTTATCAAGTCCGTATGCAAGTGCTGCAGCTGTGGGCTCGTTGATGATTCTCTTTACATCAAGACCGGCGATCTTACCTGCGTCCTTTGTTGCCTGACGCTGTGAGTCGTTGAAGTATGCGGGAACAGTGATGACTGCCTCTGTAACCTTCTCACCGAGGTAGCTCTCTGCATCTGCCTTTAACTTCTGAAGGATCATTGCGGAGATCTGCTGAGGAGAGTAGTTCTTTCCGTCGATTGAACGGCCGCGGTCAGTACCCATATCTCTCTTGATGGATGCGATGGTCTTCTCGGCATTTGTAACTGCCTGACGCTTTGCGGGTTCACCGATAAGTCTCTCTCCGGTCTTTGTGAATGCTACGACCGAAGGTGTTGTACGTGCGCCTTCAGCGTTTGCGATAACGGTGGGCTGTCCACCTTCCATAACTGCTACACAGCTGTTTGTCGTTCCTAAGTCGATACCGATTATTTTGCTCATTTCTATTTCCTCCTGTATGGTTTATTCTTTACTGAACAACAGACACCATTGAATGTCTGATAACTACGTCTTTAAATGTATAACCCTTCTGGAATTCCTCGGCTACAGTGCCGCTTTCCATATCCTCCTTCTCAACCTGCATCACCGCATTGTGGAAGTTCGGATCAAAGGGCTGTCCCACCGCTTCGATGGGCTTTACTCCCAGCTTGTCAAGCTCGTCGATAAGCTGCTTGTAGATCATGTTCATTCCGTTTGCGAATCCGCTTTCCGCTTCTTCTTCCGGAACGGTCTTAAGGCCTCTTTCGAAGTTGTCGACTATGGGAAGGATCTTCTCGATAACGCTTCGCTCTCCCATATCAAACATGGTCGCTTTTTCTCTTTCCGTCCTCTTTCTGAAGTTATCGAACTCCGCCATCTGACGTTTTGTCCTGTCTTCAAGCTCCTCGATCTTCTCCTTTAAGGCATCGGTCTTTTTGCTGTCCTTATCCTTTTTCTTCTTCTTTTCTTCTTTTTTGTCGCTTTCGACTGCGGCTTCTTTTTCCTCGGTAGGTTCTGCCGCTTCTTCTTTGACGCTTTCCGCTTCGGAAGTTTCTTTCACTTCTTCTTCAACGGCTTCGTCATTCAATATCTTTTCGTCAGCCACTTCTATCATCCTTTCTTATAAAGATCGTCAAGCTGGTCCCTTAATTTCTTTAATGTACCGACCACCTTGTCATAATCCATTCTTTTCGGTCCCACGATACCGATGGTACCCCTGATACCGTCCTCAAGCTCGTAGGTTGCGGTAACAACACTGCAATCCCTTAAGCTCTCTATAGGAGATTCGTTACCTATATATACCTGAATGCCCGTACTCTCATTTGCGAGAGAATCAAGAGCCAGCTCCGTAAGGGGCCGTTTCTCTTCAAAGGCATGTATCAGTTCGCCCGCCCTTTCTTTATCCGAAAGTTCCGGATATTTCAGGATGTTGTTCGTACCGCTGGTGTATATCTCAAGGTCCTCATCCGCATGTATCGCATCGGATACGGCATCAAGAACGTTTCCCACGATATCGGAGTGGATTCCAGCCTGCTTCTTAAGCGCGGCAATCATCGCAAGATTTATCTCCTCAACACTCAACCCGTTAAGATTTGTGTTTATCAGAAGATTTAACTTAAGCAATGTCTCATCGTCAAGTTCCTCACACATGGGGATTATGTGATTCTTGATCACATTGCCTTCCGTAACGATGACTGCAAGAAGATGATCCGCATCAACCCTTGAAAGCTGCAGGAACTTAAGCTTGTTCTGGTGATACCTCGGAGATGAGATCATGGTGGCGTAGTTCGTGTTCGTCGCAAGAACCTTGGCCGCTTCCTTAAGCATGTCATCAAGCTTGTCGGATTTCTGAAGGAGCATCTCCTTCATGTCCTCAACTTCCTTCTCCTTATCTGCCAGCATGCAGTCAACGTAGAACCTGTAGCCCTTATCCGTCGGAACCCTTCCCGCGGAAGTGTGGGGCTGTACGATGTATCCCAGATCTTCAAGATCCGCCATTTCGTTTCGGATCGTGGCGGAGCTTAAGTTTAAGTCCGTATACTTTGAAATTGTCCTGCTCCCCACAGGCTCGCCGGTCTCCAGATAATTCCTGACCACTGCCTGGAGGATCTTCATTTTCCTCTCGTCAAGTTCCACGGCTCCACCTCGTCATCGGATCCTCTCATCTTGTTAGCACTCACTCCATTCGAGTGCTAACATCTACTGATACACTATCACCACCCTTCGTCATTGTCAACAAAATCAGTGGGTAATATTTATAAAAAAACTATAAAACCGGGGGTGTGGGAGCAGGCGTTGTTACTGCAGGGGCAAAGAAGGCGGACCTTCCGAATGGATCCAAAGTTCCGGCTTTTCTAGGCATCATCATTTACTCTTTCTCACCGTACGACGCCGCCCGCATGCGCCATCCGTGGCTTATTGCGAGCTAAAAATGCATCCGTGCATTTTTACGTCTGTCTTTTCAGATGCTGCCAAGAAAATCTCGAACCTTTGTCTGAATTCGGGCAGGCCCGCCTTCTTTGCCCCTGTTACGTTTCCAACGCCTGCTCCCGCGCAGCCCCCGGGCTTTGCGGGCGGGAATATATGAGTCTGATCGGATTCCCGTATGAAAGTCGTGCTTTTACTTAGTGTCGTCTCTTTACACAGGCGCAAAAAAACACGGAAGTTTTTTTAGCAATTAATAAGCCACGGATGGCGCTTAATTGCGGCGGCGTACGGATCAACAGTCTGAACCGACGACACTTAGAAAAAGCCGACTTTCAGACAAATACGAAAGACTCATATATTCCCGACCGCAAAAGCACGTTTGGGGTGCGCGGCATATCCCCCGGGTTGGTCAAACGGAAGAGACGTGATACAATACGGGTATGGAGAGTGAAAGGATGAAACTGCCCGAGGGGCTACAACTTATATATGAAGAGAACGGGCTGACGCTTACGGACGGAAGGCTTAAGCTTTGTGCGGATCTGAGGGAGATGATCCCGAGGCTGAAGGTGAATAACCTGAATGGGGAGATGATCGTGAAGGCCGCAAGGATAAAGAGTGCGGAAGGTCCGCTAAGGCTTTTGGATGCAACGGCGGGATTCGGTGAAGATTCGTTGTTGCTGGCTGCGGCAGGGTTCAGGGTTGATCTTTACGAGTATGATCCGGTGATAGGCGCGCTTTTGGAGGATTCGCTGGAAAGGGCGAAGGACGTACAGGAACTGAAGGATGCGGTTTCGCGGATGGTGCTTCATAAGGAAGACAGTATAGAGGCTATGGGAAAGTTAGAGGAAGCTCCCGATGTGATCCTATTGGATCCAATGTTTCCTGAGAGACAGAAAAGCGGTCTTATAAAGAAGAAGTTCCAGCTTCTTCAAAGACTGGAATCCCCCTGTTCAAATGAGGAAGATCTGATAAATGCGGCTTTTAAGGCAGGTCCGAGAAGGATCGTGATAAAAAGGCCGTTGAAGGGACCGTTCCTGGCAGGCAGGAAACCCGATTATTCATTAAGCGGCAAGGCAATAAGATATGATTGTTTCCATATAAGATAAAAACAGGGGCGTTTAAAAGCCCCTGTTTTCTTATTTATTGAGATATTGAATAAGATCGTCATAACGGCTCTCGGCTTCTTTGTATCCTTCTTCGTAGAGAGCGTTTAACTTGTCTTCATCACGTTCAAGCCTTGAGATCTCAAGATCCTGCTGGGGACGGATAACGAAGATGCGTCCCTCCGCTTCTTCTTTTTCCAGAAAATCCATGATCTCGTTGTAGGCGGTGTGGCGGTTCTTTAAAAGTTCGTACACCTTGGGATATCTGATGTATTTGACCTTTATGAGGGCAAGGGTCTTTTCGGGATCCCGCCTGAAGCCCACGGGCTTGGTCATAACAACAACGTTCTTCTCGTTTCCGTCGGACATTGCCTTCTTTATGGGGATCGAATCCGCAAGACCTCCGTCAAGGTAACGCTTTCCGTTGATCTTTACATTTCGGGATACCAAGGGAAGGGAGCTTGAAGCACGTATGTAATCAACCTGATGCTCCATATCGGTTATGCGAAGGTACTCGGCTTCACCCGTCTCGATATTGGTGGCGACCGCAAAGGCCTTGCCGGGAAAGCTGTCGATCTTTGCGTAATCGAGAGGATTTAAGTAATTGGGTACGAGGTTATAGTTTGTGTCGGCATTGAAGATATCGCCGGTGGTGAGCAGACTGTAAACGCCCATATAGCGCTTGTCGCTTAAATAATCCACCATGACATCGCGGCCGCGGCCCTTCTGACCGGCTAAGTAACTTACCATATTGCAGGCACCGGCTGAAACACCGTATACATTGGAAAATTCAAGTCCCTTATCCAGGAACAGATCCAATACACCCGAAGTGTAGATGCCCTTCATGCCTCCGCCTTCGAGAACAAGTCCCGCATTAACCATGATCATATCCTCCTATCTGCTGGGATACTCCGTTTCAACAAACTTCCTTAAAGCGGCGATGGAACGCTTAACCTTTTCGGTATCGATGCAGTACGCCATTCTGAAATACCCGGGACACGCAAAGGAATCGGCGGGAACAAGAACAAGATCGTACTTTAATGCCTTCTTGCAGAAAGCAACCGCATCGTCCTCAAGTGCCTGCGGGTAGATATAGAAGGTTCCGCCGGGCTTAACAACCTTAAAGCCCAGAGAAACAAGTTCGTTATATAAAATGTTCATATTTGTCTCGTAGACCGAAAGATCCGAGGTCATGTCGCAGACTTCCGCTACAGCCAGCTGAATGATGGAAGAAGGACAGTTGTGTCCCGTTCCTCTGGAGATCTGTCCGCACATGGTGGCAATCGTCGTCGACTCAGGATCCGCGGGATTTACCGCGATATATCCGATACGTTCTCCCGGAAGTGACAGTGACTTCGAGTAAGAATAACAGCTTATGGAATGATCGTAATATTTTGAAACATAGGGAGCAACAACACCCTCAAAAACGATCTCTCTGTAAGGTTCATCGGAGATAAGATATATGTCAAAGCCGAATTCCCTCGACTTGGCACGAAGGATATCCGCAAGCGTCTTTATGGTTTCTTCGCTGTAAACAACACCCGTGGGATTGTTGGGCGTGTTAATGAGAACTGCCTTGACATTGGGATTGATGAGTTCCTTCATCTTACCGAAATTGATCTGGAAAGTTTCCGTATCCGCAGGAACAACAACAATCTTGCAGCCCGCTCCGGTAACGTAAGGGATGTACTCGGGGAAATAGGGTGCAAATATCATTACCTCGTCTCCGGGCTCGGTAACCGCACGAAGAGCGTGTGCAATGGCTGAAGCCGCAGCGGAGGTCATGAAAAGATCCGAAGGCTTATAATCCATTCCGAAACGCTCGTTAAGGGACTTGGCAAGCTTCTCCTTAACGGAAGGAATTCCCAAGCTGGGGCTGTATCCGTGAAGCTCCATGGGATTCTTTGTCTCCAGAAGTTCGATCATTGTATCCGTAAAGCGCTGAGGAACGGGCACAGAGGGATTTCCGAGACTGTAGTCAAAAACGTTCTCGTATCCGATCTCTTTTCCTCTCTCGGTGGCAGCTTCGGAAAGCTCCCTTATCACCGACTTCTTCTTAAGCATTTCTCTGTAAGTTTCGTTTATCATCTTTAAAAGCCTCCGGCAAAATCATTTATACATACATAAAAAGTGCAGGTTTATCGCCCGCACCTGATCTGTCAGCCTATAAGTTCTCTGACCCTTGAAAGAAGTTCCTCTCTGGAAACCGGCTTAACGAGATATCCCGCGGGCTTCAGATTGAGGATACTGATTATCTTGTCACGCTCCGATACGGAGGTCAGAAAAACAACGGGAGTGTTCCTTGTCTCCTCTCTCTTTCTTAAGATCTCAAGAACGTGAGGACCGTCAAACAGGGGCATCATATAATCCAGCAAAATAAGATCCGGTGTTTTCTTCACTACAAATTCAAGTGCAAGCTTTCCCGAATCAACCATGGATACCTGATAATCGTCCTGAAGGAACATGCGCAACAGTTTAAGCATGTTCACATCGTCATCTACAATTAAAATGTGCTTGCCGCCTATCATCTACGGTCACGCTTTCCTTTCTTAATTCCCCCTTAAAATATAGCACACTCATTCATTTCTGTGCAATACGGTTTCCCATATTTCATACTCTCCGCGGTCTCCGGCGCGACCGTTTTTCTTCTCAAAACCAAGGGCTTCAAGCAGCCTTTCCGACCTTACATTTCCGGGCATCACAAGGGCACGGACCTTTTCAAATTCCATAAGCCTTGCCTGCTCGATGCATTCACGCACAGCCTCTTTTCCGTAGCCCTTGTTCCAGTAGTCGACTCCTATCGCAAACCCGATTTCCACATCATCACAGCCTGCCCTGTAAACAAGTCCCGCCCGGCCGATTATCGCGCCGTCTTCCTTCCTTACAACGGTCCAGATCCCGAAGCCCTGGGCTTCATAGACCTTCTTCCTGTACTCGGTTATATATTCAAGCTCGGCCTCATCTTCAAACAGACCTTCCGTAAATTCCGTCATCCTCGGATTTGAGTAAATGTCAATAAATGCCGGCAGATCCTCCTCCACCGTCTCCCTTATCACCAGCCTGTCCGTTTCGGCAATAGTCCATGGAAGGTTATGAAATCTCTCCCAGATCTTTACAAAATAGGAAGAATAACAATCCTCGGCATCCATCACATAGTATCTGGCTTCGGGGAACAGCGCGGTTTCTTTTTCCTCACGGATATAGACAAGGGTATCCTTATCTTCCGAAAACACCGCAGGATCGTCCGTAACAACAAGGGTCTCGTCATCACGCCCGGCGGCGCCAAGGCCGTAAAGAACCTCGTATCCTTCTTCTTTCATATATCCGATGAATTCCGGATCAGGCTTTATGGAGTTGCTCTTAAACCATATTCTGCGCATTTACTTTCCTCCGAAAATATCTTATCATTAATGAAGCTTATATTCAAAACAACAAGGAGAAAAGAAATGGCTAAAAATCCTATAGTTACAATAACAATGAAAGACGGCGGAGTCATTAAGGTTGAGCTCTATCCCGATATTGCTCCCATTACCGTTGACAATTTCGTATCACTGGTTCAGAAGGGCTTCTACAACGGCCTTATCTTCCATCGTGTCATCAAGGGCTTCATGATCCAGGGCGGAGATCCGGAAGGCACCGGAATGGGCGGCCCCGGCTACTCCATCAAGGGTGAATTTGCAAGCAACGGCGTTAAGAACGACCTTAAGCACACAAAGGGCGTTATCTCCATGGCAAGAAGCGCAATGCCCGATTCCGCGGGTTCACAGTTCTTTATCATGCACAAGGATGCTCCTCATCTTGACGGTGAGTACGCAGCATTCGGTAAGGTCATCGAAGGTCTTGATGTAGTGGATAAGATCGCAGAAACAAGAACGGATATGTGGAACGATCGTCCCCTTACGGAACAAGTTATGGAAACCGTTACGGTTGAGATTCCCGAATAATTGTTAAAGATTTTCCGACTCAATTGTACGATTAACGATTAATTAACCCTTAATTGTCTGTTAATTTAATATTAATAATTTGAATTTTTTTACGGATCGGCACACTTTAAGCCGGTCCGTTTACATTTTGTTCACATTTTGTTTCAATTATGTTAATTCACATAACATTGTTTCTTCATTTATGGGGGGTATATTAGTATCATAAAGAACAGAACAAGACAACCCCAGTTAACTTAAAACTTTTTCATAATAAATGCCGGTTGAAGTAATTTCAGCCGGCATCCTCCCTTTTTATGGGGTCTTTTTTTATTTTCTCTTTAATCTCCCACCGCAAAGAACAGATTATGATGAAGATTTTCAACCACTGCAGTGGTTACCGTTCCGCCGTATTCACCGTCAAGCGTCCAGGGAATGGGATCCTTTGAAGTAAAGGTGACCTTTGATGTCTTAAAGGATTTCAGTCCTTTGGCCTTTACATCCCTGTTCATGAGCGCATTGATGGTCTCCCCCAGTTCCATGGGATTGGCGGGCTTTTCGATCAGGGTAACTTCAAACAGTCCGTCGCTTAAATCAACGTTCTTTCCGGTAATGTTCTTAAATCCGCCGACGGACTGGGAGTTTGTTACCATTCCGTAGATAAATTCCCTCTCCAGGGTTTTCCCGTTGGCTTCAACCGTTAACACATAGCTCTTGATATCCTGAAGCCTCTTCATTCCTTCCAGTATATAAGCGGAATGTCCCAGGAAATTTTTGGCATCCTGGGGAGTTTCGTAAGAAACTTCCGTAAACAGTCCGAAGGCTGCGATGTAAACAAAGGTACTGTCGTTAAACTTTCCCGTGTCACAATTATAGAGGTTGTTGGAGATCGCAGCCTCAGCCGCTTTCTTCATATTCTTCGGAAGTCCCAGTGAAACGGCAAAGTCATTGGTGCTTCCTGCGGGAATATAACCGATGGGAAGCTTTTCGTTCCTCTCGTTCATTCCGGACACAACTTCGTCAAGGGTACCGTCGCCTCCGGCGCACACTACCCTGTCATATTTCCCTTCGGGAAAAGACAGGATCTTCTGTCTCGCATCACCGGCAGCCTGAGTGGAATAAACCGTCACTTCATGTCCCGCCGCACTCATGATGTCGATTATGGCCGCAAGGTTTGTTTTTACAAGTCCTTTGCCCGCATGAGCATTAAAAACAAAAAGAATTCTCATATACTCACCCATTAACAAACGGACCCGGAGGATAAGTACCCCCGGGTCACAGTTTTTTGTTCTTCTTAAGCTGTCTCGCCACTTAAGTACTTTTCAATGCTTGAAATAGCTTCTGCCTCGTCGGGGCCGTCGGTGATGACCGTGAACTGCTCCCCTTCGTCCATACCAAGGCCCATCATTCCCATGATGGACTTTGCATTTACACGCTTGTCTGTGGTCTCAATGTAAACGCTGGAGTCAAACTGGCTGGCTACCTGTACCAGCATTGCGACAGGTCTTGCATCAAGGCCGCCGCTTAACTTGATGATGATGTCTTTCTTTGTCATTTTCTAGTCTCCCTTTACCGCTCTGATCCTCTCGGCATACTCACTTATCTTTCTTAATCTGTGATTGATGCCTGACTTCCCGACGGGAGGATCCAATAATCCGCCAAGCTCCGCAAGGGAATCACCCGGATATTCGAGTCTCAGCTCAGCGATCTCCCTAAGATTCTTCGGGAGAACCTCAAGCCCCTCCGTATCCCGTATGAGAATAATGTCATCGAGCTGTCTCGATCCTGCCTTCACAGCCTTCTCACTGTTTGCGACAAGACAATTATTCTGACGGTTTATGGAGTTGCGAACATCCTTTACGATCCTTGCGTTCACCAGTTCCATCAATGCCTTGTGGGCATCGATCACATTCAGGATATCCTGAATGGTGTCAGCGTCTTTTACATATACCACATAATATTTTTTTCGTGCTACCATCTTGGTCTCTATATCAAAATCATACAGGAGTTCCTTAAGCATTTCCCCCATAGCTTTGTCCATACAGACAAACTCCAGATGATAAGCTTTAAGCGGATCGTTTATGAAACCCGCCGAGATAAAAGCGCCCCGAAGGTATGCACGTTTACAACAATCATTGGTCAGCAGATAAAGCGGCGCCTCATGTGCGATGGAATCAAGAACCTTATCCATTCCGGGCGTACTGCTGTCAAAATCGATGTACGTTTTGTTCTTATCAATATCCTTTTTGAAAACGTCGGTATTAATATTAAAGGTTTTGTTCAGTAAAGTAAAGCATTTTCTTATTGCAGTCTGAGTTTCCGTAGTGGGACGGACCCTTATGGACCCTCCTTCACGCTTTCCTGCAAAAGCAAGGATCGCTGCCAGCTCCGACACTCTGCAATGTCTGTCATGGGGTATTGAATTAAGAAGTTCCTCCTTGACATCTGTTGAAAATGACATTTTCTATCCTCAAAATTTACCTATCTTTATTACTTCCGGTTCAAGTTTCACATTGGAAGTATCGTATACTTTCTGCCTTACCAGATCCATAAGATCCGAAATATCTTTGGCAGTTGCATTATCATCATTGATTATGAAGCCGCAGTGCTTCGTTGAAACGCAGGCTCCTCCGACCCTTTGACCCTTAAGTCCTGCTTCCTCTATGAGCTTGCCCGCAAAATTGTCCTTCGGGCGTTTGAAGGTGGATCCGGCACTGGGGTATTCGAGAGGCTGTTTGTCCTTTCTTCTTCCCATCAGTTCCTGCATCTTCGCATCGATGGCATCCTTGTCGCCTTTTGCAAGCTTGAAGGTCACCTTTGTAACGATGAGTTCCGCTTTCCTTACGGCGCTTGTGCGATATCCGAATGCAAGGGAGTGAGGAGCAACAAAGATCGCCTCGCCCTCCGTTGTCACGGCTTCCACACCATCTACGACCATTGACATATCTCCGTCATATGCGCCTGCGTTCATGACTATGGCCCCTCCGACGGTTCCGGGAATACCGTAAGCAAACTCCATGCCCGTAAGAGAGTTATCCAGAGCTGCCTTGCAGACACTTCCCAAAGATGCGCCGGCTCCCGCCATGATAACAGCTCCGAAGGTATCCACCTTGAGAAAGTCTCCAGAAAGCCGCAGGACCACTCCGTCATATCCCTTATCCGAAACAAGGATGTTGCTTCCGTTTCCGAGGATAAAGTATGGCAGTGCGCACTTTCTTAAATATGTGACAACGTTTTTCAACTCCGATACGCTGTTTACGGTCACCATGACCTTTGCGGGCCCTCCCACTCTGAAAGTGGTGTGTCCGCTCATCATGACATTCTCCTCAACCCTGGATGCATCCGTATAGTTGCGGAGATTGTTCAACATGAGTTCACTCAATGATTTTTCCCATCTTTCCTAAAATTTACATCACAAGCCTTGCTGCACCGTACATTCCCGCATCGTTTCCGAGAGTGGCAAGGACCATCTTCGCATTCTTTGCGCCGTGGAATACATACTTGTCAAAAGAAGGCTCGATATATTTGAGAAGAACCTCTCCCGCCTTTGAAACTCCGCCTCCGATAACGAAAGCCTCGGGATTTACAACACAGGCGATGAGGGCAAGACCCTTTCCCAGGGTCTCTCCGAATTCCTTGGCAACGTTGATGCAAAGCTCGTCCCCTGCCTTGACTCCGTCAAATACAGCCTTTGCGGAAAGATCGTCCTTTGTAAGAACAGTGCTTCCGCTCCATTTTTCAAACATTTCCTTTGCGGTACGGGATATGCCCGTTGCGGATGTATACTGCTCAAGACATCCGTAGTTTCCGCAGCCGCAGGCGATCTTCTCATCATCCTTTATATGGATGTGGCCGATCTCTCCGCCCGCACCGGCAGATCCGTCAACGATCTTTCCGCCGATTATGATACCGCCGCCTACGCCGGTTCCGAGGGTTACCATCACGATATCGGAATAACCCTGTCCGCCGCCCTTCCAAAGCTCTCCGAGAGCAGCTACGTTTGCGTCGTTACCTGTCTTGGCCTTAAGGCCCGTAAGCTCAGTCATCTTTTCATCCACATTGAAGGTTCCCCAGCCTAAGTTGACTGCTTTGTGAACCACTCCCTGTGAATCAACAGGTCCTGGAACACCCGTACCCACACCGATGACATCGGCTTTGTTTATGCCCTTTTCGTTCAATTTTTCTTCGATGGCCTTAGCAACATCGGGAAGGATATTTTCCCCACCGTTTTCCTTGCGAGTGGGGATCTCCCACTTGTCAAGGCAGCTGCCCGTTTCGTCAAGAAGGCCCATCTTAACGGTTGTTCCGCCTATATCAACGCCAAATACATATTTCATGATAAATACCCCCGTATATTAATCGTCTCTTCTTTCTGCGAAGGACTTCTGTACTCTCTTATAAAATTCCTGAGCGGCATTGTAACCCATCTTCTTCTGGCGGTAGTTGACCGCTGCAGACTCGCAGATGATGGCAAGGTTACGGCCGGGACGGATGGGAATGTTGTGGCACACGACTTTCTTTCCGAGATACTCGGTATATTCTTCTTCAAGACCGAGCCTGTCGTATTCTTTTTCCTTGCTCCACTCCTCCAGCTTTATTACAAGGTCTATGGACTGGGTATCCTTAACGCTGGATACACCGAAAAGTGTCTTAACATCCACTATACCGATACCGCGAAGCTCGATGAAGTGCTTGGTGATGTCAGGTGCTGAACCGATTATGGTATCGTCGGAAACCTTTCTTATCTCAACCGCATCGTCGGAAACAAGACGGTGACCTCTCTTGATGAGCTCCAGAGCAGCCTCGGATTTACCGATACCGCTTTCGCCCGTAATAAGAACACCTTCGCCGTAAACATCCACAAGTACGCCGTGAACGGTGATACAGGGAGCAAGCTTTACGTTTAACCATCTGATGATCTCGGCCATGAAATCGGAAGTGGATTTCTTGGTCATGAACAGAGGAACGTTGTTCTTGATCGCGGTCTCCATAAAGATATTGTCGGGCATCAGCTCACGACAGAAAACAATGGCGGGGATGTCACCTTCAAGGAGCTTCTGGTAGATCTCCTTCTTTTTCTTTACGGCCATTCCCTCCATATAGGTATATTCAACGAATCCGATGATCTGAAGACGTGTCGCGTCGAAGTGCTCAAAATAGCCTGCGATCTGAAGCGCCGGTCTGTTGATATCGGGCTGAGTTATCTTGATGTTGGAGATATCGATGTCGGGAGTCAGATTTTCGAGTTTCATCTTCTCGACGATATCCTGAAGCTTAACTGATGCCATATTGTCTCCTTTACGATTATGTAGTTTTTACCCTAACTTTGAGTGTATCACAAACTCCGTCACTTTTTAAAGTGAGGGATGAAAATATTTGTAAATTTCCTCCGCGGTATTTAACGGAATTCCCGTCTTATCCGCTATTTCTTCGGCAGAAGCGTTCTTTATGTCATCAACGGATTCATATGCCGCCATCAGTGCCCTTCTGCGCTTCGGACCAACACCCGGGATATCTTCGAATATCGAATGGGTCTGCTTCTTTTCACGCAGGCTCTTGTGATATTCAATGGCAAAGCGGTGAGCCTCGTCCTGAACCCTTGTTATGAGCTTAAAGCCTTCACTGTGCTTGTCTATGGGGATCTCCACTCCGTCGACGTACAGGCCTCTGGTGCGGTGATTGTCGTCCTTTACCATTCCGCATACAGGGATGCTCACATTGAGTTCTTTAAGGACCCTCAGGCAGACATTGACCTGGCCCTTTCCGCCGTCCATAAGTATCAGATCGGGAAATCTTGAAAAGCTGCCGTACTTTTCATCAAGATTGCCTTCCGCCAGTTTCTTTCTGTCCTCAAATCCATGAACAAAGCGTCTCGAAAGCACCTCGTACATGCAGGAATAATCGTCCGGACCTTCAACGGACTTTATCTTAAACTTCCTGTAATCGCCCTTTACCGGCTTTCCCCCTTCAAAAACAACCATGGAGCCCACATTTTCAAATCCGTTGGTGTTGGATATATCAAAGGCTTCAAGGCGGTTTAAGCCTTCCATGTCAAGAAGCTGCGCCAGCTCCCGCAACGCGCCCTTTGTTTTTCTTTCTTCGGAGATTATACGCTCCTTGTCCTGAGAAAGAACAAGCTCAGCGTTCTTTGTGGCAAGCTCCACAAGCTTTTCTTTTTGTCCGATCTTGGGAGTTACGATCTTGCAGGAACCGCCGCGGATGGCTGCCAGCCACTCCTCTATCACGGATGAATCCTCGATCTCAATGGGAAGCATCACGGTTGAGGGGATATAGGGAGTCCCGGTGTAATAACGCTTTATGAACTCGCTTACGATCTCCGGGCTTTCCATGCCTTCGATCTCGGAAATAAAATGATGTTCCCTTCCTATCATCTTGCCGTTTCGGATAAAGAAAACCTGTATCACAGCGTCGTGCTCGTCATGGGCTTCACCGATTATGTCGCGGTCTTCAAAGCCGTTGTCGGTGATCTTCTGGCGCTCGATTATTCTTTTTGCGCTTTCGATGAGTTCCCTGTACCTTATGGCCTCTTCGAAATCCATTTCCTCGGAAGCCGCTTCCATCTTCGCCTTCAGATTCTTTATTATGGTCCTGTCGTTTCCGTTAAGAAAATCAACGGCAAGATCCACGTTCTTTCTGTATTCTTCCTCCGTAACGTTTCCGCTGCAAGGGGCGGTACAGCGCTTCATGTGATAATTCAGGCATGGCCTGTCCACACTTGTACCGTAGGCCACTTTCTTGTTGCAGGTCCTTAACATATATGTGGAATTGAGAAGTTCGATGATGTCACCCACCGCCTGAGCGCTGGTGTAGGGGCCGTAATACTTCGCCTTGTCCTTGCCGGGTTTTCGCACCATTGTGATACGGGGATAGGCTTCGTTTACGGAAACTTTGATATATGGATAGGTTTTTGAATCTTTTAAAAGAGTGTTGTATTTGGGATTGTATTCTTTGATAAGATTATTTTCCAAAACCAGGGCTTCAAGTTCCGAATCAACCAGAATGTACTCAAAATG